>JBDSZP010000032.1:0-8839 GCA_039925065.1 Luteolibacter sp.
CCGCCGCCCGGGCGTCGCCGCCGGAAAGGACGAACTCTGCCCCGTCAGCGCCGGTGAAACCGCCCACGCCGACCCAGTGGAAGTCCTCGCCGAGGAAACCAAGCCACCTGCCCGGATGACCGAGTCCACCCTGCTCTCCGCCATGGAAGGCGCCGGCAAACTCATCGACGACGAAGCTCTCCGCGAAGCCATGGCCGACCGCGGCCTTGGCACTCCCGCCACTCGCGCAGCCACCATCGAAGGTCTCATCGCCCAGAAATACCTCGCCCGCGACGGTCGCGAACTCCACGTCTCCGGCAGTGGCATGCGCCTCATCGACCTCGTCCGCGAGATGGAAATCGAAGGCCTCTACTCGCCGAAACTCACCGGCGATTGGGAATTCAAGCTCCGCCAAATGGAGCACGGCAACCTCCAGCGGAGCGATTTCATGAAGGAGATCATCTCCTACACCAACGAAATCTGCACCAAGGCTCGCCACGCCGCCGACGTCGCAAAAAGCGAAGTTTTCCCCGACCTCAAAGTCGCCTGCCCGATGTGCGGTGCCCAAGGCCTCAAGCAGACCGAAGCCACCTACGAATGCCGCGAGCCCGAGTGCAAATTCAAGGCGAAGAAGCACATCGCCGGCCGCCTGCTCACCGAGGAGGAAGCGATCCAACTTTTCACCACGAAACACGTCGGCCCACTCACCGGCTTCAAATCGAAGTTCAACAAACCCTTCGACGCGTCCCTCGAACTCGACGCGAAATTCAAAGTCAATTTCGTCTTCGAAAACGACGATCGCGACGGTCCGCCCGAACTCACCGAAGAACAACTCATCGGCGAAGCCAAAACCGAGGAAGGCAAAACCTACAAGGTCTACGCCACCGAGAAAGCCTACCACGTCCCCGAGGTCGTCACCAAAAAGGACCCGCACGGTATCCGCATCGGCAAGTCCATCCTCCAGTGCGAAATCCCCGCCGATCAGGTCCTCAAACTGATCAGCACTGGCAAGACCGACGTCCTCAAAGGCTTCGTCTCCAATCGCACCAAACGCAAGTTCGACGCCCACCTCACCTTCGACCTCAAAGACGGCAAAATCGGCTTCGACTTCCCCCCGCGCCCCGCGAAAAAAGCCGCCACCAAGAAAACCGCCAAGACCACCGAAGCGTAAGCCAAAAAGTAGTCCAAGGACTTCAGTCCGTTCTTCCACGCAGCCCCGTTTTCGATTTCCCAATCGCCGTCATTCTCAAGGAAGGCACGGAGGGGCGTTATCGGATCGCCCAGCCCATGCAGGGCCAATGAAAAGCGAACGTCTCATTTCATCGGCTTTTCACGGGGATCCGCGGAGTCCGACGAGATCCTCGAAAAAATAGGTGGCCACAAGATTGGATCTCGAAAAAGCCGGAACAATCATCAGCGAAGCCGACCTCTGGATCGCCGCCACCGCTCTTGCTGGCGGGGAATCATGGTCACCAACAACACGAAGGAATTCACCCGCGTCGTGGGATTGAGTGTGGAAGACTGGAGCAAGTCCGAGGAGGTCTGAAAGCGGCCGGAGTATTTCGCACCAGTCCGTCGCAGGATCCCCCCGCCTCCCGCCTGCTAGATCAATCTGGACTCACTCAGCCCTGTAATTGAGCCTCAAGAAACGGATTCACCACCTTCACCCCGTCATATTCCTGCCCATTTCCAAGGTCCTCGGAGTAAACAACCCCGCAACCGGTTTCCCGGGCGGAAGCAAGAATGAGTGAATCCCAGTGGGAAACCTGATAGCGGAAATGGATGAGCCGGGCGGAAATGAAGGTATCGGGTGTGAGCGGCGCGACGGGAAAAAGCAACCAGCGGCCCAGCCAGTCGTTCTCCTGCTGTGCGGTGAAGTTCAGTTTCGATCGGTGCCGCGCGTTCACCGTGAACTCATTGAGCACCTGAACGGAAAGCTGCAAGCCTCGCTGGCGGAGTAGTTCCCGGGCGATCCGGGTTTTGCGTTCATCCGAAGCAGATTCATCCGCCGCGTAAATCAGGACGTTCGTGTCAACGAAGGCGTTCGGCATAAATCTCGTCTCGCGTCAGGGGTTTCAAAGGCTCCGACCTCGCTTGCCCACGGGTGTCGGCGATCCGGTATAGCTCGTCGAGTGCGGCGATGCGGCGGGTTTCGAGTTCGTCCTCCTCGCCAGCCTTCTTCACAAGAAAATCCTTCACCATGGCACTGACCGACGTCCCCTGCTCTGCTGCCCGGACACGGGCCTTGCGGTAGGTCTCATCGTCAATTTTGAGCGTGATGTTCTTCATGACTGTGCTGCACAGTAAGACAGATAATTGATGAGTCAAGGTTGGAGGAGGGTCGAAAAAGTAAGTCCGTTCTTCCGCGGCTTCGAAGAACGGACTGAAGTCCATGACTACGTTTGGAAACAAAAACCCCCATCGCGGCGGGGCCGGACGGGGGTTTGGTTTGATTGGATTCTGAGGAAGCGGATTACGCTTCTTCAGTCTTCGCCTTCGGCTCGTCGAAGCCGTATTTGGCTTCGAGGTCGGTGGCGGCCGGAGCTGCCTCAGCGGCTTGCGGGACGGTTTCGACGATGGTTTGGATCACCGGCTCGGCAGCCTCGACGGCGGCCGTTGGGGCTGCTTCAGCAACCGGAGCGGCTGGCGCAGGATTTGGATTCGCGGAGGCGACGACGATCTTGCGGGGCTCACGCTCCGGACGATCTTCCTTTTCCTCACGCTCGTCGTTGCCCTTGGATTTCGCACCGGAAACGGTGAGCTTGCGGCCCATGAAGTGTTGGTCGTTAAGGACTTCCACGGCACGGATGGCTTCGTCCATTCGGAGCATTTCCACAAAGCCGTAACCCTTGGAGCGGTGGGTGCTGCGGTTGTAAACAACCTCAACATTGCGAACGCCGCCAATGCCCTTGAAGAGCTCTTGGAGGTCTTGTTCGGTCACGTCGTAGGACAGGTTGCCGACATAAACCCGTGGGGATTCCACACTGTCGCGGTTTCCACCACGCGGGCGTTCCTTGGGCTGACGCTCAGGGCGCGGCTGGCGCTCCGGACGTGGTTCCCGTTCCTGTTGCGGCGCGCCACCTTCGTTAGAGCGGGCGTTGCGGGTGTTCGATTTCGGTGCGCGGGCTTCGGTATTTGCCTTGGCGGGCTCCGGCTTGCGCTCGGGGCGGGCTGGGGCGGCCGGAGCTTTGTAAAGACCGACGGCTTTCAGAATACTCTGCCACCATGTCAATTTAGGCGCGGAGTAAACACGGGCTGGGCGTGGGGCCTGCGGGCGGAATTCCTCGGAACGGTTGCTTTCCTGGCGGCGGTTTTGACCTCCGCGGTTGTCATTGCGGGAGTCGCCTGAACGGCGTTCCCCGCGCTCGCCGCGGTTGTCGTTGTTATTGTTGCGGTTTGAGCCTCCGCGTGAGCGGCGGCGACGGTTGTCTCCCGAATTGCGGGAATCGTGTGTTGCGTTTGACATTTTGTCAGTGGGGTCATGGTTTCAGGCGGCCCGGCGCGGCGGACTTTAGGCAAAGTCCGGCAATGCTGGAAGGACCTCGTGCTGACCGAATGGCTCCGACGATCCGGCTTTTTGGTGCCGGGGTGAAGCTCCGCAGCGGTTGCGGAAGGGGACTTCACCCGGTGTCGGAACAAGTCGGCTTGCGCCGCCGCCCGTGAGACAGGAAATTCCGATTTTCCTGCCAGCAAGCCGATTTCACCGCTCTCAGAACAGGGGTGAATCAATCAGCAATCGGCCAAATGCGGGCATGGAGGTAGGAAATACCTGCTCAAAAAAAAGCTACGGGGTTTTGGAGCTTTGGCAAGACTGGAACTGGGGCGGGGAAAATTAGGAGGAAACGGTCTTCCTCCACAGCCGCACGGTTTCGACTTCCTATCCTCGGGTCAAATGGCCGGTTATCATGACCGGAATGGAAACGCTGAAGCCATCCGCGAGCTGAAGAAGCGGGCGGACAACACAAACGCGCATAAAATGGACGGGGCACCACACTTTTCCAACCAAATGCCCCCCCGGAGAAAACCGAAAGCCCGCGGAAAATTTTCACGGCCTATTCCGAAATCAGGGAAGCCCTTGAGGACATTTTCAAACGGCATCGGGCACACCGCTAACACTCATCACGAATCGCTCGAAAAAACGCTCACGGAAAACTTCAAATCCGACACCGTGACAGTTTTCACCAAATCCCCCCCGAACTATCCGATAAAGTTAGTATTTCGAACTGCAGATCCCGTCTCAAGCGCGCCGATGCCGTCGGTGCGTTTGAATACGAAACAGTTAGAATGTGACGACTTTTGCCATCGGCTTTTTCAGTCAATGATGAAGGAAACATCCACGAAGGAGATGGCGGCTTCGTTCCATCCGTTCGTCGGCAAGTTGGACGTGACTCCAACGATCGGCCGGAATGGAGCCATCCAAATCGCTTCTCAAAGCAATGAGATCCGGAAAGACAGCACCGAATACACCGTTTGGTTCTCACTGGATCCCCGCAATTTCAGCTCCGCTTGGTTTCGCAATGCAAAAAAGAGGAATGTGGAAGTGAGGGAGTGGGGAGATGGGTTTGAGATGGAGCTTCATGACGGCTTTGCCGATTCTCCACTTTCCCTGCGTGTCATTTACAAGCCTTTCGGGAATGCAAAGCGTCCTTCGAAGGAAGACTCCGAAAGATTGTTCCAGAGAATGCTCGGCAGTTTGGATAGCTGGCTGAACTAACAATTTTGTTTCACCTGATCGTGCTAGAACAATCCGAAGAATTTTGAGGGAGTATTCGAAATCCGTTTCATCTCCGCCATGTAGGTTTGCGGGACGTTGGATTTACGAATCGAAGACTGATGGATGGACGGATAATTTTTCGAGATCCGCGGGACGTCAGCTTGGTATTGATCGCTGATGATCACCAATGCCTCCCCGGGCACGGCAAGACCGATGAAGTTTTTCCCGTAAACGGATAACGAATTCATCCTTCCAAGATAAGTGGTTTCTCCCGCTTTCACGTGAAAAGGAACCTTCATCGGCAGACGGTTCGAGAAATACACATCAGCCGTGATCGCATGGTCAGCAACCCTCCAACCCGTGATTTCATATTCACCTTCCGGAAGAGGGATCGCGACGACGTCGCTCGGCTCGGTCCCGCCGAAGCCAATCAGGGGAACGAGCTCACTTTGCTCCTTCTTGAATATCTCCGGCGTGAAGCTGACCTGAACCGATTTGTTGGTGCCGAGTCCCTTCGCAAGGACCGTGACCTTGCCTCCGACTGGCACAACCCGCCCCGAGCGGTCAATGGCTTTGGAGGCGAACGAAGCCGCAACAAGCCCCTCGCCCGGCCTCAGGGCTGCGGCGCGGTCCGGGGTTACCGGATTTCGCAACGTGGAGCAGGAACTGATAACAGCAGCCGAAGCGGAAATGAGGAGAGCACGCAGAAGGCCACAGCCTGTGAATTGTCGGAAAATTGTTGGGAAACTCATGAATGTTAGTGACTGTCTATGGCGGAGCAATACATCACAGGATCAATGAGTCACGTAAAAAATCAGACGCGGCTGGAGGGCCAACCCAACAAAGGGAGAGCAGGATGACGCTGGTCGATAGAGGGAAGCTTGCGGGAAATAGAGCCATTCTCCTCAATGATCTTGGAAACCGAACGCCGCCCGCTCTTCGACTGATGCTTGAGCCGGAGCAAATAGGCGGACATGGCCAGCCACTCCTTCTCCGAGAGCTGCGCGAGACGCTGTTTTAAATCCAATTCACTTGAGGCAGTCATCGGAATGTAAAAATGACCGATTACCGCGCTCAGGCCAAGGCGGCCTTCCACCTGCCGATATCCCACCGCCCTTCACGTTATCGATGGAAGACGCGCCGGAACCGGAACCGGAGCGGGCGGCGAGGGCGGAGAACACGTTCTTGCCGTCCGGTCCGTAGGGGGAACTGGAATCACACCTTGAATTTCAAACCCGTTCCGGGTAATTTCCAAATATGGCTTTGACCATCGAACAACTTGAAAGCGAGGCGTTGAAGCTTCCCGCCTCCTCCCGCGCTGATCTCGCCGAAAAATTGGTTGGGAGCCTGCATGCGGTTGAGGACGCCGATCATCGAAGGGAATGGGCGGAAGAAATCCAGAGACGTTTGGAGGATGTGAGAATGGGACGCGTCGAAACCATTCCGGGAGAACAGGTTTTCGCCGAAATCCGGCAGATGCTCGCGCGATGAAATTCCGGTTTCTTCCATGCCGTGCGCGGCGGTTACAAGTGCGCCGCCACTCAATAGAATGAGCAAAGAAGGTGCAACACCGGGCTTCGAAGATTTGGATCAGCATCCAGCCAATGCGCTGATGCTTGCCCTATTCGGCTATGGCACAACGAAAGACATTCTTTCTGTCAACTCCTTCGAGGTACTGCGTTTTATAGAGGAGATAGAATCTGGTCGTTTTTCTAAAATCGCCTTCGATCAAGCCCGGCGGATGGAATACCGGGATTTCGAGAATCACATGATTCGATATCTCCACAATTTCCTAGCAGCGGTGAAGACCATGGTCGAGCACACGCGAAATATGATGCGAGGAGACTCAATCTCGCCCAAGCACCGCCTGGAGTATCAAGAGCAGATCAAAATCCGATTCTCAGACGATCTATCTAAATTCGTCGAAGACTTTCGCAATTACACGCTGCACTTCGGTCTGCCAAAAATCTCACATATCTGTACAATTCCTGAAGAAAAGTGGCAGATAGCTCTTAACCTTCACCAACTACACGACTGGGAAGGGTGGACTGCGCGAAGTAAGAACTTCATAGCTACGCATCCCGAGCAAATTCGGCTTGCATGGTTGGTTAGCTCATACCTGCAAAAAGCTATGGAGATGCACGAATGGCTCATTCAATCCTTCATGAAACATTACAATCAGGAATTTGAAGAGTTTGATCGCCTTCGTGCGGAGTTCCTAAAAACAACACAATGAACAAGGCGATGGAGAAAGCTCCAGCCCCCACCTTGATTCCTTCACCTTCACTGCCCGAGCAGGCTTTGCCACCTGCCAATCTCCGCCTTCACGTTGGCGATGGAAGGAGCGCCGGGGTTGGTGCGGGCAGCTAGAGCGGTTTCCAGGGAGAAAACATCCTTCGCATCCGGACCGTAGGCGGGGTCAATGGCGCTGAGATCGAGTTGATCGAGCGGCGTTTTGGTGGCGATGGCTTGGGCGACAGCTTTGCCGACGAGTTCGTGGGCGTGGCGGAATGGGACGCCTTTTTTCACGAGGTAATCGGCAAGATCGGTGGCGAGCAGCATCGGATCGGCCGCGGCGGCGCGGCAGTTTTCCTCGCGGAGTTCCATGGCGGAAATCATCTCGGTGTTGACGGCGAGGATGAGGTGAAGGGTGTCCACGGAGTCGAAAAGAGGAGGCTTGTCTTCCTGGAGATCGCGGTTGTAGGTGAGCGGCAGGCCTTTGACGGCGACGAGGAGGTTCATCAGATTTCCGACGAGACGGCCGGTCTTTCCCCGGGTGAGTTCGCAGACGTCGGGGTTTTTCTTCTGCGGCATCAGTGAGGAACCGGTGGTGTGCGCGTCGGATAGAGAGGCAAACGCGAATTCGGCGGTACACCACAGGATGAGATCCTCGCTGAGGCGCGAAAGGTGGACGCCGCAGAGCGAAATAACGAAGAGCAGTTCGGCGATGTAGTCGCGGTCGGCGATGGCATCCATCGAGTTGTGCGTGACGCCGTCGAAGCCCAGCTCGGCGGCGATGGCGTGGCGGTCGAGATTGATCGTGGAGCCAGCGAGTGCGCCGGAACCGAGCGGGGAAATATTGAGGCGCTTCCGGCAATCCCCGAGGCGGGATTTGTCGCGCTCAAGCATTTCCACGTAAGCGAGGAAATGGTGGCCAGCAGTGACCGGCTGGCCGCGCTGAAGGTGGGTGTAGCCGGGGATCACGGTGGCGGCGTATTTTTCCGCGCGGTCGAGCAAGGCTTTTTGCAGGCCGGTGATGGCGGCAAGCAGATCGTCGATTTCGGTGCGGGTGTAGAGGCGCGTGTCGGTGGCGACCTGATCGTTGCGGGAACGGGCGGTGTGGAGTTTCGCGCCCGCCGGGCCGATGCGTTTCGTGAGCTCGGCCTCGATGTTCATGTGGATGTCCTCGAGCGAGGTCTTGAACTCGAATTTCCCGGCTTCGATATCGCCCAGGATTTCCAGCAGACCGTTCTCGATCTGGGAAAACTCATCGGCAGTCAGCAATCCCGCAGCCATCTGCGCTCTGGCATGAGCGATCGAGCCCGCGATGTCGTGCGGGAACAAGCGCCAGTCATACGAAATGGATTCGCCGAATTGCTGGACGAGTGACGAAGTATCTTTGGAGAAGCGGCCTTTCCACATGGCGATCAGAATTTTGAGATGAAATTTTCCCGCACGGAGTGCGCGGCGGGGGTGATTTGAGCCGGAACACCGTCCGATGAAACGCGAAAAATTTCCTGATTTTTGATTCCACGTCAAACAAGGGTTTGAAAGCCGTCCCAAACAGGCCCCCTTTCCTCAAACCCACCTGCCCCGAATCGTCGTCTGAATCCCTTCCGTCCACGCGGTTTCTTCCCCGTTCTGCCGACCTTTTGGAAACCGAGCAAAAAAACATTTCTTGCCAACCTTCATTCTTGGGGGTAGAGACACAGCGTTCATTTTGCAAATTCGTAGGTGAACGCGCTTCGTCTGGTCTCTTACGCCATGGTCTCAGGAAGTGTTGAATGTGATGGCGTGATAAGAATAGACAAAAATGGACATCTACGTGGGCAACCTGCCCTACACTGCTACTGAAGAAGACGTTACTGGCCTCTTCGCCGCTTATGGACCTGTTGAACGGGTCAAAATCATCACCGACCGCGAAAC
>JBDSZP010000033.1:0-15122 GCA_039925065.1 Luteolibacter sp.
GCGCGCTCGGGCTCATCATTGCGCGTGCTCAGCGCTTTCATGTTGTTGAAACCGCAGAGGCCCATCGGGAGAATGGCGGCTTCCGCACCGCCGCAGAGGAAGGCATCGGCATCGCCGAATTTGATGATGCGCCAAGCTTCGCCGATGTTGTGGTTGGACGTGGCGCAAGCGGTGACGATGACCATGTTCGGCCCGAGCAGGCCGAATTCCATGGAGATGATTCCGCTCGCGATGTTCGAAATCATCATCGGAATGGTGAACGGTGAAACCCGCTTTGCACCCTTCGTCAGGTAAGTCGAGTGCTCGCGCTCAAGGGTCGACAATCCGCCGATGCCGCTGCCGACCATCACTCCGAAACGACGTGGATCGATCTTGGAAACATCAACACCCGAGTCCGCCATGGCCATTTTCGATGCGGCCACGGCAAACTGCACGTAGCGATCCGAACGGCGGGCGTCCTTGGGAACACCGAAATAGGGATCGGCGTTGAAGTTTTTGATCTCACCAGCAATTTTGCAATCGAAGGGTTCTGTATCCAGTTGAGTGATAAGGGAAATCCCGCTTCTGCCCGACTTCAGACCATCCCAAGTGGTGTCCAAGTCGTTGCCAAGTGGGGAGATACATCCAATGCCGGTGATGACGACGCGCCGTTCATTCATAATTTGTTTTGAAAGTTTGGAGGGGGATAGCCCCCGGCGCAAGCTTCATGATTGGGCAGAGATTTCGCCCGAAAACTCAGTTTCCCGTCCGCGAATTCCCATTGGGAGCCAGGATCAGATCGTCCTCGTTATAGGGAATCCGATCGGGACCGGCGGATCGGAACTCGAGCTGACGCCACGCTTCGGGATGAACGATCACCGGGCTTCCCCAGCGATCCACCAGCAATCCGGCGGGTGAAAACACCGGATTTCCCGCGCGGACAAACACCTCGCGGTTCGGATTTTCCCCGCGAAGGGCTGCGGAAAAATCCTCGTTTCCACCGATGGCAAACCGACCGGAGTCCTTGATCACGGAAAAATAACCCGTGGCGACGCGCTGGATTTTCCGCAAATCCTCGATGGGCGGAGTCGCCGGATCGCCATAGCCCGCAAGCAACGCCTCGCTGGCAGTCGGTTTGGTCGGCTGTGGCGGTGGATTCCGGCTCTCCACAACCACTTTCGGTGATTCCGACTTCCGCTTGATCACGCCCAGATTGTTCGAAACCCACACCAATGCTCCGAGCATGGCGAAGATCAGGAGCAACACGACGATGGTAAATGTCCTGCGCATGGGAACTTCAGGCAATGAAACCCACCGGGCCGGTGCTGCTCGCAGGATCATAAAAATTCCGGATGTTCGGCAGCACCATATCCATGTCCCCCGCCGTCACGCCGAACCAGCGCAGCATTTCGCAGAAATATTCGTCCGCCGAGAGTTTCGGGAAAATGCGACCACCACGACCGATGTCGTCATTTCCGTCGATCACCAGCGATGGGAACGAACCACGAACCATGCCGCCGGTCACCGGAGCGCCCATCACGAGTTGGTTGCCGGACCAGGCGTGATCCGTGCCTTGGCCGTTCGAGCGGAGGGTGCGGCCGAAGTCCGAGCACGTGAAGGTGACCACGTCGTTCGCGAGGCCGAGGGTTTCGAGCGATTTCTGAAAGGCGTAAAGCACCGCATCCAGCGCATCCAACATCTTCTTCTGATTGTTCAGCAGCTCCGTGTGATGGTCCCAGCCCCCGAACTCGATGAAGATCGTCTGACGGGCGAGCTTTAGCTGTTCGCGGATGACGATGGTTTTCACCGCCGCGCGGAATTGATCGGAAAGCCAGTGATCCGGAAAACCGGCGGCAGCCAGAACCGTCTCGACATCCTGCCCGTTGGCAGAACCCGGCACGTCGAAATGACTTTGAAACTCGATTCCCCGCTCGACGCTGTTTGAAGTGATCCGGCCGTGGGTGCGTTGGAAAAGATTCTGATAGTGATCCTCCAGCGGACTGGCGACCGTATCACGCAGGGCTTGGTTTTTCGCCTGATGAATGGCGGAGCTCGAATTCGTCCCGGTGAACGAAAGCGCCCCGCCGCTGGTGATAACGAACTGCCCCTCGCTCTGGCCAATCTGGAACGCGGAGTTTCCTGATAGAGAGAAATTCATCGGCATGTAGTAGCCGGCCGTCTGCTCGGTGTTGTAAGCCGAGTGAATGACATCGGCCGCGCGCCCACCCCAGCCGGACAGGATCTGCATGCCCTGCGGCACCGAGGTCTGCCATTGCTCGATCTGATCGCGGTGGGAAAACAACGCCTTGGGAAGGGCGATAGCTCCGTTTTCATAAGCCTGCTTGTTGGGGATCGGCTCGATCAGCGTGCCAATGTTCGCCATCATCGCGACGCGCTTCTTGCTAGTGTCGCCGCCCATGCCATTGAACATTTCCGCAAGGCGGACGCACGAAGGATGCAGGCCGTAGCTGCGACCGAGATTGTCCGCGAAATTCAGCGGCAACAGCTTGTTCCGCGGGATGGCCAGCCCCGAGCGCGACGCAGCGTATTCATCGTATCCGCCGGGCGAATCGCGGGGAATGAGCAGATTGAACGTGTCGCAGCCGCCGGAGAGAAACAAACAGACGAGCGCCTTGCGCTGGCCACCGAATCCACCTTGCGCGGCGGCGTGGTTCGCCATCGTCAGATTCAGCAGCGTGGAGAGAATCGAAGTCGAACCGATGGCGGCGCAACTGGTTTCTCCTAAAAATTGGCGGCGGGTGCGCATGTTCGTTAGATGGTTTTATTTTTGCACAACGCCCTCGGGGCTGGTCATGGCGATCCAAATGGCGAGCGCCACGCGGTCCTTCTGGCTGAGCGCTGGATTGGCCAGCGCACCGAGCATGATGCCACGGGTGCGTGACGTCATCGATCCGGCGCAAATCAGTAGATTGGACTGATCCACCAGCGCGTCCGGGTTTTCCGCGAGGTTGAGCGAATCGCGGTAATCGAAAGGAAAGTTCCAGTCCCATCCGGCTTTCATTCCATCATGCAGGTAATCCCAAAGCAGGTTCGGGAACGAAACCGCCGAGTAAGTGTTCACGATCTGGAATCCCGGGCTGACGAGTCCCGCATTGCGGATGTCGCCGGGCGCTTGATAGACAGGCGTGTAGAAATTGAAAACGCTCGGTGAATTCATCGGCTCCTCGGCGCTGAAGCTGTAGAAAGTGTCCGTCCAGTTCCACCAGACGAACTCCGGATGCGCCTCCGCGAGATGGAACAAGCGTCCCATGTGCATCGTCCGGATCACCGGCTCGCGGACTTTTCCAAACGCCGGAGAAAGCGGCTGCGAGCGCGCTTCCGGATCCAACAGAATTGCCTTCACCACGGCCGCCAGATTTCCCCGCACTCCCGAGCCGTCGTTCACGAAAACATTCTGCACGCGTTGGATGTAAGCGGGCGACGGATTGTCCGTGATGAGAAACTGGATGAGCTGGCGACAGACAAACGGCGGCGTGTTCGGATGGTGGAAAAGTGCGTCCACCGCATCGCGCACCTCCTGCACGGCATTCGTTTCCGTCGGCTCACGAGCGGGAAGGACCACATGGTTAGGCAGATGTTTCAGCTCGAAATCATGGCGCTCGGGATACATCACCATCGGCACGATGAAATGCTCGTCCGCCCACCCGCCGCCGCCCCAGCCGTAGGGCGAGGCAAAGTAGAGGCCGGTGAAAACGCGGGAGAGCTCGGTGATGTCGCCATTGTCATAAGTGGGGATCGGTTGCCCGTTGCCATCCAGCTTGCGACTGCCGTCCGGATTGAGTTGCCAGATTCCGATGGTGAAAAGCTGCATGATTTCACGCGCATAGTTCTCATCGGGGTAACGCGGAATCGACGGATCGGCCTTCTGATTTCCCGCGTGGCTGAGATACCAACCCATCGCCGGATGGAACGTCACCTCACGGAGAAGATCGCCGTAATTTCCAAGAGCATTCCGGCTGAGCATGTCGTAGTAATTCGTGATCGCCTCCGCCTTTTCCTCAAGGTTCGCATCGCGTCGCGAAACCACCAGAATCTGTGAGAGAGCGAAGGCAACACGCTGGCGGAGCTGGTCCTCTCCACTGATCGCATTGCGGGCGAACGGGGTGGTGACGTTGTTGCCGTAGACAAATTGATCGAGCTCGTTGAAATTATAATAAGGATCGATCCGCGGGCCAGCACCGTCAGCCTTGATTTCCTTGATGTAAGGCTGGAGCAACGAGATCGGGAGAGTCATCTGATGATCGATCCATGCGGCAAATCCAAGATCGCGGACCTCCTTGATCGACTCGGGAGTCGGCCCGAAACTCGCCTGCATCAGGAAGCGGGAAGCATTCACCGGAGATGGTTTGCCGGGGGTATTGCTGCCCGAAGTACCACCGGACGAGTTCGAACCTTGAAGGCGATCCAACAAAGCAACCGCATCGCCGCCGAGTGTCTGGCCGTTTGAACGCATGAGCGGTTGGCCGAGTGAATCGGTGCCGCCCAACGAAGAACCCAACACGTTTTTCTCCACCCAATCCTCGACGCCATCACCATCCGTATCGAGCGGCAGAGCAGCCGATCGATAGAAACGTTTGCCAGTCGCAGAAGGAAACTCGGACGGGATCGTGACCTGTCTGCGCCCGCCGACGATACCGGATGCGGGAAGCCCGCTGGCGGTTTGCCAGGTGCCGAGCGAGTCGCTCAATTCCACGCGGTTGGCTTTGTAGGCGAGTTCGGTCCAGGAAAGCACGAAGTTGTTATTTTCCCGCCAGCCTTTGAGATCGAATTTGGAATTGGCGTCATCCGGATTCGTGCCGGCGTTGCTTTCATCCAGATTGCTGACGCCATCTCCATCGTCATCGGCGGAGGCCAATCGATGTTTTCCGCCACTCCAGAGCACCCAGGCATCGGACATGCCATCGCCATCCAAATCATCAATCTTGCCGGTGAAATTGAACCAAGCCGGAATGCTGCTGGCGTCGAGCGGATCGGTGCCATGGAGCAATTCAACGCCATCGGATGCGCCGTCGTTATCACTATCAGAATTCCGGGGATCGGTGCCGATGAGAAACTCCTTGAGATTGGTGAGTCCATCCGAGTCCGCATCCAACGAAGCATCGGCGGTGCTGTTTGGATTGAACGAGTGGGCGGTTTCCCATGCGTCGGGCATGCCATCGTTGTCGGTATCGACAGGCCCCAGCGCGTTTGGGGCGACAAGCGCCTGGACGCCGGTTTCCAAATCGAGATCGATGCGACCGCTGGCTCCATCTTGATTCGTCCAAACCGTCGTGCCCGAGAGCAGCGACGAATCCGAGGCAACCGCGCTGGAGTTCGTGTAGGTGGCAATTGTCACCGGGCTGGCGGGATTCGTGAAATTGGAAATCCGGAAAGTGAGCGTCCACAGATTCTGAGGAAATTGCTGCGCTGCGGTGAACTCCAAGCGCAGCGGATAGGAATCATCCGCGCTGCCATAACCGCTGAATCCGAAATCCCGCGTGCGGTCCACCGGCGTCCCGCTCCAATCGCTATTCCAGAAACCATCGGCAGGATGACCACTTTGATAGAACGCACCTTCGAGACCCCGGAAGCGGTGGACCAGCCTGCCGTTGATATAGCGGATGCCAATCCCGATCTGGCGACTCCACCCGCTTTGATTGATGTCCGCGATCGCTTCGCAGAGCATCGATTCATCGGATTCAATGGCACCGAGCATCGATTGATCGTGGTTCCAGAGCAGCCGGAGATTGTCGATCCGCCAGCGCCAGGTATGGGTGGCCGCTTCCCAGACCGGGACAGGCGGCGGCGTGCTGGACGCGGAAAGCGGGTTGGAATGATAGGTGCGCTCGACCGCATCACTGAAGCCATCCGCATCACTATCAGCCAAGGTGGGATTGGAGGGAAATGGGGCGGCGTTGATCTCGTCGCCATCCAACAACCCATCGCCATCACTATCAGGATTAAGCGGTGAGGTTGAATGAGCGGCCTCGGCTCCATCCGGGATGCCGTCGCGATCCGAGTCTGGATGGTGAGGGTCGGTGCCGGCGGCGATTTCCGCAGCGTTGTTCATTCCATCCGAGTCGGCATCCGCGTTGGCGTCGGCGAGGGCGGGATTGAAATGATTTTCCACTTCGAGCGCATCGGACATGCCATCGCCATCGGTGTCCGTGCCACTGTTGATGATCTGGATGCCGTGGATTCCGACCGGATCGTTGTCGATCGATTCGAGCGAGATCGTCTGCGTGCTGCCGGTGAGATTTCGATAGCGGACGAAATTTCCGGGTTTGATAGTGGCAAGTGAGTTCGCTTTGATCTCGTTCCAACCGATGAACGGAGGTTGCGAATCGCTCACGAAATAACGGTCGTCCGCAGAATTGCCACCACGATGAACGACTGCGCGGGCGGTGTTGCGATAGCTGAAGCCGACGTAAACAAGCACGTCATAAGTGCTGTAAGGAATGCCGCTGAGGCTGACAGTAGCCAGCGTGTCCACCGTCCCGCCGCGCTCGGTGCGGATCATGCCGTCGAGCAGACGCTCGTTGCCGGCCCCTTTGTGAAGACCCTCGGCGGCGAAATGATAGGACCAGGAGGCGGCTGCGGTCGTCGGTTGGCCGCGATGATTTTTCAGGCCGGATTTCGATCCAGTTAGAACGACGCCGCCAGAAGTCCACTGCGGGAGCAATGCCGAGGCGTTCCAATTCGGGGAACGGAAAAATCCAGCGGGTTCGCCAGCGCCGAGAATCGCCGAGTCCATGTTTTCAGCTACAAACTGAAGACCGATCGCGCCGGGAAAATTGAATGGCACGGAAGCCGCGCTTTGAGGATTGGTGCCTTGTTCGATCTCGATGTTGTCAGGATAGGAATCGCCGTCGCTGTCCGCGAGCAACGGGTTGCTTTGAGTTTCCGCGCCGTCTGTCAGACCGTCGCCGTCGGTATCGGCGTTGAGGGGATTCGTGCCGAGCGCGATTTCCTGGGAATCCATGAGTCCGTCGTTGTCGCTGTCGGGGTCGGTGGGATTCGTGCCGGCGTGGAACTCCGCGAGATTGTTGAGTCCGTCCCCATCGGGATCGAGCAACGCGTCTGCGGCGGAGGAATCACTGAGTCCGTAGGTTTCCTCAAACCACAACGGCATGCCATCGCCGTCGGAATCCGTCAGGGCGTCCGGGTCCGCTTCGAGCTTGAGGTAATCGAACTCGATGTAGCCCCCTGCCCCGCCGCCGGTGCGTTCGATTTGCAGGACGTTGGCACCCGCCACAGCACCGACGGACGACGCGTTCACGGTGAAACTCAACGTGCGATCCCACGTGATCGGATTGAAAACCCCGAGCACCTGGCCATTGAAAGTGACGGTGATATTGTGAGTGGAAAAACCGGGGATCGTCTGATTCACCCAAGCGCCGCCGTTGAAAAGATCCACCGTGATGCGCAAGCGGGAAACGGACGAGGCCTGGGCAGCGGTGAGCGGGAAATGGATGCGGTTCCGCGGGTCACCCGATGTCACGGCACGTTCGTAGTTGGCAACATTTTCATCGGCGGCAACAGCCCCGACCGGCGCTGGATACGTCCCGGCGAAATAATAGTCGTCATCCTTGAGACTCGCAGAGCCGGGGGAATTGTTAGCTCCGAAGCTCTCCTGCGAGAACGGGAGTTCACTCTCGTCGTCATTTCCCAACTGCCAGACTGTCGTAAACTGCGCAGCCAATGCTGGTCCCACGAGGAGAGCCGACAAGACAAACGCGCGATGTACAGCCCCGGACATGAAGCCGGGAAAATAGACATTTCAAAAAAAGTTTCAATCAACGTTTCCGCAAAAGCAAAAGAGCACCGCTGAGGAGACAAGCCACGGCCGCCGCCGGTTCCGGAACCGCCTGAATATTGTCCGCCAGAAATCCACTCGAAATCTGGGCTCCACGATAGTCCACCGTCGAGGAATGCAGGATCCGCATTTCGGTGACGCCGGCCATCGTCGCCGCCGCATTGCTGCCTCCGGCGCTGATCAGCGAGCCGGGCTTGATATCGAACACCGAATGCACCCAGCCGGAAAACGCGGCGATCACTGAAGGCGCGGTGACGAACTTCCCACCCGGCCCATTGAAAGCAATCCGCATGGAAAGGGCCGTGCTGCCGGAATTCCTCAAATCCGCAGCAATCGCCAGAATACCTTGAGCGATGTAGTCGCCCGTCCAGAGCGTGGTATTGAAAACGACGAGACGACCGCCCGCGCCGCTTCCGCCGTTGGAAGTCACCTGCAACGCGCTATCGCCGGAGCCAAGCGGGCCGGAATTCGAAAGAATGGCGGGCGGGTTCGGGTTCGGATCGCCGCTGTCCCAGCCGTTGAGCGCGGAAAACGTCTCGATTTGGTTCAGCGTGACTGCCGCATCCGCCGCGATCGTCAGGCAGGCGAAAACCAAAATGGACCGGAGCCTTTTCATATCCGCCCAAGATGACAGCGCGAAAGATTTGCTCCAGCCAAAATTGCGGATGAGACTGCGCCATTCCGATTTCCCAGCATGAAAATCACCCGCACGCTTGCCACTTGTAAAACGCCCGATGGCGCCCAGCTCACCTTGCACGAACACGATGGGCAGCATTTCCTCAAGGTCGCCGGACTGCAACTGATGAGCACCACCGCCTCATCGTCCGAGGAACAAATGGCGGAGCTTTCCTGCCATCACCTTCCGCCAAAGCCGCGCGTGCTGATCGGCGGGCTCGGCTTCGGTTTCACCTTGAAGCGGGTGCTCGCGCTCACCGGTCCCGACGCGCAAGTGGATGTGGCGGAGTTGCTTCCTGAAGTCGTGGCGTGGAACCGCGAGTTTCTGCAAGAGGTGAATGGCAAACTGCTCGATGAGCCGCGCGTCGGGATCCACGTTTGCGATGTTTATGATCTGATCGATCGCTGCGGTGCGAATCGCTATCACGCCATTCTGCTGGATGTGGACAACGGACCGGATCCTTTTGTGCAAAACCGCAACGAGCGTCTTTATGCCAAGCCGGGGATCGTCCGGATCAAAAACGCGCTGCATCCCGGTGGTCGTGTGATTTTCTGGTCCGCACATCCGGACAAATCGTTCGCTCAGTCCCTGAAGTCCCATTTCAAAAGCGTGGAATGCATCAGCGCGAAAGCCTATCCGAAGGCGAAACGCTTCAGCCACACCCTGTTTGTGGCGGATCGGGATTAAAATCCTCCGCTATGGCCGATTTTGGGACCACCTGGCCGGGAATGGGACTCCAATTAACTTCCAACGCCTAACTTTCTAGATCACTTTACTTCCAACGAAAGGCGACAGCCCAGCTCAGATGAGCTGAAACCTTTCCAACATATCTCTATCCCGAGCAACTCTGCTGAAGGCCACATCGAACTCCGGGGGGAAGACGATGAACAGCGCCGCAGCAGAGCCATCTGGGATCTTTGGGGGGAAAATGTACAATCTCAGGCGCGGATCGGTAAAACGATCCGCGCCTGTTTTTTTTGATGGGGGACAGATTTCGCCCCTCCTTGTGTTAATTGCCTGATATCAATTCCCGCTCTTGAGCCGCAGGACGGTCAGGGAATTCGCCGGGAAAACATGGCTGAACTTCGGACCTTCAATTTTCAATTGGGCTTCTTTCGGGAAAACCTTCTGTAGCTCGTTGAAGGAATTTTCATCCTGCCCGCTGCCGCCGGCTAAAGTGAACACCCGCGCTTCCGGCGCGAGGGATTTCGCTCCGGTAAAATCAAGAGTCGCCTCCATCGGTGAAGATTGGCCGTTCACCACCTTGAGAATGGTTTCCCCGGATGCGGTGTCCCGGGTGGCTGAGGCGAAAAATCTCGATCCCTGCGCTGCGTCGAGTTTCAGCGGCACCGTGACGTCACCCGGATTGTTGGCGAACAACTTTTGCACATAATAGTTCGGCGTCGGGCAGACCGTGAGGCTGTTCACCCAAATCAGATCGGGCGTCCATTGCCAGGCTTCCGTGTTCGCGAAAAGCGGCGCATAGGAAGCCATCCGCACAACGTCGCCATTGCGCTCGAGGCCGGTCATGCAGGCGGCTTCGGAGAGGGCACAATCGAGGTTGTTGCGGTTCTTCACGCTACCGGTCGCCACGCTTTGCGCTGCATATTCGCCGAAGAATACCTTCGGGCCATTGCGGTCATAGTTGTCGTATCGATGGGTGTTTTCGTAAAACCACTTTGGATTCGCATAACAATGTTCGTCCACAATATCGGCCTTCAAGTCGCGCAGCTTGGACCAGGCGAATTTGAAACGCTCGTCGCCGGGCGCGGGACCGGCGGCAGAAACGAGTTGGATTTCAGGGTATTTCGCTTTGAGAGCTTCGGCAAATTTCGTGTAGCGTTCGATGTATTGCGGGCCCCATTGCTCGTTGCCAACGCCGAGCATTTTCATGTGGAAAGGTTCGGGATGACCCATCGCCGCGCGTTTGGCTCCCCAGGTGCTGGTGACCGGACCATTGGCGAATTCCACGAGATCGAGAGCGTCCTGGATATAGGGTGCGAGCTGGTCGAGCGGACAAAGTTCGCCGGTATTATACTGACAGGCCATGCCGCAATTCACGAGTGGCAATGGCGACGCGCCGATGTCCTCGCACAGTTGGAAATACTCGAAAAAGCCGAGACCGAACGATTGATAATAATCCGGCGTCGGGCGGTGAACGAATTCGATGTTCCAGCGGTTGAGGAGAAGCTGGCGCTCATCCACAGGACCAATGGTTTTTTTCCACTGATAGCGCGAAGCCAGAGTGATACCTTCCACAACGCAGCCGCCCGGAAAACGCAGAAAGCCGGGTTTCATATCGGCCAGCGATTGCACCATGTCCGCACGCAAACCGCCGGGACGATTTTTCCAAGTGTGTTCAGGAAATAGCGAAATCACATCGAGATCCAGCGCACCCTTGCCCTCGAGCAGGATATACAACTTCGCTTTCGCATCAGTCATCTTGGGATGCAAAACTGCGGTTTTTTTCGCCCAATCCGGCGAGAAATCCTTGATGCGCACGGTGTCGAGGACTTCGCCTTCCTGCGAATAGAGATCGATGCGCAAGGTTGGCGTGCCGGAAATATTTCTTACCTGTGCGGAAAAATTGTAGGCCTCGCCTTTTTTCACGCCCATGCCACGGAAGCCTTCGTTGATAATGCCAAAGACAGCAGTACCCTCGGATTCCAAATGGACGTAGTGAGGATTGGCGGTGTTGAAGGGCTTTTCGTCGCGGATGGACAAGCTGCCATGAGCGAGGCTGGGACTCAATTTCGACCAACCCATCAGCGGATCAGGAAATTCAAACGAGCGGTTCTTGACCATTTCCGCATACAGTCCGCCGTCCGCGCCGAAGTTGATGTCTTCAAAAAAAATCCCCCACATGCCACGGTTGATGGCGGCTCCCGGCTGATCGGTGTGAATCTGAATCGATGCGGTCTCTGCCGATGCGGTCACGACCAAGGCCGACACGGCCGCCAAAATCGCACAGGTTTTCGAGGGAAATATTTTCATAGGGTGTTGGCTTGATAAATCTCGGGACTCACTGACCCGTCACCATCCTGCCCAATCAAATCAGACGCCGCAAGTGCGCCGTTCCCCTACCTTCACAGCGGCTTTTTTTCGATGAGCCGGAAGCGGTCGAGATAGATCCCGTTGTTGAATTTCCGGCAGCAATCATAGCAAGCGACCGCACGCTTGATGGGCTTCACGCGGTGGATCGTAGCGAAGCAATTGGAGCAAATGTAAGAATGGTTGCGCTTCATCCTGCGCCGCTTGAACGGTAGATTGTGAAACGGCTGCTCACCGGGAATCCCCAAATCCGCGCATGCGGCCTGCCATTCGACGCCATGGGGTTCGATCCGGCGACGACCACAACGCTCGTAAGCGACCAGATGGGCGAGTTCGTGTTTCAGAGTGCGCCAGAGTTCCTCGGGTTCGCATTCCTTGAGTTTCGGATTGAGCTCGATCGCCCGGTCCGGCCACCACGCGCGACCGGCGGTCGTCTGCATTCGCGGGTTCCAGGACACACGGACTTTCCGCGCGAGTTCGTGAAGCGCCAGGGTTTTGGAAGCCTCCGCGCACCATGCCGTTAGGCCGCCATCCTCCCTGACCGCCTTGGTTCGAGGGACTTCCGGAGTCTTCAGAGCACGCAGCAAAGAGGACCATCGAAATTCAAGTTGCGGCATGCTTCGACCCATTGGAAAGACGGGTAACAGCTTTCTCAGAAAATGGCAACAGACGCTTCACGCGAAATTCAATTTTCGAGAAAGCCCCGAACAACGAGCATCGGCAGGAAGCTCCGATACGGGCTGTTTGCCAAAAACGGGCACCACAGCGGACGTCCGGGACCGCAATGGAGCGAAGCTATTGCTCGATGTCCTGACCATGGCATTCGGATGGCTCATACTGATCTGGGCGGACGGTGGCTAACGCGGGAAAACTTGTTGAGTATGTGGCGGAGATCCCGCGCCACCGGCGGGTGAAACTTGAGATCGTGAAGCGCTCGGACGACGTCAAGGGTTTCAAGGTGCCGAAGCGATGGATTGTGGAACGCACCTTCGGATGGTCGATCCAGTCACGGCGACTCATCCGGGACCACGAAGTGAAGATCGAGCACTCGGTACGGCCGTTCCGGCCGCCAACCCGGCACCCGGCAGAAAACAACAATCAGGCAGCAATCACTTTCAACGGAATCACCCGCGATACCTCGCGGCCACAACCCTCGATTTCCAGCCTGTCCCCGAATAGATGGATCACCGAGAAAGCGTTGGCTTCCGGCTCGTGGAGGATGGATTTGAAAGTGATGTAGGGAATGCCGTTTCTCATGGATTCCGCGCCGGCATGATTGTGACCGCAAAAATAGGCGACGATACATGAGTGTTTGTCGATCATGGCTAACAAATCCCCACCATTCCATGCCTGATAACCATCGGCGGGCTGCAGCGGATGATGACCGCAGAGAACCACGCGCTCTTTGGCGGCGGCCGCAGCGGTTAGCTCACCGTCGAGCCAAGCGAGTTGGGCGTCTGAAACACCGCCATTCCATGGCTTGGCGGAAATTGCTTTTCCCGAGATCAGTTTTTTCAGAAAAGCTTGGCCGTCCTGATCCTGTTGGCTGTCCTTGGGGTATTTGTAGGTGGAGCGGTCGTTCGTATCGATCATCACAAAGCGCACTCCGGATTGGACGAATGAGAAATAGTCATGCGGCATTCCCAATTTCGCCACGATTTGAGATTTCTCGCCATCGGTGACCGAATAATCGTGATTACCCAGCAGGTGATGGACCGGATGGCCGAGCCCATCGAGCAGGGGCAACACGGCGTCGAATGATTGGAAATCCCGGTCGATGAGGTCTCCGAGATGCAGCGTGAAGGGGAGGTTTTTCTTCGCGAGAAATTCCACCGCTGTTTTCAATTTCGGAATCGAGGCCCGGTAATGACGCTCCCCTTCCGGATCGGCGTCGGCATATTGCACATCGGTGATCATCCCGAAACTGAGGATCGGCTTGCCCTCAGGATCGCCAACCGGCGGCTCACCCGCACCACGCGCGGCAGTGAGCGAGGCAGCCACGGCAGACAGTCGGATGAAATTCCTGCGATTCATGGAAA
The DNA here is from genome assembly GCA_039925065.1 of Luteolibacter sp. Classification (GTDB taxonomy): domain Bacteria; phylum Verrucomicrobiota; class Verrucomicrobiia; order Verrucomicrobiales; family Akkermansiaceae; genus Luteolibacter. The sequence goes on from JBDSZP010000033.1 coordinate 13,562, forward strand.
ATCAGATATCACCCGAGCACTCAGAAATCCACCTCAAAGCGGACCCACCAAACTGCCAAACCGACATTCCGCCCGTTTGACACCACACTGTCCGGGGGCGGCGCATTGAAATAAATTTCGCGGACCGCGATTCGGTCGTGACTCCGCTTCAGCAGAAAACGCATCTTCCCGGCGTGACGGACACGGATTCACTCAATCATCGGTTCGGCGGAATCGCCCGGCTTTATGGCCAGGCGGCGCTGGATCGTTTTCTCAAAGCACGGGTCGCGGTGATTGGCGTGGGTGGGGTCGGATCATGGGCGGTGGAGGCGCTTGCGCGCTCGGGAATCGGCCACTTGACCCTCGTGGATCTGGATGAAATCTGCGTCACCAACGTCAACCGTCAGTTGCACGCGATGGACGGACACATCGGCCGCCAGAAGACCGAAGCGATGGAAGAACGCATCTCCGCCATTCATCCGGGTTGCGAAGTCGTGATCGTGCCGAAGTTTTTCAACGAGAAATCCGCAGCGGAAATCCTTGATGCCGGTTTCGACGCAGTGATTGATGCCATCGATTTCGCCCGCCATAAATCGCTGCTCGCCGCCGAGTGCCATAAGCGGAAAATTTACGCCGTCACCTGCGGCGGTGCGGGCGGACGCCGCGATCCCACTCGCATCCGGGTGACCGACCTGGCTTACAGCGGTATGGACCCGCTATTGCTGCAACTCCGCCGGGGTTTGAGAAATGACTACGGTTTCCCGAAGACCCCTCGCAACCAGGATCCCGTCCTTTTCGGCATCGATGCGGTTTATTCGGATGAAGCGCCTTACTATTCCCACTGCGACGGCACGGTTTCCAAAACGGCGCCTGAGGAAATTTCCCTGCGTCTGAATTGCGCATCCGGCTTTGGATCCGCCGCGCACATCATCGCCAGCTTCGGTCTGATCGCCGCTGGCCGAGTGCTCGAAAAGCTCGCCGCGAGTACATGAAAAAAGCGACCTGAAGGCCGCTTGTTTCGAAATGGATGATCGCCGGAATCGCTTCCGGCTGAAGGCTTTTTACAGACCCTTCTTCGAGAGGCGGGTGCCTGCGGTCGCGCCTTGGCGAGCCTTGAACTTCGGGTTCGATTTGCAGATCACGTAAACCGTTCCTTTGCGTTTCACGACTTGGCAATCAGCGTGACGGCGTTTTGCGGAGGCGAGTGAGGAGAGAACTTTCATGGCGTAAGATTGTTGAAATTGACCGAGGGAACCAACCGCCGGGGCGCGGAAATTAGCCAGCCGCCTCCGGTTGTAAAGTCATTTCTTGCCCGAAAATGAATAATCGGTAGGCTTGGACTGCGGCAGCCTGCTGCCGCTTTCACAGAGCCAGCCTGCTGGATCTGATTCGCAGCAGGCTGCGAATCCAAAAGCGGCAGCAGGCTGCCGCAGTCCAAGGGGATCATTCACAGCGACTTCAGTCGGTATCCCGTCGAGATCACCAGCAATCCTTCCGGCGCTCAATTCACCTTAACGGACAATCGGGAAGAGACCGTCCTTCATCAAGGGACCACTCCTTCTACGGTCACCCTTCCAGCATC
>JBDSZP010000034.1:0-24437 GCA_039925065.1 Luteolibacter sp.
GCCGCTGGCCGACAGCGCGGCCACTCTCGCCAATTTCAGCATCAACGGCGGATTGACCGTCTCAGGGGCTTCGCTCGACGCAGCTTCGAAGCGCATCATCACTCTGACCACAAGCTCCCAAACACCGGGAACGCTTTACACGCTCGCCGTCTCGGGCGTCCGTGATCGAACGGCGGCGCAAACTCCGATTGCTACCGGATCCACCGTGGCATTTTCCACGGACGCGCAATCCAACGGCAGCTTCGAATTGGACTTCTCGGGATGGACGTCCACGGGAAATCTCGAAATCAAGTCGGCAGCGCCATACGTCGCCACCAACGGCACGAAACTGGTCGCCTTCAATGCAGGACAAGCGACTCCGAACGGCGTGGTTTCCCAAACTTTTGCCACGACCGTTGGCGTTCCCTACGTCGTGGCATTCGATGCCGGCGCTCTCGGCACGATTTCCCAGCAGCGCATGCAATTGACGGTCGCCGGAGCCAGCACGCTCGTTTCCCAAACCATCACAGTGAACGCTCCGGGGGGCAGCAATTCCACGTGGGTGCCGCAAAGTTTCACCTTCGTGGCCAACAGCACGACGACCACCATGAGCTTCGCCGATGTCTCGACGGTCACCAACAGCGTGGACCTTTTGTTGGACAACGTGCGCGTCACCGCCCAGGTCCCACGGACCCTCACCGTCGCCTCCGCCCCCACCAATGGAGTGAGCGTCACGCTGAGTCCGGCTGATTTGAATGGAGCCAGCGGTGCTCCTACGGGGTTCAGCCGCCAGTATCTCAACGGCACGGTCGTCACATTGACCGCCCCTTCCACATCCGGCACGAACACTTTCGTGAAATGGCAGCGCAATGGAGTGGATATCACGACCAGCACCGGCACCACGGTCACTCTGGATGCGGACTACACCTTGAATGCGATATATTCCACCACCGGCACCCAACTGCTAGCCAATGGCAGCTTTGAATCGGGCTTCACCGGTTGGACCCCGACGGGAAATCAGGAAATCAAGAGTGCCTCGCCTTATGTGGCGACGGACGGCACCAAGCTGGTCTCCTTCAACGGTGGAAACCTGACACCCAATGCCGTCCTGTCGCAGACGATTGCGACGACTTCGGGCGTTACCTACACCCTGGCATTCGATGCCGGCATCCTTTCATATAACACCAATCCGCAGAAGCTCCAGGTCACCGCAACCGGTTCCAGCGTGGTTCTCACTCAGGTGGTCACGTTGTCAGCATTGACCAACGGCGCTTCCCAATGGTTTGCGCAAAATTTCACATTCGTCGCCAACAGCTCGAGCACGGTATTGACCTTCCGTGACCAGTCCGCCTCAACCGCCGGCCTCGATCTGCTGCTCGATAACGTGCGGCTCACAGGACCTGGCGGCCCGGTCAACAATTCACCGGTCGCCGTCGCCGACAGCTACACCACCAGCCAGAACACCCCACTCGTTGTTTCCGCCGCCGGAGTTCTTTCAAATGACACCGACGCCGAGTCCAACCCGCTCACACCGATCGTGGACGCCTCCCCCGCCCATGGCAGCGTGACGCTCAACCCGAACGGCAGTTTCACCTACACGCCGACCTCGGGCTACAACGGTGCGGATTCATTCACCTATCACGACAACGATGGCACTTCTAACTCCAACATCGCGACGGTCTCGATCACGGTAAGCGCACTGGCCAACGGTGCGTTGGCCAACGGCAGCTTCGAGTCCGGTGAAGCCGGATGGACGATGACTGGCAACCGCCTCGTTTACGCATCCGATGGCAGCTATGTGGCCACGGACGGAACCAACATGCTGGTTCTCAGCGGTGGAGCCACCACGCCGAATGCGGTGATTTCACAATCGTTCTCCACGACGCCCGGGCAATCCTACACCCTGACATTCGACATGGGCGCACTGGGTTTCAACACCGCCGAACAACGCGTATCGGTGGACGTGACCGGCGGTGCCTCCGTTCTTTCGCAGACCGCATCGGTCAATGGAAACGGCGCGGGCACCTCAGCTTGGACGACCAAAACATTCACGTTCACTGCTGATAGCACGACGAGCGTTCTGACTTTCACCGATACCTCGCCAACCAGCAGTCTCATCGACCTCTTGCTCGACAAGGTGGCGATCACGCTTTCCGGAAGTGCGCCAGTCACCCGCACCCTGACCGTCACCTCGACGCCCGCCACCGGAGTCGGCATCACCGTGAGTCCTAACGACAACGGGTCCAACGGCAACGGCACCACGCAATTCACCCGCACCTACAATGATGGTGCGGCGGTCAGCCTGACCGCGCCCGCCACATTCGGCAGCACGACTTTCTCGAAGTGGCAAAAGGATGGCGCGGACTTCAGTGTCACCGCCGCCACGAGCGTCACGCTCGGTGCGAACACCACCATGACGGCTGTTTATATCACTCCGGTCGTTCCACCTGCGGGCCTCGTCAACGGCAGCTTCGAATCGGGCGAAACCGGCTGGACCATGACTGGCAACCGTCTCGTTTACGCATCCGATGGCAGCTATGTCTCCACGGACGGAACAAACATGCTGGTTCTCAGCGGTGGAAGCACCACTCCGAACGCGGTGATCTCACAAACCTTCGCCACGACTCCAGGGCAAGCCTACACTCTGATGTTCGACATGGGGGTATTGGGTTTCAACACCGCCGAGCAACGCTTGCAGGTGACCGCCACAGGAAATGCATCGCTGCTGTCGCAAACCCAATCTGTTTTCGCAGATGGATCAGGCCATTCAGTTTGGACGGCCAAAGTCTTGTCCTTTGTGGCTGATAGTTCATCGACCACCCTGTCATTCACCGATACCTCCCCCACAAGCAGTCTGGTGGATCTCCTTCTAGATAACATTCGAATCACGGCAGGCACAGGCCGCGTCCTCACCGTGGCCTCCTCGCCTGCCAACGGCGTGAGCGTGACGATCAGCCCGAACGATCTCGGAGGAAATGGCAATGGCGTCACCCAGATTTCCCGGAACTACGCCGATGCCGCCGTGGTAACCCTCACCGCTCCGGCCACCTCTGGAACTGATAGTTTCGTAAAATGGCAGAAGGACAGCGTGGATTTCAGCAGCAACGCCACCGCCACGGTGACGATGGACGCAAACCATACTCTGACCGCGGTTTATGGCTCCGCGCCTGCTGGAGAACTTCTGGTCAACGGCAGTTTCGAAAACAACTTCACCGGCTGGTCCACCACCGGCAATATCGGCATCCAATCCGCATCGCCCTATTTCCCAACCGATCTTACGAAGCTCGCCTCCTTCAACGGATCGAACAGCACGCCTAACGGAGTTCTTTCCCAAACGTTCGCCACAGTGGCCGGCAGCTCCTACACTCTGACGTTCAATGCGGGTGCCCTCGCCTACAACACCTCACAACAGAAACTCCTGGTGAATGTAACAGGCTCCAGCAGCCTTCTTTCCCAGACTCTGACTTTAGGTGGAGTGGGCGGCGGAAACAACAACTGGACTTCCCGAAGTTTCACCTTTGTGGCGAACAGTGCGACGACAACACTGAGCTTCACAGATACTTCCACGACCACCACCAATATCGATCTGATCCTGGACAAGGTCAGCGTCACCGGAGCTCCCGGCACCGTCGTGACTCGGACTCTCACGGTCGCCTCGGCACCTGCGAATGGGGTTAGCATCACCGTCACCCCGAACGACCTCAGCGCCAGCGGCAATGGCACCACCCAGTTCACCCGCAGTTACAACGATGCGGCAGTCGTCAGCCTCACCGCACCGGCATCCTTCGGCACCGATACCTTTGTGAAATGGCAGAAGGACGGCGTGGACTTCGGTGTCACCGCCGCCACCAGCGTGACCATGGATGCCAACCACACGATGACGGCAGTGTATGCAACTGCGCCTGTCGTTGCGGTGACGTTGGTCAACGGCAGTTTCGAGAACGACTTCACCGGCTGGACCACCACCGGCAACGTCGCCATCCAGTCCGCCGCTCCATACGCCCCAACGCAAGGCACGAAACTCGCAAGCTTCAATTCAGGAAACACCACTCCGAACGGCGTGCTTTCACAAGCCTTTGCAACGACGCCTGGTGTCACTTATACCTTGGCATTCGATGCGGGAACCCTCGCATACAATACCAGCCAACAAAAGGTGCTGGTGACGGTCGCCGGCTCCAGCAGTCTCCTCTCACAAACTGTTACCATTACCGGCGTCAGCGGGACGACCAAATGGACGGCCCAGAGCTTCACCTTCGTCGCCAACAGCGCAACGACCACACTGAGTTTCACCGACACCTCCACCACCGGCAATGGACTCGACCTCGTGCTCGACAACGTCCGCGTCACAGGCCCCCAAATCCAACGCACCCTCACCATCGCATCGTCACCTGCCAATGGTGCCACCGTAACTGTCAGCCCGGTGGATCTCAGCTCGAATGGCAGCGGAGCCACTCCATTGACCCGCACTTACTTTGACGGTTCGGTCGTGAGCCTGACAGCGCCCGCCGTTTCCGGTGCCAATACTTTCATCAAATGGCAGAAGGACGGCGTGGACTCCAGCGTCACACCGGCCACCAGCGTGACCATGGATGCGAACCACACGATGACTGCGGTGTATATCGCCAACCTGGCCCCTGTTGCAGTCGCGGACAGTTACTCGACCAATAAAAACACCGCGCTGGTGGTTCCCGCCGCCGGCGTCCTCACCAATGACTCGGATCCGGAACTCGCGACCCTAACCGCCATTGTGGACGTCAATCCAACGCACGGCACGCTCACGCTGGATGCCAACGGAGGATTCAGCTACACTCCTGCCGTAAATTACACGGGTTCGGATTCGTTCACCTATCATGCCAACGACGGAACCTTGAACTCCGCGATCGCCACGGTCTCGATCAGCGTGAATTCGGTCGTCGCCCTGCCATTCGCCAACGGCAGCTTCGAGTCCGGTGAAACCAGTTGGACCATGTCCGGCAATCACATCGTTTACGACGCGGATGCCACCTACTCCGCCACCAACGGCACCAAACTATTGATCATGGGCGGCGGAAACGTCACCCCGGACGCGGTTGTTTCCCAGACATTCCTCACCACTCCCGGACAAACCTACGCACTGACTTTCGACGCCGGTGTCCTGGGTGGAAATGGTGTCGAGCAGCGTTTGCAAGTCGCTGTCAACGGCACTGCCTCCCTGGTTTCGCAAACCTTGTCCCTCTTAGGAAACGGCTCCTCCTCAGCCTGGGCGGCCAGAAGCTTCACCTTTGTAGCTGATAGTGCGAGCACGGTGCTCACCTTCTCCGACGTCTCCACAACCTCCAATTTCGTGGACCTCCTGCTCGACAATGTCCGGATCAGCACCGTCCGCACACTCACCGTTGCGTCCACTCCCGCCACCGGTCTCGCCGTGACGGTGACTCCTAACGACCTCGACAGCAACGGCAACGGCACCACCCAGTTCGTCCGTTCCTACGCGGATGGAAGCGTGGTGAACCTCACCGCACCTGCCACATCCGGAGCCAACAGCTTTGTCAAATGGCAGAAAAACGGCGCGGATTTCAGTAACACCGCCGCCACCAGCGTGACGATGGACGCGAATCTCACCCTTACCGCGGTCTACGTTACCAACACAGCCCCGGTTGCCGTCGCGGATTCCTATTCGGTGAATCATGACACCCCGCTCGTGGTCGCAGCAGCCACCGGAGTGCTTTCCAACGACACCGATGCCGAGTCCAATCCATTGACCGCCATCGTCGATGCCAACCCGACCCATGGCGACGTCACCCTGAACGCCAACGGAGGATTTACCTACACTCCAGCCGCCAGCTACGCAGGTCCGGACTCCTTCACCTATCATGCTAACGACGGCGGCCTGAACTCGAATGTGGTGACGGTTTCCATCAATGTCATCCCCCCCGGCCTCCTCACCAATGGCAGTTTCGAGTCTGGAGAAACAGGCTGGACGATGACTGGAAACCGGATCGTTTATGGTTCGGACGGTAACTACAACGCCACCGATGGCACGCAAATGCTGGTCCTGAACGGTGGCGGTTCGGTGCCAAACGCCGTGGTTTCGCAAACCTTCTCCACCGTCATCGGCCAAAGCTATACCCTGTCGCTCGATGTCGGAGTTCTGTCCCTCAACACCGCCCAGCAAAGCCTGCTCGTTTCCCTCACCGGAAACTCCTCGCTTCTCGCACAGGTCGAGACGCTCACAGGAAACGGATCCGGCACCTCGGTTTGGACGCCCAAGAGTTACAACTTCGTGGCTGATAGCACCTCCACCACGCTGACCTTGAGCGACCTCTCCCCGACGTCCAGCCTCATCGATCTGCTCGTGGACAACGTCAAGGTCGTCGCCGGTGCCGCTGGCCCGCCCAACCGCACCCTCACCGTGGCCTCTTCTCCTTCCAACGGAGTGAGCGTGACCGTCAGCCCGGCGGATCTCAACTCATCCTCCGATGGCGTCACCCAGTTCACCCGCTCCTATGCCGATGCGGCGGTCGTCAGCCTCACGGCCCCGGCGACATCCGGCACCGACACGTTTTCAAAATGGCAAAAGGACGGCGTGGACTTCAGCGTCACCGCCGCCACCAGCGTGACGATGGATGCCGACCACACGATGACCGCGATCTATCAACCCATCGCCTCAGGAACCCTGGTGAACGGTAGTTTCGAGTCCGACTTCACCGGCTGGACCACCACCGGCAACGTCTTCATCCAGTCCGCAGCGCCTTACGCTCCGACCGATGGGGCAAAACTCGCAAGCTTCAATGCAGGCAACACCACTCCGAACGGCGTGATTTCGCAAGCCTTTGCCACGACGCCCGGCGTCACCTACACTCTGGCTTTCGACGCGGGCACCCTCGCCTACAATACCAGCCAACAAAAGGTACTGGTGACCGTTGCCGGCTCCAGCAGCCTTCTTTCACAAACGGTTACCATCACCGGTGTCAGCGGAACGACCAAATGGACGGCCCAGAGCTTCACCTTCGTCGCCAACAGTGCCACGACCACCCTGAGTTTCACCGACACCTCGACGACCGGCACCGGCCTCGATCTCGTGCTCGATAACGTCCGGGTGAGCGCCGCCAGCACCCAGCGCACCCTCACCGTCGCCTCCACTCCGGTCACCGGCGTGAGCGTGACCGTCAGCCCGAACGACCTCAGCTCGCTCGGAAACGGCACCACCCAGTTCACCCGCTCCTACGGAAATGGCGTGGTCGTCAGCCTGACAGCACCCGCCAGCTCCGGAACGTCGACCTTCACCAAATGGCAGAAGGATGGCGTGGACTACGCCGCGACAGCCGCCACCACTGTGACCATGGACGCGAACCACACCATGACCGCCGTTTATACCGCGCCGGTTTCCTCAGACCTGATCGTCAACGGCAGCTTTGAATCCAACTTCACCGGTTGGACCACCGCCAACAATGTATCCATCCAGGCAGGTTCTCCCTATCTGCCAACCGATGGCACCAAGCTCGCGGGATTCAATACGGGAAATTCCACGCCAAACGGTGTTCTCTCACAGACCATCACCACGGTTTCTGGCAGCACCTACACTCTCGCGTTCAACGCAGGCGCTCTTGCCTATAATACCCAGCAGCAAAAACTTCAGGTCAGCGTCACTGGCTCCAGCAGCCTGCTATCGCAAGTCATTACGCTGGGAGGCATCGGCGGGGGAAGTAACAACTGGACCACCCAGAGCTTCGTCTTCACCGCGAACAGCACATCAACCACGATCACCTTCTCCGACGCCTCCACCGCGACCATTGCGCTCGACATGGTTCTGGACAAAGTAAGTGTGAAAGCGCAGGCAGTTCCCAATCCCGGACCGACAAGCAATGATAGTGTGGTGGTCGCCGCGCCAACCACGATCACGCCGACTCCTCAGGCACTGACCATCCCTCCAAGCACCGGCCTGGGAACGCCGTCGTTCATCAGCACTCCGGAGGTTCACACGATCGGCATCACCGCCACGGAGCCGGGCACTTACTCCCTCGAACGTTCGGAAGACCTCCAGACTTGGGATTTCCAGAGCAAAATCGAAGTCACCGAGCCCGGCCCGATCGAGTTCCAAGACACGGATATGACCAAGGTGAAAATGTTCTACCGCATCGGCTTCCAGGCCGTCGGAAGCAACTGATCCAAGCTTCCCGATCCACCGACTCACCAAACGCCCCCTGCCCGCAACGGCAGAGGGCGTTTTCGTTAAGGCACTTTAAGGACAATTGGGGTCAAGGAATCGCGATCTCCGAATCCTGGATTAGGGGCGGACTGAGGAGTCTTTTTGAGAGGCTCTTCGCACTGGGTCATGCCGATGATGAAAAAGAGCAGAATGACAAATGGCAGGGTGAGAAACATGACGCAGCCGCTTCGCTGCGAGGACTTGGAACCAGTGGCTCCGACAAACGCTCCCACCGCTAAAATGCCAAGAAGAGTCAGAATGCCCAGAGCAGCACCGCCAGCCGCTCCCGAACCACCCATCGCCAAAACCTCGAATGATCCCACCGAATGCAAATCCCTCTGATCCATGCATGCTGGATAGCGCGGCGGGCGGCGCGATGAAAGAACATTCCCAGCCGCAGCAGGTTGCCTCATTTTGATTTTTCAACCGCGAATGGACGCCAACGGATGCGAACGACGTCAAATTCACCCGCTGAATGAATCTCTTTAAATGGATTTCCGCGGAAAACCTCACCTTTCCCAAAAACATTCGCGTTCATTCGCGGTTGGTTCTCTCAAAGTGAGCCCACTTGCGACTTCAGAACCTCGCTGGAGTTCGTTTTGACAGGAGCCGTCCTTGCGAATGCTGGAATGTGCGGTTACAAGGCCGCTGTGGAAGTCATCCGCTATTTCAACCGCCATTCAGGAGCCATCGAGACCGAGCAAGTTTACGGGGAGGGATTCCTGCGTTGGTCGTATGGGAATCCGCTGGGAAAAATCTCGCTGGAGGCTTTTGTGAAACGGCCGTTTTTCTCGAAGTGGTATGGCAGGCGGATGAGCACGCCGGAATCGGCCTCGCGGGTGGCTCCGTTCATCGCGCAATACGGGCTGGACCCGGCGGATTTCGCGGAGCGACCGGAAAAGTATCGGAGTTTCAACGAGTTTTTCTACCGCAAGCTGAAGCGCGAGGCGCGGCCGATCGATGATGATCCGGCGAGCGTTGTTTTCCCGGCGGACGGGCGGCATCTGGGGTTCCAGCGGGCTTCCGAGATCGCCGGGGTTTTCGTGAAGGGGCAGAAATTCGATCTATCGGCGCTGCTGGGCGACGCGGAATTGGCAGCAAAGTATGCCGATGGATCGCTGGTGCTTTCACGGCTTTGCCCGGTGGATTATCATCGTTTCCACTTCCCGGCGGCGGGCGTTCCTGGGGAAACGCGGCTGATCGAGGGGCCGCTTTTTTCGGTGAACCCGATCGCGCTGCGGCAGAAGCTTGCTTACTTGTGGACGAACAAGCGCACGATCACCGAGTTGAAAACCGACCGGTTCGGCACGGTGCTTTGTATGGAAATCGGTGCAACCTGCGTGGGGACAATCAACCAGACTTACCTGCCCAGACATCCAGTGGATAAAGGCGAGGAAAAGGGCTATTTTGCTTTCGGAGGTTCCTCGACGATCACGATTTTCGAACCCGGAGCGGTGACGTTGGAGAGCGATCTGACCACCCATTCCGCGAAATCAACCGAACTCTACGCCCGCATCGGCAGCCGCATGGGCCACGGTGCTTGAATTCCCATCAAAAATTTCCCGCATGCAACATCACCTCAAGAACCTCGAAGAACACGCCCGCGAAGCGCTCAAGCCAGCACTCGAAGGCCAGCTTTCCCCTGCCGAGCGGATCGCATTATATAAGAGGTTTTTGAAAATCGAAGAGCATCGGATCATGCTGCACCATCGTTCCGGCGCGGGTGGGCTGGAAGTGGCGAGAGCCCGCGCGGCGCTGATCGATACGGTCATCAGCTCGATCCTTGAGGCATCCCTCAACGCCCGCAAACGGGGCGAACTCCTTCCGATCGCGCTCGTGGCGACCGGTGGTTATGGCCGCGGGACATTGAATCCGGGCTCGGACATCGATATCCTTTTCCTCCTGCCGCGTGCTTCGACGAAACTGCCGCAGCCACTTCAGGAGTTGGTGCAGGACATCCTCTACCTGCTTTGGGATGTCGGCTTCAAAGTGGGCCATGCGTGCCGATCGGTCGCGGAATGCATCGAGCAGGCGAGGGCGGATCAGGAAAACAAGACGTCTCTGATGGATGCCCGGCTCATTTCCGGAGACAAGAAGCTATTCACCCAATTTCAAGAACGCTTCAGCAAGGAATGCATCAACAAGGGGCAGGAGGAGTTTTTCGAACTCCGCCGCCAGGATCTCAGGGATCGCCACAAGAAATATTCCCACACCGTTTTCCTCCAGGAGCCTAACGTGAAGGAAAGCTGCGGAGGACTGCGGGACTATCATAACATCCTGTGGGTCGCCCGGGTGAAGCGGGGCAGCACGGACCTGGCCTCACTCGTCGAGGATCGCATCATCACGGCGAACACGCACAACGAAATCGAGGCAGCACACGATTTCATCCACCGCGTCCGCAACGAACTGCACTATCACAGCAACAAGGCCACGGATCAATTGACGCTGCAGCTCCAGGGAGTGGTGGCCACCGCCTTCGAATACCCGCAGCGCGATATTTTACGCCGGGTGGAGGCATTCATGCGGGATTACTACCGCCACACCCGGCACCTCTATCAACACGCGACTTCGCTGATGGAAACTTTCCAGATTGAGCAGGATTCGCGTGCGGAATCCGGTTTCCGGTCATTCCTGACATTCCGGAAGAAGAACCGCGAGGAGTTCGATGGGTTCATCGCCCGTGACGGACGGCTGTTTCCATCGAACCAGGATATTTTCAAAAATGACGCGCACCGCCTGATGCGGCTTTTCCAATATTGCCAACAGCGCAACCTCAAGCTCAGCCCGCAGATCCGCCGGCTCATCGCGAACCATTGGGAAGACATCGATCGGCCATTCCGTTATTCGAAAACGAACCGCCAGATTTTCCAAGGAATTCTCGAGCGAAAGGGTGAGGTCGCGCGCATCCTGAGATTGATGCACCGCGTGGGATTTCTCGGGCGCTATCTGCCGGAATTCGGGGCGCTCGATTGTCTCGTGCAGCATGAGTTTTTCCACCGCTACACGGCGGACGAACACACGCTGCGCTGCGTGGACCAGCTCGACCAACTGATCACGGAAACCGATCCGCGGCGGGAGATCTACCGCCGTCTGTTTCACGAAATCCAGGACCCGTATGCGCTCTATCTTGCCGTCATTCTCCACGATACCGGTCGCGCCGAAAATGTCCGCGAGCATATCGATGGCTCGGCCATGCTCGCCTCCCGCCTTTGCAACCGCCTCCAGATCCAAGGCGCGCGCCGGACGTTGATCATGTTCCTCGTCGATAACCACCTGACGTTCTGGCGCACCGCCACGAGTCGGAATCTTGACGACCCGGAAGTCATCGGCGAATTCGCAGGCATCGTCAAAACCCGCTCGAATCTCGATGCGCTCTTCCTTTTCACCTTCGCCGACTCGAACGGAACATCGCCGGAAGGCTGGACCGGTTGGAAAGAAAGCCTGATGCTCCAGCTCCACAAGGCCACCCGCCATTTCCTCGACGAAGGAAAAGAGCAATACTCACGCAGACTCGACGAAGACCGGCTCGCCCTGCGCGATGAGGTGATCGGCATCATGCGCGAGGATTATCACCCCGACGTGAACCGCCACTTCGAGCGCATGCCCGCCGCAGCATTCCATTTCCGCCAGGCCCCGCACATCGTCACCCAAGTCCGGACCGTCCGGCATTTCCTCCGGCGCGAGGAGGAATCATCGGACAAATTTGCCTCCTGCATCAAATGGATCGACCACACGGACCAAGGCTACACCGAGCTCGTGCTCGCCACCCGTGACAAGCCGTTGTTATTGGAAAAAGTCTGCTGTGCGCTCGCTTCCGAGCAGATCAACATTCTCTCGGCGGACCTTTTTACCCGCACCGACGGCATCGTGGTGAACATTTTCCGCGTCTGCACTACCAACTTCGAAACCGTTTCCGCCCCTTCCATCCGCAAGCGTTTTCTGGAAACGTTCGAAGCCATCCTCGTCGCCGACAGCTACGACCCGGAAAAATTCCTGCGGCGTAAGGTCAATTTCCTCAAGCCCCGCTCGGACCATGGCATCACCGTGCCGATCCGCGCCTATGTCAGCAATGACCTGCACCCCACCTGCACCGGCGTCGAAATCCAGGGACTCGACCGCATCGGACTGCTGCACGACCTCTTCAGCGCCATCAACCAGCACGGGCTGAACACCGTCCACGCCCGGATTTGCACGGAAAAGGGAGTCGCCATGGACACGCTTTACATCACCACCGCCGACGGGAAAAAGATCGAAGATCAAGGGCTTCTCCAAACGCTGGAGAAGCAAATCACCACCCTGATTTCCCGCCCCGAGACCTCTGACTGATGAGAAGCGTGAAATTGATCAAGATTCTGCTTGGCATTTCTCCCTGAATCTTGCAATTTCCGCGCCCGCCCGTTTTTGGGCACTGTAATAGACGCTTCTACCATGTCCGTATCCATCCGACTCAACCGCAAGGGCACCAAAGACCGCCCTTACTATAAAATCGTTGCCGTTGACAGCCGCAAGCGTCGCGACGGACGTTACATTGAGCAGCTCGGCACCTACGATCCAAAGATCGAAGGTGTGAACTACACCATCGACCTCGCGATCGCCGACAAGTGGCTCGCCGTTGGTGCAAAGCCTTCCGAGACTGTCAACAGCATCATCCGCAAGGCGCGCACGACTGCTGCAGCCGCTACGGCTTGATCTGCTTTTCGACTCCCGAAAATTTTCAAACAACCGCGATCCGCAAGGAATCGCGGTTGTTTTGTTCGGTGCGTGAATCATGAAATTTGACTCCCCGGTTCCGTTTGAAGCCTTCATGGCGTGGGCGCTCCACGATCCCGAGCGCGGCTACTACGCCAGGCGGATTTCCGGAGTTGGGCAACGCGGGGATTTCACGACAGCCCCGATGCTTTCCGATGCACCCGCCAGAGCCATCGCAGCCTGGGCGGTGAAAGCGCTGCGAGAAACCGATTGCCGCGATCTGATCGAGATCGGCCCGGGCGAAGGCACACTGGCGGCGATGGTTCTCAAGCACCTGCCATGGCAGGTCCGCTGGAAAACGCGGCTGCATTTGGTGGAAACATCGGCTCCGCTGAAAGAACGCCAGAAACAGACGTTAGGAAAACGGGCTCGGTGGCACCCGCATGTTTCGGAAGCGCTCAAAACCTGCAATGGAAGCGCTGTGATTTTTTCGAACGAACTGGTGGATGCGTTTCCTGTGAGAAAATTTCAGAAAACGCACGATGGCTGGCAAGAGTCCGCGGTGCGGTTTGATGAAGCCCGCAGGTTCCACGAATCACTGCTCCCCCCTGCCCCACTGCCGGATTCTTCGGGATTTCTCGACTCGCATCCGCTGGGACAAATCATCGAGGTCCACGAGTCCTATCAACGCTACCTGGCCGAGTGGCTGCCGTTTTGGAAATCAGGCCGCATGCTCACGATCGACTACGGTGCCACGGCGGAAAAAATCTATCACCGACGTCCGCGCGGCACGCTCCGGGCCTATTTGCTCCAGCAGCGGCTGGAAGGCGCCGCGATCTACGAGAATCCCGGACGCCAGGACCTCACCGCTGATGTGAATTTCACGGATCTGCAAAACTGGAGCGCGCCATGGGTGAGCGACCAGCGGCTGATGGGATTCGGAGAATTTTTGCAACTGCCGCCCGACCATCCGTTTTCGGAAGCCCAAGGTGCGGGCGAGGCTTTTCAAGTGCTGGAGCAGCGGAAATGAAAAAGCCGTGATTCCCGAAGGAACCACGGCTTGGCAAATTTCGGCAGATCAGTTACCGCCTCTGTTGCCACCGCCCTGACCTCTGCGACCGCCGCCCGGGCCACCGCCGCCCCAGCCGCCGCGGCCTTCGATGATGCGCTGCTTGGCTTCGTCTGAAAGTGTGGTGGAGGCTTCGATCGATACCTTGGCAGCTTCAGGATCTTCACGCATCCAACGCATGTAGGCGATGCTCGTCGTACGATTCCGGTCGCCTTCGTCACCAATCGACCCCGCCAATTTCACGAGGTCCGAGGGATTGCTGGTCGTATTGGTCCAAACGTAGGCTTGGGTGGCGCTGTCACGGGCGGGACCTTCTGGATAGGATTTCACAAAAGCCAACGCTGCCACAGGATCTTTGGCGACCCACTGTTGCATGAGAGGACGCATCCCGTCCTGAAGTGCCTTTTCGCTATCCTGTTGTTTCAGGAAGTCTGCCGCCGCCTGTGGATCGTTTTTGGACATGTCGCCAACGATGTCGGCAATCACGCGATCTTTGGCATCCCCGGCTGCCATCGACTTGACCTGCAATGCCGCTTGGGCCGGATCGGTGTTCGATAGACCGCTGATCGCGGAAGCAAGCGCCTCAGCCTGATCGTCGACCGGAAGCGTGTGAATCCATGCCTGAGCGGACGTAAAATCCACCGCACCATATTGCTCGGCGACGGAACGATATGCGCCGGGTTTGTCTGCCGGATCCATGGAAGCGAGCATTTCAGCCGCTCTTTTAGGATCGGTCTTGGCGACTTCCGAGACCACGGCGGTCATCGCCTGGCCTTTTCCAGCCGCCAGCGAACCGGCCCATGCGAGAGCAGCGGCCGGATCCTGGCGTGCCCATTCAGTCGCGATAATCGATGACGCACCTTGACCACCCATCGGCCCGCGACCGCCCATCATGTCCATCATGGCGAATTCGCGGGGATTGAGACTGTAATATTTGGCGGCGTTTGCGGGATCCACGCTGGCCCAGCTTTGAAGGATCGTAGGACGGACAAAACCACCGGCCATGCCCATCGTGTTGGAAAATGCCATGGCTGCGGTGGGATCGACTTCAGCCCAGCGGCCGAAAAGCAGGAAGGACGCCATGAGGCGCTCGTTCATCGGAAGGTTGTCGAGTTTTCCAGCTTCCTCGGCCAATTGCTCCGGCGTGAGACTCGCGTAGTGTTCGAGCAACGCTTGGATCCGGTTGGAATTTCCCGGCATCCGGGCGATTTGCTCAGTGGTGGCCGGACGTGGAGCTTTTTTGGAGGTCTCGGCAGGAGTGGACTCAGAGCGGGATGAACGGGTGCGTAGGGATGTTTCCTCAATCCCCGCCTTTCCGGATGATTCGGTATTTTTGCCGGAAATATAACCGCCGGCGGCACCCACCACCAACGTTGCAACAGGAATGATCCAAGGGTTTTTCATAACTTTGAGTAGAGTCTCCCAAAAACCCCACAAACAAAAATTGGTTGCGATGGTTTTTCGTCGGGGGACGTGACCCGGACATTCCTGTCTGTCTTTCACAAGCCCCAGCGAGGTGCCCAGACAGGAATGTCCGGGCTACTCTGAACCCGCTGATCAGGGTTCCGGAGGGGAACTTTCCTCCTGGCCGAGTTTTCCCTTATCTCCGGCGAGGTTGGTAACAATACCGAACTTTTCCTTGAGAGCACGGTCACGCGCGGCGGTGGTGCCGCCTTCACCGCCTGTGAGCTGGTTCATCTCGCCCTCCATCTGAGGATCATCCTTGGCCCCAGCGGCATTCGGATCCGCGCCAATGCTGCGGGAGGCTTCGTCGATCTGCGACGAGCGGGTTGCAACTTTCTGAAGGGATTGGTCAAATTGCCCGAGAATCGAACCGAGCATTTTAAAATCATTGCCACTCTGGCGGATGGCAGGAATCAGGCTTTTCACCGCTGTCTGGGCTTTCGTGGAACACGCATACCAGAGACCACCGGACGCCAGAATCCCGAGAATGGTCAGGTTCGCATAGAGGAGCTGGCGAGAATGCTTTTTCTTCATGCGTGCGTCCCGTTCCTCAATCAACGCCCCGAGTTCCGGGTCGGTTTGGTGGTCGGGAACCTTGGCGGCAGGCGCTTCTACGACTGCCTGAAAGACGGGAGCATCGGTCACGTTCGCGTTCGCGACTTCGACTGCTACTGTAGGGATTCTCAGATTTTCAGGCAACGGTGTGAAAATCGCCGACTTCGGGAAAGCCGCAGATGGAGGAGCCGCATGGAGAGCGGCATTTGCCAACCGATTGATTTTTTCCTGAGTTGTCATTGTGCTGGAAGGGCGGGGGGCCAATGTTTTTCGGAGGTCATCATTGTTCAGATTTCTTGATGAATTTCCATATTTTCCTTATTACGTCATCACGTGGGAGCGGTCGGATTTCGATTGCCAACAACGGAATTCCACGGGATCAGGAACCGCAGATTACATGAAACCTCCTCGTATGCCCCGCAGTGTCTTGTTTGTATGTCTGGGCAATATCTGCCGCTCACCTGCGGCTGAGATCATTTTCCGCCAAATGGTTGCCGACTCGGGCAGGACGGAGGAATTCCAAATCGATTCCGCTGGCACCATCAGCCACCATCAAGGTTGCCCCCCGGATTCGAGAATGGGTGATGCGCTGGGACGCAAGGGTTTCACTGTCAGCGGCCGAGCCCGACAGATCGAAGCTGCGGATTTGGAGAAATTCGATCTCATCGTCACGATGGATGAGTCGAATCTGAGGGACGTGCGAAGTTTGGACCAGAGTGCGCGGTTTCACTCGAAAATCCGGCCTTTCGTGAGCTTCTGCCGGACCCACGATGACCTGCGCGTGCCGGATCCCTATTACGGCGGACAACGCGGATTTGACCACGTCATCGAATTGCTCTCGGACGGCTGCGGGGGAATCCTCGAAGAATTGGGGTGAATTTTCCTCACCAGGAAATCACATCGTCCGAGGTGCCATAAGGGACGACGCTGTCGACGCTCGCCGCGCCCTTGCCCTTTTTGCCATCCTTGCCGTAGGACCAGAAAACATACGACTGTTCGAAAGGTTTGGTTTCGGTGTATTCGGCAAGTTTCCAAGTGTGGAGCCGACTATCATTTTCACCGTCATTGAACGGAACCAACTCGCCCTCCGGACTATTAAAACCATTGATCGCCACCATCACCTGTCTGCCCCACGGATCATAGAGATTACCGTCTTTTCCCACCCCCTTCTTGTTGTCCGGAGCGAAAGGAAACGTGATGTATCCCTCACCTCTCGGATTGACACCCTTTGGGGAGAAAATCTCACCGGTTTTTGCGGGGTAGTCCTTGTCCTCACCCGCCAAGGCCGAAATCAAGAACTGATTGGTGTAAGTCCCATTGGGGTCCCCATAAATCGTATCCCAACCGGAATCCCGTTTCGATTGGGGAATCGGAGGCTTGGTGTAGTCAGTCTCAAACATTTTCATCCCAATCTCGAAGTCACGGAATTGCGCCATTGCCTGCACCTTCCTTCCTCGCTCGAGAAAGCGTGACGCACCTACAAAACTGAGGACGGCAAGCACCGCCACGATGGCAATGACGACCAGAAGTTCAACCAAGGTAAATCCCCTGGCTTTGGATTTGCGATGTGGGTTCATCTTTATCCGATGGTTGTTACAAAAGAATATGTCTGAAGTCCAATCGTCGGTTGTTTATTATTTCAGAGCTGTCCCCAAAGTTTGAGAAAATTTCTTTGGGTCGTTTCCCGTTTCCTCCCATTCTCCGCGTGCCGATGACCTCCTCTGGAAAACTTCATGCTCTCTTATCCACCGCCCGCATCGCGAATGTACCGAGTGTGGTGAGCAATGTGTGGGTGGGCGTGGCAATTGGAATCGCGATCAACATGCCACGTGGCGACGGCCCCTTAGACCCCATCATCCCGTGGCCGCATGTCCTTTTGCTGATAGCGGCAGGGATCTGTCTTTACGTGGCTGGAAATTTCACCAACGACTGGATGGACCGCATATGGGATTCGGCAAACCGTCCCGAACGTGCATTACCACGTGGACTTTTCAAACCGCGAGAATACCTGAGCGCGGCGTTGTCACTGGGATTGCTTGGCGTGATTTTGGCAACACTCGCAAACGAATTCGCGGGTGTGGTTGCGTTGCTGATCGTCGCGTTCATTGTAATTTACACAATCTGGCATAAACGCGGGTCCTGGACGGTTGTGCCGATGGGGCTTTGCCGAGGATTACTACCGATGATGGGGGCCTTGGGAATGATGGGACGGAAATCGGATTCCCAAGCCGACCTTGTTTTCACAGTGATGGCTGCGGCAATCGCCGGAGGAGCGCTGTTTTGTTATATCGTGGGACTCTCAATGTCCGCCAGACGCGAATCGATGTCCGCATCCTCGCCAAAGCCGGAAATTTCGGGCGACCTGTTTTTCGTAATCACCGGGTTGGCCGCTCTCGTTCCCATCAAACTGGCCAAGCAGGCGACGCTACCGTTCCTCCTCGCGCCAATCCCCTACATGATCTGGCTGATCCTCTGCCGGACGGCCTTCAGAAAACCGATTCCGAAATTCGTTTCCGCCCTGCTGGCCGGCATTCCATTGGTGGACTGGATGCTGCTGATTCCGTTTTGCCTGTGGGATTGGGATTTAGGGACGGGTATGACACGAATTCCCAGCCACCCTCTCGGATGGGTAAGTTTGGTCCTCCCCCCGCTCGCCTTCATTTTGGCGCTTCTCCTGCAAAGACTCGCTCCGGCGACTTGATCCGGCTTGCCCAAACTCCATTCAGCGTATCACTTTCCGCCACTCATGAGCATCTCAGACAAACAAGAGCAGCTACTCGAAGAGCTGGCACTTTTCCAAGATTGGACGGAGCGCTACGAATACGTCATCGGCCTCGGGAAAAAGCTCGCGCCACTCGACGAGGCGGCGCGCAACCCCGAGCACCTGATCAAGGGCTGCCAATCGCAGGTCTGGCTGGACGCCTCCTATGATGGAAAAACCGTCCATTTCACCGCCGATTCCGATTCGCTCATCACCAAAGGCATGATCGCCCTCTTCGTCCGCGTCCTCGACGGTGAAACGCCGGACGCCGTTCTCACCGCGGACATGGGCTTCATCGACCGCTCGGGGCTGAAGGAACACCTCGCCCCCACCCGCGCGAACGCCCTCACCCTCATGGCGAACCAAATGAAACAACGCGCGCTGTTCTTCGCTTCCCAGAATTCCTGAAACCCCCTTCCCTGATCCAACATGTTCACCTTCGACTGGTTCGCCGATCCCAACGCCTGGGCCGCCCTCGCCACACTGACGATTCTGGAAATCGTCCTCGGCATCGACAATATCGTCTTCCTTTCCGTTCTGGTCGATCAGCTTCCGCCCGAGCAGCGCAAATCGGGCCGCACCTTCGGGCTGGCTCTCGCGATGGTCACCCGGCTGATGCTGCTGGCCACCATCACCTGGATCATGGGCCTCAAGGCGGTTCTTTTCTCCATCCCGATCCTTCCCGCGTTTTGGAAAATGATGCCTGAAGCCGCAGCCCACGGTGGTCAACTCGGCATCACAGGAAAAGGCCTCATCCTCCTCGTCGGCGGGCTCTTTTTGATTCGAAAATCCACCAAGGAAATCCATCACCACATCGAGGACAACGAAGAATCCCAGATGAACATGAAAGCCGCGGGTTTCATTTCCGTGCTTCTTCAGATTGCCGTCATCGACATCGTTTTCTCGCTCGATTCCGTCGTCACCGCCGCAGGAATGGCGGATCACCTTTCCGTCATGGCGCTCGCCGTCGTCATCTCCGTGGGCATCATGATGCTCGCCGCCGGACCGATCAGCACGTTCGTCACGAAGCATCCGTCCATCAAGATGCTCGCGCTTTCCTTCCTGATTCTCATCGGCACGACGCTCGTCGCGGAAGGACTGAATTTCGAGATTCCGAAAGGCTACATCTACTTCGCCATGGCCTTCTCGCTTGGAGTGGAAATGCTCAACCTGCGCGCACGGGCGAAACGCATGCCAGCCCCGGCATCCGAAATCTGAACTGCGTCACTTGAGATCCGCCAACCGCTGCCGGCACCATGCCAAGCCTTCGCTATATTCCTCGCTCTGAGGGCGTGAGGCCAGCAGGCTTTCCCACAGCGTGACCGCATCGGAGAAAGCTTTCACCGCCTCGTCCTTTCGATTCGCCAACTGAAGCGCGTGTCCGAGATCACCTAGCAAATAAGCGCCGGAGCTTTGCAATTGGTCGGGGCGCGGTCCGGTGGAGGACTCCCCGGTTTCCAGTTTCCCCAGCAAATCCCGCGCCTTGCGAATCAGGGCAATCTCGTCCGTGCGATTTCCCGACATCCCGATCATCCGGCCTTTCTGCCACCAGAGCAGCGCCAGCCGATAGGAAACCATGGCATTGTTCGGAGCCGATGCCTTGATTGCCTCCAGCATCCGGATCCCTTCATCGAACTCCTTCATCGCTTCCGCCGCAAATCCCCTGTCGCGATGAACTCCGGCCCGCAAGCCGAGCTGAGCCGCTTTTCTCGCCACGGCTTCTGCATTGTCCGGTTGCTCGACCAGCAGCCGATCAAGCAATTTTATCGCCTCATTGGAAAGCGATTCCGCAGCCGCGATGTCTCCGGATAGAACGGCGGACTCGGCCATCGCTCCATAACACCCGGCCAGATCGAGGCGCAGTTCCGGATCGTCCGGTTGCTCTTTCAAAAGTTTCACCAGCTCCACCGAAGCCAGCGAACGCACCTCCCGCGCGTCGCCCAGACTGCCCATACCTTCAAGGATCGTCGCCGATGATAGATAACACGCCGCCAGCTCCGATCTCAGGATCGCCGCATCCGGACGCTGGTCGGCGATGCGGTTCAGCGTCTGCGTGGCACGCAGCAATTGTTCCAGCGCCTTGGTGTCGTTACCTTGTGCGGCCAACAATTTCGCTTCGTGGAAATCCAGGATCGAAAGTAGTTGATTCAGCCGGTCGCCATCCACTTCGGACTGCGGCACCGCCTCCAGCGCCTTGCGGGCGGCGAGGAATGCGGGAGCGGTTTCAGGATCGGAAATCGATTGGCGGAGCAGGGCGAGCAGCAGCGAATCCGTGGCCATCCGGAACTTCAACTCGGCATCCATCGGCAGGCTCGCGAATGCATCAAGGGCTTCGGAAATCCGCCGGGTCGCCGCAGGAGCATCGCCCGCAGCCAGGGAAATTTCAGCCAGTTGCAATCGGATCCTCGCCCGCTCATCCGTGAGCGCAGGTATGTCGGCCGTGCGGGTGAGAAAATCCGTAAAATAGCGCTCAAGCCTTTTCAAACGAAGCTCACGCCCATCGAGCGTCGGCAGCAGGCGGTTCCCCTTTTCCATCGCCCAGGAAAACAAGCGGTCACCGATCAGCCGCGACGCCTCCAGCCTCGCCAGCCCCAGTTCCCGCTCATAACTCAACGCCTGTTCGGCATCCGCCATTTTTTTCTCCGCCTCCGCCTTGTCAGCGATGGCAACATCATTCGCGGATTTCAACTGGAGCGTTTCGCGGCTCCGTTCGCTGCGTTCCTTGAGAGACTGCGAGCTGGAAAGTTGCCAAAGCCCGCCCAGCACCACTGCGGTGGCAGTCGTCACTCCGGCGAAAAACAAGGTTCTCCACGCCCGCCGTTCCGACCTCCGACGATGGTCCATCAGCGTCTCGCGATCCGCGTCCACCGCCATCTTTTTTTCAACCGCCTCGAAGCCTGCCTGCACCTCCATCATGGTGGCGGGGCGCTTCGTGGGATCGAGATTCAGGCATCGGTCGATCCACTCACGCAGGCCGGCTTCGAGCGGATTCTGTGGTTCATCCGGCCACATCACCTCCGGCTGGGATTCCAAGTTTCTGGCCACTTTCCCAAGATCCGCCTGGATTCCCTCCTTGCGGGTTTCCCCGGCAACAGGCGCGACGAAATTGAACGTCTCATGGCATCGGGAAAACTTCCCAGTTAGAATTCGATAAGCCAGCGAACCGAATGAAAAGACATCCCAGCGGTATCCCGCCTCCTCCAGATAGCCGTCCGGATTTTTGAGTTGTTCCGGCGCTTGGTAGAGCACCGCGTCCGTGAAATTGAAATGCTTCAACCCCGGCATGTTGCCCAGCGCCCAATCGCTGACCAGCGGTTCGCCGTCGTCACCGAAAAACACATTGCCCGGCTTCAGGTTGCCATGCGCCACCCGCCGCTCATGCATTCCGGAAAGCGCCCGGGCCAGCGCCCTGACCAGTTTCCACGAACCATCTCCCGGATGATCATTGATCGTCATCTGCAAGGTCCGGGGCTCCGGTTCCTCACC
Organism: Luteolibacter sp.; assembly: GCA_039925065.1. GTDB lineage: Bacteria > Verrucomicrobiota > Verrucomicrobiia > Verrucomicrobiales > Akkermansiaceae > Luteolibacter. The sequence goes on from JBDSZP010000034.1 coordinate 22,192, forward strand.
CTCTTTCGCACTCGCCAGCAGCGGCATCACCCAAAATGAACGCCCTTCCTTGAACGTCGCCGATAAGATCGGCATCACTCCCGCTGGCCATCCACCCGTTTCCAGGCGCTCCGTCATTTTCCCCAAAAGCCCGCGCGAAACCGACCTCTCATCGAAAACCTTCACCGCCAACGCCATCCCAGCCCCATCCAGCGCCTGATAGACACGACCGCAGCCGCCCATGTTCATGAGCTTACCCGGTTGTAATCCATCGACTTGTGGCGCGTCCATCGATCCAATCTTTAAAGAACAAATCACCTCCCGCCAACTCAGAACGTCAAAGGCTTTCAATTTTGAAATGAAAAATTCGCGACGGTCGTATCAGACCGGTTGAGGCCGAAAACCTCTCAACGCGTCACCGTCATGAAACCAATCTGCCCCGGCAATCCACTTGAGCGCTACTCGTCCCGCCGCGAGTTCTTCTACGTTGGCCTCCTCGGCGGCCTCGGCCTCACGCTTCCGCAGTTCCTGAGAAACCAAGCGTTTGGCGATACGAAAACCTACGCCACCCACGACGCCGTCGCCCAAGGCATCATCCACATCTTCCTTCCCGGCGGCCTCGCGCATCAGGAATCCTTCGATCCGAAACCGCTCGCCCCCGCTGAATACCGCGGTCCGTTCGGTGCCATCGATACGAAAATCCCCGGCATCCAGTTCGGCGAATTCATGAAGGAAACGGCGCAGATCGCGGACAAGGTCACCATCATCCGCTCCATGTCCCATGGCGAGGCCGCCCACGAACGCGGCACGCACAACATGTTCACCGGCTACAAGCCGTCGCCCGCGCTGGAGTATCCGTCGATCGGCTCGGTGATTTCGCACGAACTCGGGTCGCGAAACGACCTGCCGCCGTATGTCTGCGTTCCGTCCGTGCCGAACGAATATGCAAATTCAGGCTACCTTTCCTCCGCGTTCGGGCCCTTCGCCCTCGGCTCGAATCCCGAGCAGAAGGATTTCCAGGTCAGAGATCTGAATTTACCCAAAGGCGTGGACGACGCCCGCTTCGCCCGGCGGCGGTCGTTGCTGGAAACGGTTGACCACCATTTCCGCATGCTTGAAGAATCCGATTCGATCGAGTCCATGGATGCGTTCTATCAACACGCCTACAAGCTCATTTCCTCCCAGAAAGCCCGCGAGGCATTCGACCTGAAAGCCGAGCCGGACGCGTTGAAGGACGAATACGGCCGCACGCCCGCAGGCCAGCGCATGCTGCTCGCCCGCCGCTTGATCGAAGGCGGAGTGAGATTTATTTCCCTAACCGCTGGAGGCTGGGACCACCACGACAACATCAAAGGCAACATCCAAAAGGAACTCCCCCAAACGGACAAAGCCATCGCCGCCCTCATTCGCGATCTCGAACGCCGCGGCATGCTGGACTCGACGCTGGTCATGGTCACCACCGAGTTCGGCCGCAGCCCGAAAATCAACGCCACCGGCGGCCGCGATCACTGGCCGCGTGTCTTCTCCACCATGCTCGCCGGCGGCGGAGTGAAACAAGGCTACGTCCATGGCGCGTCCGACAGCCTCGGCGGCGAGGTCGATACCGATGGCGTCACCGTCGCCGATTTCGCCACCACCATTTACAATCAAATCGGCATCAACGCCGACAAGGAACTCATGTCCCCCGGAAACCGCCCCATCGAAATCGTCGCCGGCGGCGAGGTGCTCGACGCCCTGCTAGCCAAACGCGCCTGACCTGTAGCGTCGGCCTGCGACCGTCGCTAACTGAAAAACAGCTCAGGACCACCCCGCTACCTTCATTGAAGAACGCCGATGAAAACGGATGGAAGAAAGGATTCGATATTTTTGAGAAACTGTCCGGAGTTCGCGCTTTAGTGTCCTCTTCCGAAGGCAAGCCGAAGAGCACGCTAAAGCGCAAACTCCGGACAACGCAAAAACATAACAGCGCCCCCAACCCCTAACATTCATTCTAGCCCACCAACATCTACTCTTATCCGTGTTCATCCGTGGTTCCTCTTCAAATCCCTTGAAACCCGCCCTCTCCATCCTCCTCGGCCTAATCACCCCGCTCACCGCATTCTCCCCGGTGCTGAATCTCGTGGACCCACGCGGCGGCCAACGCGGCACGGAAATGGAAGTGCACTTCTACGGCGAGCGCATTGAAGAAACCGCCGAGGCCCTTTTCTACGAACCCGGCCTTTCCCTATCAGCCATCGAGATCAAGGACCCCAAGCACGCCATCGCCA
>JBDSZP010000035.1:0-15805 GCA_039925065.1 Luteolibacter sp.
GCGGTTATGACTGCGCGTTCTTCTACGGCGGCGATGGCAAGTTCGACTACATGAACCGCTTTTTCTCAACCGCCGGTTGCCGCGTCATGGACGTGAACGCCTGGGACAAGAAGGACGTAACCTTCAAGACCTCGTGGGGCGCGTGCGATGAGGACCTTTTCAACAAGACCATCGCCGATGCGGATCGAAATTACGCGGCAAACAAGCCGTTCCACTACTTCTGCATGACCACCAGCAACCACCGTCCGTATGATTTCCCGGAAGGTCGGATCGATAAAAAATCCCATTCCGGCAGATCCCCCGCCGTGAAGTATTCGGACTGGGCGGTCGGAAACCTGGTGGAAAACGCCAGCAAAAAGCCTTGGTTTAAGGACACCCTGTTCATCTTCGTCGCCGACCACTGCGCCAGCAGCGCGGGCAAGTCCGATCTCGATGTCACCAAATTCCACATCCCGGCCATGATCTACAACCCGGGCCTCATCCAACCTCAAACGATTTCCAAGGTCTGCAGTCAGGTTGATTTGATGCCCACCGTGTTCGGCCTGCTGAACTGGAATTATAGCACGCTGAGCTACGGCCACGACCTGCTCGCCCCCTCGGCGGGTTCGCTGACCGAGCGTGCCTTCATCAGCAACTATCAGAAAATCGCCCTCTTGCAAAAAGACTCGCTCGTCATCCTCAAACCGAAACGCGAAAGCTCCATCTATTCCTGCGACATCAAGACCGGCGACCTCTCACCGCCCAAATCCGAAGACACCCAAATCCTCCACGACGCCACCTCATTCTATCAGAGCGCCTCCTGGCTCTTCAGCTCCGGAAAATTGAAGGACCCCGATTACAAACCCTCGGAAACGGATAAGCCGTAACCGTTTCCCAAAAGCCACGGGCACAGAGGCTTGCCGATCCGGAGCGGGATGGGCGGATATTCAGGTCGCCACGGGCAACGAAGGGCCCCTCACCTGCAAATGTCTGGTTGAAGGAGTCCGCCAAAACGATGTTCTGCGTCCCCGATGGAACGACCCTTTCCTTGCTTTCCGTCCTCAGGGAAATCGCATGCGGACATCACCAATTCGCCAATGGCTGTTATTTGTGGTCCCGGAGGCGACCCCATTCAGGTCGGTCGCCTGATGGCCGCCGCATCGATCTTTCCCCATCGGTGAATCCGTGAGCAATAACCGATTTACAAAACCATCAGGCACAATCGCACATCCATTATTAGGACAATGCACTAGAGTTTCCGTGCGCGCCAGAAGCGCCGCGGCTCGTCAGCCGCCGGGGCGGCGACCACCGTAAAAACGGACGAACCGCCGGCCGTGAGAGTCCCTGGAAGGGCCAACCACGAGCTTGCCGACAGATCGGTGGAAGTTTCGATCGAAAACACCGAGCCGGGATCAGAATCCCAGACAAACCCATACTGGGCGGCCGGTGGAATCGCCCACATGACCAAGCCACCGGCGGGCGTAGTGCCGCTGCCCAGGACCCCGACGAAATCAGCGGCTCCGTCGGCGAGATTGATTCGATAGAGTCCCGTTGTCCCACCGGCGGTGAACGCGGCCCAGCCTTTGCCGGTCGCGGCCGTGCTGTTGACCGTCACCGCGATTTCCCGCGGGATATCGAATCCGCCGACGGCGGAGAAATTGAGGGGCACTCCGCCGAGCGTGACTGCAAGTCCTGATACTTGGGTGCCGGCGTTCGGGGGATTTTGGATGAAGAGTTTTTTCGACGACGAATCCAATGTGTAGAGAGTGGTCACGGCCGTCCCCGCATAACTGTTGGTGTAGGCCGCGTCCTGGATCCCGGCGGTGCCAGCATTGATCGAACCGTCCGTGTTGACGCCCACGGTTGAGCCTGCGGAGCCGCCCGAGTCTCCGTCAACGGGAACACCGGTAACCGGGTTGACGCGGAAGTTGAGACCGCTGCCGGTGGTCACCCGCACCCGGTCCACGGCGGGATTCACGTCCATTCCATAACCCACGACGGACGGGTCCGGCAGGTCAACCGGACTGCCAATTCCATCGACGAAAGCGATGCTCCCCGACGCGCCGATAGCGGACAACGAGGCAATTTGCGGGTCGATGAGATAGAGTGTGGCCGTGTTGGCGGTGGCATTGACGCCGAGGCCCAGCAGTTGGCCGGTCGAAGGACGCCCGTCGATCCCCACCAAAATTTCACCAGCGGTGATGCCAGAGACAGCCACCGTCGTCGTGGTGCCCGGGACCGCCGGATTGAAACGGACCAGTGAGGACCCGTCGCCGGAAAGCGCGATTCCCGCACCGAGCCGGGTGCGGATCGCCAGGCTCCGCACCAGAATTCCGGAGAGCGGGACGGCTTGTCCGCTGGTGAGATCAATGCTGTAGAGAAACGACCCCGACAACGAGCGCATGACGGCGTAGCCGGTCCCGGAGGCCGGCGCGTTCGATGCGGCCGCATCCACGCCGGGCGGGATGTCGAAACCGGTCACTGCGGTAAAATTGAAAGGACTCCCTCCAACCAGCACCGGCACCGCGGCGGTTTGCGTGCCGCTGTTCGCCGGATTTTGGATGTAGAGCGAATTAGTCTGGGCAGACAACGTGTACAAGGTGGTGATGCTGCTATTGGGGCGGTTGTTGGTGTAGGCTGCACCATCGACGCTGGTGGCTAGCCCGTTGATCACTCCATCCGGGTTGACGCCCGCGACCGAGCCTGCGCCGAGGCCGTTGTCTCCATCTACCGCACCGCCGGTGTTGGGATTCAGCCGGAAACTCAGCCCGCTGGCATTGACCACCCGCACCCTGTCCGCCACTGGATTGATGTCCATGTCCCACCCGGTCGCCGGCATGTCCACGGCTACCGCGGCTGCGGTGACGAACGAAGCCGGCCCGGTCCCCAGCGGTGTGGCGACGTTCGTCTCCGGCGTGATGTGATAGAGCCGCACCGTGTCGGCGGTGGCGTTGACGCCGAGCGCATACAAATCCTGATTCTGCGGGCGCACGTCTATCGCCACCAGGACGTCGCCGGCGACGACCCCGGCGAGCGGTTGCGGTTCACCGAGAATATCCGGCCGTTCGCGGGTGGTGATGACCAGCGATCCGTCTTCCGTTAACAAATAGAACGTGGTCTGCACTGGAAATATCGCAGCGCCCGCACGGCCGCCGGCAACAAGGATGGAGCAGGCGACAAACAGAAACGCAAGGCTACGCCAAGACGGCAACTGGCAAAGGTTGGTGAAATTTCTCACGGGTGCGGATGGTTCGGGTGGATGGCGGATTCCTTCTCCTAAGGATATGTTTGGGACGGAGGGACGGAGCGACGGACTTTCTTAGGGTTTTGCGTCGACAAAAACAAACAATGCCTAAAAAAACCAGTTACCTCCGCACGGAGGACCTTAAAATCATCTCCCGGATGAAGAAAGACAATAAGTCGCAGGCCGAGATCGCGAGGACAATCTGATTCAGCCAGGGACTTCAAAAGGAAATAGGCCCAAGCCAAGGCTCACGAGAGAAGGGAATCCAAGCGCTCACGTGAACGGAGTCATAACTTACTCATACATTTTTGAGGCCATGAGAATGTCTCCCATAACCTTCCAATCTGGTTGTTGAGGCACGGGTCTATTTTGGTAGAGGTAGTATCCATCCATGTCCCCGACCCAAGCGCCAAGTGCAGCAAGAAAACTTTCAAATCTGTTATTTTACCATGAATCAGGATTTCAATGAAGGTCTTTGATCAAGGCATTCACAAACCTCACAAAGTCTTCCCTAGAATGAATCGCGTCGTAAATGGGATCAGCGCTATCTTGACGCAGTGGGTCCCACCCGTGATGATACACACCGAACACCAATCCAAGGCGAACATCTCAACCACAGATTCATGAACGCCTGCGGATGCGCTGGTGACCTTGGGCAAAAAATGATTATTGGACTAAAACGCGGCAACACTCGTCTTGTGCCACACCAATTGGGGTGGTGCAATGCATTCATGAACGAAAAGGAGCGCCTCACGGGATTACTAGGCAATGCCATCATCCAAGTGGAGCACATTGGTAGCACCGCGATCCCGCAGCTCGCAGCCAAGCCCATCATTGATATTGCCATCGGCGTTCAGTCCCTCGAAGTCACACTCTCTTGGCCGGCGATACTAGGACGCGAAGGCTATACATATTTCGGCGACAGGGAATCCCGCGGAGATGATTTCTACGCAAAAGGTCCGGAAGAGAATCGGACGATCTATTTACATGTTGTGCCAAAAGATGGTTTGAGGTGGAGGGAGTATCTATTTTTTCGTGACGCCCTTCGCGCGGATGATGATCTCCGTAAGAAGTATGAAAATTTGAAGATGCGCCTTTCCGTATGCCATGTCAGCACCCGTGCATGTTACACGTCCGCGAAAACAGAATTAATATCGGAAATTTTAAGCCAGTGTCCAACAAATCGCTAGATACAATCCGATTGCCTCAGCTTGAGCGCCTTTGGTAGTTCTATCGTTACTGGATCATTCTGGGTATAGACACACTTCCCGGAAGCGCCCGATGGTATGGCGCGACTCAGTGATACCATTGGAGTTTTGGTCTTTGGAGTCGTCTCATTTTCCGCAGCATATTGGTTAGCCATTTTTTCATTCCTGATTCAGGTCTGGCGGGAGCAAGGGCGCACGAAGTTGACAGGCGTGACCCTTGCTTACTTATTCCTTTTTGGATTTCATATTCAGAACGGCCGATCAGGACCTGCCTCACGACCTGTTCAGCTCTGGCAAATTGAAGGATCCGGATTAGAAGCCCTCAAAAGCCGACAAGCCGTAAACAATTTCTCGAAAGCCACAGACACAGAGGCTTGCCGATCCGAAGGGGGATCGGCATGTTGGCTGCCATGATTCGCTTCCTCGCATTTCTCGCCTCACTCGGCTTGGCCGCCAGCGCCTGGGCGCAGTCCTACGCACCGGTAAACGAGCGCCCGCCAGCCCTCGCGCGGGAATTCCGCGGCGCTTGGATTGCGTCGGTTTACAACCTCGATTGGCCGAGTTCCTCCGGCCTTAGCGCAGAGAGCCAGCAGTCCGAAATGCGCGGCATCCTCGACAAGCTGGTCACGTTGAAAATGAACGCCGTTATTTTCCAAGTCCGCTCGCAGTGTGACACGACCTATGCCTCATCGATCGAGCCATGGAGCCCGTTTCTCACCGGAACCATGGGCCGCTCGCCCGGCTACGATCCCCTCGCCTACTGCATCCAGCAAGCCCACGCCCGGGGCATCGAAGTCCATGCGTGGTTCAATCCGTTCCGCGCGCTTTCCAACAATTCCCAACAGGTCGCGGGAAACCACGTGACACGAGCCGCACCGCAGACCACGAAAAAATTCGGCACGATGACCTGGTGCGATCCCGCCTCTGCGGACACCCGCGCACGCGCCCTCAACGTGATCCTCGATGTGGTGAAACGTTACGACATCGATGGTGTCCACATGGATGACTATTTCTATCCATATCCTTCCAGCGGCCTCACCTTCGCCGATGGAAAAAGCCCCGCCGAGCGCCGTTCGTATGTCGATGGTTTCGTTAGTAATCTTTATGCTGCGGTAAAGCGCCAGAAATCCTGGGTCCGCGTTGGCATCAGTCCGTTCGGCATCTGGCGGCCGGGCGTGCCCGCCGGCATTGAGGCTGGGCTGGACAGCTACGAGCAACTCGCCGGTGATTCCCGGAAGTGGCTGAAAAACGGTTGGGTCGATTACCTCGCGCCGCAGCTCTATTGGCCGATCTCACCACAGAAGCAAAGTTTCTCCACGCTCCTAACTTGGTGGCGACAACAGGGATCGCGCCCCGTCTGGCCTGGTATTGCCACCGAGCGCATCGGCGGCAAAGAAGACCATCGCTCCGCCTCCGAGATCACTAACCAAATCGACCTGAGCCGTAGGATCGGCAACAATTGGAACGGCCACATCCATTGGAGCGCGAAAAGCCTCGTCACCAATCGTGGCGGTATTTCCACCAAACTAGCAGGCACCTACACCCAGCCTGCCGCCGTTCCTCCGATGCCTTGGCTCAGCAGCAAAGCACCCGCAGTTCCGGGCGTGAGCGCCAATATCAATGGCGGTGGCACCTACATCCACTGGGAACCCGACGGCAGCACTTCCAAAATCGCCGTCCAAGCCTGCAACGGCGGTACTTGGCGCACGGTTGTCATTTCTCCCAGCGGCTCGAAAGGCACCACCATTCCCCGCGCGGATACGATCGCGGTGACGGCTTTCGATCGATTTGGAAACGCCAGCGCTCCCAAGGTTCTCGGGCTGCGTTGAGCGGCGAAGAATTTGACCACGGAGGCGGGGAGGAAAGATGAAGGGAAGAGAGTTTTCAGCCCATCCGGCGAAACCACGAAAGACACTAAAATACACGAAGGATCAAGAGATTGGGAGACTTCACTCACTCATCCTGACTCTACATCGAACCAACGCTGCAACTCTTTCATTTTTCGTGAGCCTTCGTGTTTTTCGTGGTTTGCATTTTCCCATTTAGTATCGCTTTCAAAAAACCGAACCGCTGGAAATCCCCGCTCTTCTCCGTGACCTCCCTCTTCTCTCCTTAACTCCGTGGGAAAACTCTTCCAAGTTGAAAGGGTATAACTTTCGTTTACCTCATTTCAATATACCGATCCGGTTCCGGTGAGTTTGATATCGAACGGGTTTTCATTCGCATCGTTGCTATTGATATGGATTCGTGCGGTGCGCTTACCGGTGTTAGTTGGCTTGAAGGTTATTTTGAATTCAGTGCTGCCACCTCTGCTGATCTTGGTTGTCGGCAAGGACGTCACGAAGAAATCGCCCGCATTGGTGCCGGTTTTGGTCACGGCCAGGCTGTTGAGTTGTGCGGTGCCGACGTTTCTGATTTTGAACGTCAGGGTCTTGCCGGTCGTTCCCGGATCGGCGCTCCCGAACTTCACCTTCGCGGTGCCGTCCACCAAGGGCGTTCCCACAGGCGCTTCGACGGATATTTCCGGGGTCCGACCGACGAGGTAACTGGTCCCGTTGTTGGTAGTCACGGTCGGCGGGTTGGCGCTGAGAGCATAGTCCGCTGCGTTTGATGTACTCAGGGCATTGGCGGATCCTTTAAACAAAACTCCCAAGCGCCCGTTGGTGGGCAGACTTTGTGCAAAGGCAGGGCCAAAATTTCCGTTAGCATCGTTAAAGGATGCTCCGCCATTACTTCCAGTGTAAGCCGCACCGCCCCAAGCAAACGACCATAGGATGTCGCCCAGTTTGCTTTCATAGGTCAACCGGCCGGCCGCGAGATCGGTCTCAGGGATCGGATTCGTCAGGATGAAATCCGGGGTGAACGATGGCGTGAACGTTCTCATTTTGGCGGTGAACTGAGCGGTGGCCAGAAGGACCCGCGAGCCTGCGGCGAATCTGCTCACGTCCGTCGGAATATAGAGCAGGACAACCGGTTTGTTTCCTTCGGCCGCCCACACCCGCACGCGCGCAAAGTGGACGAGATTTTCCCCAGAGACTCGCATTCGCAGTTGAATGGCCTGTGCCGAGGTATCGCCGTTGATTCCCGCGATGACTTGTTCGATCTGCATGAGGTGAAAATCCGCTTTCGCAGAAGTAACAAGGGCGAGTGCCGCGAACCATGAAACGAGCATTTTCTTTGAGTTCATCGAGGTAGTGGTTGGATTTTTGACAGCCGCGCCGACCTCGAAAATCCGGCAGACGCAGAATCGCCGGATGGGTGCTCATTTCACATTCCAGACCACGCTGGGAAGTGAAAAAAGCATCAATCCATCTGAACTTTCGCCCTCCCAGGAAAAATCTCAACCTCTTTCCATGCGGTGGACAACCACCCGCAAGCCCTGCGAATCACCTATCGACCCTACAGAATCCACTGCCCGGCGGTGACAAACCGCCCACGTCTGCCCACTTCGGGAATACCCGAAAGCCGGAGATGCGGGAAATCGTTAGCCTCCCCCTTTTTCCTTCTTCCCAAAATCCATTTCGCTGTCAGATGTCTAGAAAGCGTTATGAAACCCATCTTCCTCCTCCTCGGACTCGGCATTCCCGCGTTCGCGCAGTCCGATTTCCACCCGATTTTCAATGGCAAGGACCTGAAAGGATGGTCGCCCGTCCTCGAAAACGCCTCGGCGGGCAAGGATCCGCAGGGACTCGTGACCGTGCATGACGGCGTCATCCATATGTACCAGAATGTGAAAGGCGGCGATCTGGCGCCGTTCGGCTTCATCGTTTCCGACAGTTCTTATTCGCGCTACCACCTTCGTTTCCAATACCAGTGGGGCGGAAAAAAATTCGCTCCGCGCAACAATGACATCCGGGACGCGGGTGTCATCTATCACGCTTACGAGTTCGCTCAAGTCTGGCCGAAAGGCATCGAATACCAAGTGCAGGAAGGCGATGCGGGCGACCTGATTTGGTGCGAATCCAACGGCCTGACCTGGATGCGGCCCAATGGCCAAGCCGCCCCCGAGGGACAGGGGCTCCCCGGTCTGCTCCCGGAAAATGGCGGGCTGCTGCGCGAGATCGGATTCAAATACGAGTATATCGGCCGGTTCGCCGAATATGATAACTACGAAGGTTGGACGAACGTGGACGTCATCGTCCAGGCCGACGAATGGGCGACTCACAAGGTCAACGGCAGGGTCCACACCCGCCTGCGCGATTTGAAAAAACCTGACGGGAAACCGCTCACTGAGGGCCGCGTCACCCTCCAACTCGAAGGTGCGGAAATCCAATACCGCAATGTGGAGTTGAAGGAACTCGCAAAGCCACTGCAAGCGTCCCTCCATCAGGTAACGCTCATTGCGAGCCGTGGAAAAACCGCTGACGGCCTCATCACCCTAACCAATCCGGGCACTACCCCAACAGACGCGGCACCGCGCCTGATCGGCAAGGACGCCGAGTTTTTCAACGTCGAGCCCTCCACCGCCACGATCGCTGCCGGTGCCAGCGCGGAGTTTCACATCCACTTCGCCGCCAACGGTTTCGCCGGACGCAGTAGCGCGGCGGTGCAGTTTGGAAATGAGGAAACCGGCGCGTTCGTCCCGCTGACTGCTATCGGCTACGGGGATGGCTCGGAGCCCACGCTCCAGGAAATCATCGACACTCTATCCATTCCATCGATCGTCGGAACCGGGCGCTGGCAAGAAGATAAGACCTCACGCCTGGGAGATAGCATTCACGCCCGCAGTTTCATCAGCACCAAGGATGGAAAGGCATTCATCATGCCGGTCGCGGCCTTCCCTGACAACGATGCGGAGATCCCCGCCCTATCGCTTTTCACCGAGTTGGATCCAGCGCTCAAGCCTGTCAGCGTTGGGCCATCGGCAATCGGCATCAATCCGGAGCTGATCGCGAAAGCCCAATCCGGCAGCCTCACAACTGCGGACTTCAAAGAGTTTTCCACGCCGGACTCCGCGTTCGGGCTTTGCCTCGGAAAGGACTCGTCCACCAACTACGAGCGGCCGTCCGATTTAAAGATCCGTTACAAGGCCCGGATATTCAAAGCCAGCCGCGTGCTTGAATCGAAGATGACCGACAGCTATCTGATTTGTTTCGAAACCGGCGGGCTCTGCGATTATAACGATGCCATTTTCCTGCTCTCCAACGTCGCGGCATGGAAAATCCCGGATTCCCCAGCGCAGGAGGACAAGCACTGGACCCTCAAGGAAATCCGCAAGGGTCTCGGGCTTCCTGAGCAGTGAAATGCCGGCTGCGCCCCCCCCTCACGTTCACCTAACAAGATGATCGCTGTATTCCGAACTGTCTTCCTTCTCGCGACGCTGGCCAGCACGCCCTCCGCCTTCGCGGGTGACCAGCGGGTTTGGATTTTCACCGGGCTCCCCGGGGACGAGGACCATCACGTGGATTTCGAGAAAACCCTCGGTTCGCTGAAGTCCGCTTTCACGACACGCCTCGGCGTTGCTCCCGACCACCTCGCCATCTACTACGGCCCGAAGTCCGCCGGATATACCGGTGAGGCGACGCGCGAAAACGTGCTCGCCGCATTCAAGGAAATCGCCGCGATCTCCCATCAATCGCCGCAAACCGAACAGTGGATCATTTTCATCGGCCACGCCAACGCCATCCGCGGCGGCGCGCAGCTCAATCTTCCCGGGCCAGATGTGAACTCGATGGATCTCACAACGGCTCTCGCGGATTGCGATCCGGCAGCTCCGCTCACGCTGTTTTTCACCCACACCGCAAGTGCTCCATTCCTGCGTCCGCTAGCAGCTCCGGGCCGCATCATCACCACCGCCACCGCACCGGGCGGGATTGAGAATGAAACCGAATTCCCATCGGCTCTCGCGGAAACCCTCAACGATCCGGCAGCCGACGCGAACAAAGACGGCAAACTCGACGTCACGGAAATCTTTCTAGCGACCAAGGAGCGCGTCCTGAAGCGTTACAGTTCGGAAAAACTCATCGTCCGCGAAGCCGCCCTACTCGATGGCGACGGCGATGGGCGCGGCACCCAACGTCCCGCCGAGGCCGACGCCAAAGCCGCGGCCGAACGGTTTTTCACTCTCAGCACCGCAGGCAAAGGCCTCGAATAATTTCTCCCAACCTATCCAATGACTCACTCCGCCACCGAAATCGCCCAATCCCTTGCGACCGCCCACAAGCGCCTGCGAACCGAAATCCGCAAGCGCGTCGTGGGCCAGGACGAGACGCTCGATCTCATGATGCTCGCCCTGCTCTGCGGCGGCCATGCGTTACTGCTAGGTGTTCCCGGCGTGGGAAAAACCCTGATGGCGGCCACCATGGCAAAGGCGCTAAAGCTCGATTTCCGCCGAGTCCAGTTCACGCCGGACCTCATGCCTGCGGACATCACTGGGGCCGAAGTTCTGGAAGAGGACCCGACGACCCGCACCTATTCGCGGCGATTCCTGCCGGGCCCGGTTTTCACCAACTTCCTGCTCGCCGATGAAATCAACCGCACACCGCCGAAGACCCAGGCAGCCCTGCTCCAAGCAATGCAGGAAAAACAGATTTCAGTAGGCCGCGAAACCTACTTGCTCAGTCCGCCCTTTGTCGTTCTCGCGACGCAGAACCCGATCGAAATGGAAGGCACCTATCCCTTGCCGGAAGCGCAGTTGGACCGGTTTCTGTTTTGCATCCGCGTGGCCTATCCCAGCGAGGATGAGGAAATGGCGATCGTCCGCGAAACCACGGCGCAGGAACATGGTGAAATCCTGCCGGTGATGACGCCCGAGGAAATCGTCGAACTTCAGGCACTCGTCCGGGGCGTGCCGGTGGCCGATGACGTGGTCCGCCACGCCGTCCGTCTGGTCGGTGCCACCCGCCCTAACACCCCATCCGCCGTGCGCGAAGTGACGGATTATCTTGAGGTCGGCGCCAGCCCTCGCGCTTCGCAAACACTGATTCTCGCCGCGAAGGCAAGGGCGCTTCTGGCAGGCCGCGTGCATGTCGATTTCGCCGATGTCCGCGCGTTGGCCGCACCGGTGCTCCGCCATCGTCTGGTGCTGAATTTCAAAAGCCGTGCCGAGGGACTGGATCCGGACGCACTCGTGAAACGCTTGCTGGATAAGGTTTCCGCACCCTGAGCCATGTCCACGTCCGCCATGTTGCAAGATCCCCACGATTTCCTCGCCATCGAGGACCTGGAACTCGCGTCCCGCGGGATCGTCGAAGGAATCTGGCAGGGCCTCCGCCGCAGCCCGTTCCGTGGGGCGGGCGTCGAGTTCGAGGCGCACCGCGATTACCGCCCCGGCGATGATCCGCGCCATCTCGATACCGCGGTCTATGCCCGCTCACGGCGGCTTTGCGTGAAGGAATACCGTGCGGAAACGAACCTACCGCTCTATCTGATGCTCGATCATTCCGGCTCGATGGATGTGGCGAACGGAAGCTCGGAAAAGTGGGCCTATGCCGTGCGTTGTGCCGCGGCCTTGGGGCGTCTGGCCATCGGATCACAGGACGCCGTCGGGCTTTCAATGCTGGCGGATCGGGTGACGGACCATCGTGCGCCGCGAACCGGACGGACTCATTTCCAAAACCTGCTAGGAACGCTCGGTGCCAGCAAGGCATCCGGAACAGGCAGTCTGGCCGCAGCCCTCGGAGAAGCCGCCGGGCATTGCCGCCGGCGTGGGTTGGTGGTTGTTTTCTCGGACTTCTTCGATCACCCGCAAGAAACCATTTCCGCGCTGTCACGCTTGAGTTCCGCGCGGCACGATGTGGTCGCATTCCAGTTGCTGGATCCCTACGAACTCCAACTTCCTGCCAGCGGAGACCTCGAAGTCGAGGACGCGGAAACCGGACAAATCCTCCGCCTCAGCGCCGCCGATGTCCGGGCCGCCCACACGGCGGCGGTCAGCGCGTGGCGCGATGATTTCTCAACGCGATGCGCCACAGCCGGCATCGAACATTTTTCTGTCACCACTGACGCACCGATCGCCGGAACGCTGGTCAAATTTCTGGAAGGAAGACAAATCCGATGAAACGTGGAATCATACTATTCGTGGCGTTTTCAGCCACCATTGGCTGCAAGGGCGCTGTTAAAAGCTTCTTGAATCATGACGATATCAGAACGATCGACACGGAGATCGGCAGTCCAATGCCCGCCGAGGCAGCGTTGAAAGGCATGAAATTTCCAGCAGGTTTCACGGCGTCGTTATTCGCCAGCGAGCCAATGGTACGCCAGCCGATTGATATGAAAGTCGATGCGCGGGGCCGGGTCTGGGTGGCGGAAGCTTATTCGTACATGAGCTATTCCTCGATGGCGCAGGACCGGATCACCGTCTTGGAAGATACGGATGGAGACGGCACAGCGGACAAGCGCACCATTTTCGCCAGCGGATTGAGCAAGCTGATGAGCATCGAGGTCGGCTTCGGCGGTGTGTGGGTGCTCGCACCGCCCACGCTCACTTTCTATCCGGATGCTGATGGAGACCTGAAGCCAGACGGCCCGCCGGTAGTCCATGTCAGCCATTGGAGCACCTCCGGTGAATGGAACATGGCCAATGGTTTGGCCTTCGGCCCCGATGGCTGGCTGTATGGCAGGGAAGGTCAGATGGGAGCCTCCACTCCGGTCACGTCCAAAGGTCTCTCCCCCGGCCGGATGAGCGGCTCGATCTGGCGCTACCATCCACCGAGCGGGAAACTGGAAGTCGTCGCGCATGGGATGACCAACCCGTGGGGTCTGGATTGGAACGAGGACGGCGAGCTTTTCGCTTCGGGAAATTGCAATGGTCACCTTTGGCACATCGTCGGGGGATCGCTCTACGAATGGGGTTTCGGAGCACGCCAGTTTTCATCCGAATACGGCCGCACGCCCCCCATGGAAGTGGCACCGCACTATGCGCCGGGCAAGGATTGGATGACCTCATGGAAAGAGCGCTTTGAAAAAACGGATGCCAACGATTCCTACGGCGGCGGTCACTCGCATTGCGGGTTGGTGATTTGCAACGGCAGCGCTTGGCCGGAGCCGATGCGCGGTCACACGCTGATGTCCAACATCCACGGCCACCGCATCAATGAGGATACGATCGATGCTAACGGATCGACCTATATCTCCCACCGAGTGGGAGATCCGATCAAACCGGCGGACCCGTGGTTCAAGGGCGTTTCACTGGTCCCGGCGGCGGATGGCGCGTTGTTCATTTCCGATTGGTCGGATACCGGCGAATGCCACGACAAGGACGGCATCCATCAGGATAGCGCACGCATTTTCAGAGTGATTCCGACGTCGCTGGTGAAAACCGGTGCGCTCGACGGGGCGGACGACGGCGCCTTGTTAGTCCTGCTGGCTGGCGACCGCGAGGAACCCGCGAGGCAGGCGCTCAAACTGCTCCAATATCGCTCATTGCAAAAAAAGCTCTCGCCCGGCAGCCGTGGAAAGCTCGTGGAAATGCTCACGAATCCCGATTGCAAGCTGCGGATGCGCGCTCTCTCGGCTTTGCACGGCGGAGCAACGTTAGAGAATGACTCGCTTCTCGCCGCCTTGCGCGACAGCGACGAGCGGATGCGCGCCATGGCCGTCCGCTATTGGGCCGAGCGCGAGAACCAAAGCGCCACCAGCGGCCGCATCCTCGAAATGGCAGCCACCGAAACATCGCCCCGCGTCGTCCTCCACCTGGCGTCCGTCACCCGATTGCTGCCAGCGAAACTCGCCCGCTCGCTCACCACGGCGCTGATCGGCCGCAGTGAACATCCGATCGACGCCCGGACCGCACAGCTTCTCTGGCATATCCAAATCCAGAACCCGGTCTTCTCATCGTCCGATGCCCGTCCGCTGATCGCAAGTTGCCAGTGCACCGCGTTTGCGACCTCTCTAGCGCAATTCCTCGTGGAAAATGACGGCGACGAGGGAATCACCACGATTTTCACCATCGCAGCAACACGCGACAACCCAGCCGCCATTCTATCGGTCGCGATCGAAATGGCCCGTCTGCAAAAAGGCTTCATGACCGCTCCCCGCCAATGGCCGGAGTGGCGGGCAAAGTGGATGGCATCCCCGGATAACGCGACCCGGGGCGCGGCGCTTGCGGCTGCCGTCCTGTTCGGCGACCGCGAGGCGCTTCAGACACTGCGCGACAAGATCGGCGATCCGAAAACCGCGCCCGCAGAAAAGGTCGCGGCGCTCGAAACGCTCGCGGCTGCTCAAACCGACGAGTCGCTGGAGATCGTTGGCAAGGCTTACCGGGACAAGACCTTGCGGATTCCCGCGATCCGGGCGATGCGATATTTCAAACAGGCCTCCATCGCCAACAGTCTGATAGCCAACTGGACTCGCTTCGACGACGCCGAGCGCGGCGCCGTCGTCGAGACCCTGGTCAGCCGGAAAGAGTGGGCGGTCATTTTGCTCGCAGCGATGGGCCCCGACGGCATCAAGCCCGCGTTCCTCTCCGCTCCGCAAGCCCGCAATCTCGCGGAAAGCGGCGATCCGGGGCTCCACGCCGCGGTGCTCAAAAATTGGGGCGATCCTTCGCGTTCGACTTCCCAGAAGGATGCCAGCCTCACCCGCGCCACCAAACTACTCGCGGAAAAAGTCCAGGGAGATCCCGAAAAAGGACATCTGTTATTCAGCCAGACCTGCGGCATCTGCCACACGCTTTATGGCGAGGGCGGAAAGCTCGGCCCAGACCTAACCGGTCGCAACCGCGCTGACCTTCCCTCTCTGATCCGTTCGATCGTGGACCCATCCGCCGAGGTTCCCGAAGAAGGCAGACTGACCATCGTGACCCGCACCGACGGCAGCATCGTCAGTGGCATCGTCCTTTCAAAAAACACTTCCGCAATCACCGTCCGCAGCCAGCAAGGCGACGTCACCGTGAAGAACGAAGCCATCGCAAATCTCCAATCGCAAGCGACCTCGCCGATGCCGGAAGGTTTGCTGGATGGTCTCAGCGATCCCCAATTGCGCGATCTCTTCGCCTACCTCCGCGCCGACCAATCCGATCACAAGAAATGACAGCGCGTTTCCCCATCCTCGCTCTCGCGCTCTCAGGAATTTCCCTGGCAGGCGAGGTTTACACAGCGCCCTTCGGTGAGGGAGGGACGTGGAATTTATATCAGCGGATCAATCAAAACGTCACTTGGCTCGACGCGAAGCGCATTGCCGAGGAACTCAAGGCACCTGCGGGAAATCCGGAACTATCAGGCCATCTGGTGACCCTTTCCTCGCTCGCGGAGAACCAATTCATGCGGCAGGTGGCCGGAGGGATGCCCGTCTGGTGCGGACTGACGGATAACGAAGGCTTTGGCGGCCAGGAGGCCGGGTCGAATCCGCGGAAAGGTTGGAAATGGATCACCGGTGAACCGCTGACATTTTCCAACTGGAAGCCGGTCGAGCCCGATAATTGGTCCACCGCCGG
>JBDSZP010000036.1:0-7208 GCA_039925065.1 Luteolibacter sp.
ACAGCTTGGCTTTTTCCTGCTCTCGCTGACGTTTGGCCTGACCTCCCCTGCTTCCGCCCAACCTCTCGTTCCTCCCGGCGGCTTGCACTCCCAAACCAACATCGATGATTCGATTCCGGTGTCGGAGGACTATGTCTTGCGCACGTGGGGCGTGGAGGAAGGGTTGCCCAGTAACCGGGTGACAAGCCTTACGCAGACTCCCGATGGTTATCTCTGGGTGGGGACGCTGGGCGGGTTGGCACGGTTCGACGGTGTGAGGTTCACGACATTTCACGCGGAGAATACTCCGGGCCTGGAGTCGGATCGGGTGGATGCGCTGTTCACCGCTCGTGATGGCAACCTGTGGGTGGGCTTGGATCGGAGAGGTGTCGCCTGGCGGGTCGGTGATCGATTTCACGTGATCGCGCCGTTGGCACCGCTCATGACGGGGTGGACGACTTCGTTTGCCCAAGACGCTTCCGGAGCGGTCTGGTTCGGCTACGAGGATCCCATCAAGGTGTCACGCTGGGTGGAGGGTCAGCTCACCGATTACTCCGAACATGATGGCCTGGCCGTCGGGACCGGGGGAGCCCATGACAACCAAGTCGCTTCAACGGCCAACGGAACAATCTGGTATGCCAACACGGTCGGCTGCGGTCCGTTTGACGGGAAGCGTTTTCAATCGATCGATCCAGCCGGAGGTGGGGGCGAGCATTTGGCGCGGGCCGGAAGTGACGGGATGTGGGCGAAACGTGGCGATCGGCTGGTGCGTTACCATCCGGATGGCTCGCAGGAAACTGTGGCGGATTTGAGTGGGCTTTCCGTGCAAGTGATGATGGAGGATTCGTTGGGGACTCTTTGGTTGGGAACGAGCAATGCCGGCTTGATGAGGTTCCGGGACGGGAACTGGGCGAAGGTGCCGGTAGAGGGGGGCGCGGTCTCGTCCGTCTTTGAGGATCGTGAGGGTGACATTTGGGTGGGGACACCGTCCGCCGGGGTGAGCCGTTTGCATCCGCGTCGGTTCCACCTGCGGCAGACCAAGGATGGGTTGCTCGATGACGACACCACTTCCGTATGCGCGGACAATCAGGGGAGGCTCTGGGTGGCCGGGCGCAACAACATGCTCGTGCGTGCGAATGACGCGACCAATCGCACGTTTACCGTTCCGAGCGGCTGGCCTGACTGGGCGAGGGGCATCATGACAATCCATGCCGATCCGGCCGGCGGGGTGTGGGTGGGCACCGGGCGCGGCCTTTTGCACATGAGTGAAGGGACCTGCCGCCGTGAATCCTTGCTTAACCCGGTCACAGCGTTGCTGGTGGACCGGAATGAGGTTTTATGGGCCGCGATTATCAAAGGTCCGCTCGTCCGTCACCAAGCGGGGCAGGACCGTCGTATGCCTGAGACAGGCGGGTTAATCCGTGTGATTTGTCTGGCCGAAGATGCCGCCGGTCGGATTTGGGCGGGAACAGAGGACGGTTTGGTTTTCCAGAAATCAGGAGAGCAGTATGTTCCGGTGCCATTACCGGGGGCTCAAGACGGAGACGGAATTCGGTTCATCGTCCCAGATGGCCCGGACACGGTTTGGATCGGTGCGTTGAGAGGCGGGCTCTACCGCTGGCGGGACGGCCGGATCAGTCGCTTGCCAGGCGGCGCAGGCCTGCCCATCGATGACCTGCGTTCGCTGATCATTACGGCGGAGGGGGATTTTTGGGTGGGCACGGTGAGTGGCTTGCTGCGTGTGGCACGGGACGAGATCGAGCCTGTAATGGACGGACGTCAGGCCTCCCTTCACAGCATCGCCTATGGACGGGACGATGGGTTGCCTTCGACCGAGTTTTCGCTGGGATTTCGTGGGGCCACAGCCCGGACGCCCGATGGTCATCTCTGGTTTGCCACCGCCCGCGGGGCGTTGGAGATCCTGCCAAAAGAAAAGGCTTCGCCAACCATCGCAGCGCTGCCGGTGTTGATTGAAGGGGTGCGGTTGGGCGGGACGGCGATGGGTTTCAACGGCGACGTTGGATTATTGATCCCTCCGGGTTCCGGCCCGCTGGAAATCCGCTACACACTGGCCCAGTTGAGCGCCCCGGAGCGTGTTAGGTTTCGCTATCGATTGTCGGGCTTGGGGGACGACGACTGGATTGATGCTGATCACCAGAGAACGGCGCTGTTCACCCACCTGATGCCGGGCGACTATCGGTTTGAGGTCGCCGCCGCCGGGGCGGACGGACTGTGGTTGCCCAGGACGGCATCGTTTGCCCTCACCGTGCGTGCCGCGTGGTGGGAAACGATTTGGTTTCGCTCGGCGGTCTGGCTGCTTGGCGCGCTGGCACTGGCTGCCCTGGTGAAACTCTGGGTGAAGCGCCGGATGCGCGCGAGGATACGCAGGCTTGAGCAGGAGAATGCGCTCGCACGCGAGCGCACCCGCTTGGCGCGCGATCTGCACGATCAAGTAGGGGCGAGCCTCACGCAAATCGCACTCCATGTGGAGACGGCAACGACTCCGGATAGTCGTGCGAGACTGGCTGACTCCGTTCGCCAGACAGTGGAAGATCTCGACGGAGTTGTTTGGGCCACGAACCCGATTAATGACACCCTCGACAGTTTGCTCCAGTATCTGGTGCGCTTTTCCTGGGACTTTCTAAAACCTGCGGACGTGCGGCTTCGCATCGACATCCCGGCTGAGGCACCGTCACGCATTCTCCCGCCGGAGTTCCGTCACCATGTCCTTCTGGTGGTCCGCGAAGCGCTCAACAACGCCGTCAAATATTCTGGCGCCAGCGAAATTCATTTGGGCGCATCCTTCAGCCCGTCGGCTCTCACCATCACCGTTGCCGACAATGGCCGTGGCTTTGATCCAGCGACCTGCGGGGCGGATGGAAACGGACTGAGCAACATGCGCGAGCGGGCCGCAGCCTTGAGTGGCGAGTGCCGGATCGACAGTCGGCCGGGAGCAGGAGCCCGCATTACCTTGATTGTGCCTTGGCTTTCTGCACCCTCCGTGTCACCAAAGTCCCCCGCCCATTAATGCCCCTCCGTATTTCCATCGTAGAAGACGATCCTGCAGTCCGCAAAAGCCTGGCCTGCATCATCAATGACAGCCCGAATTTTGAATGTTTGGGTGCCTATGGTTCCGGCGAAGAGGCCTTGTGCGAAGTTCCCCACCACCTGCCCGATGTGTTGCTGATGGACATCGGCTTGCCGGGCCGCAGCGGTATCGAATGCACCGCCATACTCAAGGCCGCGCATCCTGGATTGCAGGTGCTGATCCTGACCACCTACGACGAAAGCAAAAGCATCTTCGAAGCGCTGCGTGCCGGTGCCAGCGGTTATCTGCTCAAGCGTTCGCGGCCGGAGGAATTGCTGCAAGCCATCGAGGAAGTGCATGCTGGCGGCGCTCCGATGTCCCCGAGTATCGCCCGCCTGGTTGTTTCGCATTTTCACCGGCTTAACAAACCGGCGAACGAGGTGGAAAATCTTACGGCACGTGAGCTGGGGGTGCTGCAACAACTCGCCAAAGGGCTTCTCTACAAGGAAGTGGCCGACAGTCTTGGGATTGGCATCGGCACGGTGCGCACGCATGTGGAGGCGATCTATCGCAAGCTCCACGTGCAAACGCGGACCGAGGCGGTGCTCAAGTTGTTTTCCAAGTAGACGGGTGCTCCCCTGCCCACATGGTTGGGGTCCAGCATCCGGTGGTGGGGGGCAGTTACCGTAAGCCTGAATGCCGGATGCCGAGCTCACTTGATTCAGTGATGTCGCGACGGACGCCAGTAGTCGGCAGCGCTCCTCGGGATCGATGCCGCCACGCGAAGAGAGGCGGCATCTGATATTCATCGGATGTCCAAGGCTCCGTCGATGGGGCACTATGAGCCGTGCGTGGTTGCGCCTGTTCGGCCGGGGATTCGGATAGCCTGCAAGATTGGTTCGATCAGTTCGTGCATCCGGATGACGTCCAGATGGAATCTTCGGATGTCTCAGGCGAAAGCCAGCTCACGCTCGAACACACACCAATCTGGCCCGGTGCAACCGACCCGCTGTTCCTGCGGCTCCGCATCGAGAGAAAATAATCCACCAAAACAATCCCTCGATATGAAAACCAAAGTAAAAATCATTTCCACGCTCACCGCATGCCTGCTGGTCACAGTCGCCACCGCTGCGGAATTGAACCCGTTGTTTCAGGACAACGCCGTGTTGCAATGCAACTCACGAGTGCCGGTATGGGGCACGGGGCGCGATGGCGAGAAAGTCACTGTTTCCTTCGGCGGCCAAACTGTTTCCACCGTCGCCAAGGACGGCGTGTGGAAGCTCTGGCTCAAGCCGATGCCAGCGAACGCGACACCGCAGAAACTGACCATTTCCGGCGACACCGCACGCACGCTGTCCAATATCCTCGTCGGCGAGGTATGGGTCGCCAGCGGCCAATCCAACATGGAACGCCAGCTCGGAGCGCGCGGGGGCCAGCAACCCATCGCCAACTGGCAGCAGGAAGTCGCGGCGGCGAACCACCCGCAGATCCGCCAGTTTTACGTACAGCAAACCACGGCTCCTGTTCCGCAAACCACCGTGAAGGGCAACTGGGCGGTCTGCTCGCCGGAGACGGTCAAGGATTTCTCAGCCGTTGGCTATTTCTTCGCGCGGGATTTGCTAGCCGCGAAAAAGGTTCCGATTGGGATCATCCACAGTTCCTGGGGCGGCACGCCGGCCGAGGCATGGACGAGCGAGGCCGGGCTGCAAGCGCTGCCAGACTTCATCGAACCGGTTGCGGAGTTAAAAAAACTCACGGCCGATCCCGATTTGGCGCGCCGCAATTCGCAGGCCAAACAGAACCAGTGGTTTGAGAAAGTGGACCGCGGTTCAAAGCCCGGCGCGGCATGGAGCGGAGTGGAACTGGAAATGACCGACTGGAAATCCATGACCTTGCCGACATTCCTCGAAGCTGCGGGTTATCCGAAATTCGATGGCGTTATCTGGTTCCGGCGCACGTTCGATCTCCCGGAAACCTGGGACGGCAGCGACGTCGAATTGCATCTCGGCTGCGTGGATGACATGGACACGACGTGGGTCAACGGCGAGCAAGTCGGTATGACCAATGGCTGGGACATTCCGCGCAACTATCAGATACCCGGCCGTCTGCTGAAGGCAGGCGGGAACGTCATCGCAGTGCGGGTTTACGACCCGGCCGGTGGCGGCGGCATCTACGGTGGAAATGACGCGATGCGATTGGTGCTTAAAGCAGACGGCAGACCTGCCTCGGTTCCCCTTTCCGGCGAATGGCGCTGCAAGCCGGGTTGCACGATGAAGGAAGCCGGCTGGCCACCCTCGGATTCCAGCAAAAGTCAAAACTCGCCGACGGCGCTCTACAACGGCATGATTGCGCCGCTGCTCCCCTACTCCATCCGTGGCGTGATCTGGTATCAGGGCGAGGCAAATGTCGGACGCGAGCGGCAGTATCGCACCTTGTTTCCGGCCATGATCGCCGACTGGCGGCGCGCATGGAATCAGGGCGATTTCCCCTTCCTGTTCGTGCAGATCGCGCCTCACCAAGGCATGTCCCCCGAGATCCGCGAGGCCCAACTGCTCTCCTGGAAACAAACGAAAAACACCGCGATGACCGTGACTCTTGACTGCGGCGACGCGAAAGACATTCATCCCACCCGGAAGGAGCCGGTCGGCGCCCGTTTGGCACTCGCGGCGCGAGCCTTGGCATATGGCGAGAAAATCGAATTTTCCGGGCCGGTTTTTGAAGCTATTAAAACCCGGGGAGCTGACGCGTTTCTGAATTTCACCCACCCCGGCGGCGGGCTCGTCGCGAAGGACGGCGAATTGAAGGGTTTCACCCTCGCAGGCGCCGACAAGGTCTTCCACCCGGCCAAGGCGGAAATTCGCGGGAACACCGTCGTTGTTTCAGCCGCAGAAGTTTCCTCGCCAGTGGCTGTCCGCTACGCGTGGGCAAACGCAGCGGAGGGCAATCTCTTCAATCGCGCCGGACTCCCTGCTTCGCCCTTCCGCACGGATGTCGAGTAGGTTGCCGCACTCTCATTTCATCACAACAACCACCTCTTCGCGCCTGATTTTGTCCCAAGCATTCCAGCCTGTAGAACTTTCGGATGATTGAAAACATGACCTTTAAAATGGTGAAAAATAATGGCGGGGATTGAGAGACTCATGGGTGCTCCTCGCGCGTCTCGTGTCGCACGCCGCTGGTGTCGGCGATTATCAGGGCCAGAATGGAACGCCCGCCGATACGACCTATGTCACGACGGACGGCTCCCGATTAATTCCGCTTGATGAGTCCAAACTGATCCGAGACGCGCCAAAAGTAGCCAAACTCATGGGCCCCGGTACCATCGTGCAAGGGTCCAACGACGTGGAAGCTTGGACGACCTCGAGCGAAGGAGCAGCCGCCGCCCATCCTCGGAATCGATGCCCCGCTAAGAGAAGCGCCTCTGATGTTCATCGGATGTGCAGGACCGAATCGATGTGGCAATTTATGCGATGCAGTGGGTACCTTGAAGGGATCGACTGCATCCTCAGCCTGTATCCAGAACCTCGATCATCCGGGTGCAAAAGACATCAATTCCCTATAGCCCCAAACCCGAAATCCCATGAAATCCAAAAACAATACCTTCCTGTACCTCGGCTTCATCGCGCTCGCATTCGCCGGGCTTGCTGCCACTTCCGCCCAAGCCGCGATTGATACTTGGCAGGGCACTGCCGGCAGCACGGATTGGGCTACGGACGGCAACTGGACCTATTCAACCGGATCGGCCATCGCCTCCGGCGACTCCTTGGTATTCACCAGCGCGAATGCCAGCCCATCCACTACCCTGACGAACACGCTGGCGACCTCGTTTAACGTGGCGGGCATCACCTTCAACTCGGGCGCGCTCGCCTACACGATGACGGGCAACGCCTTCAACCTCACTGGCAATATCACCAACAACAGCGCCAGCCTCCAGACCATCAACAACGCGATGACGCTAACGGCCTCTCGCGTGCTCAATGCGACAAGCGGTCAACTGGTGCTGGGTGGCAACATCACTGCGTCCCAGAGTCTGACTCTGAATCCGACCAACAAGATCACCCTGGCGGGAACCAACACCATTGCGACGACTGCTACCGGAACCAATACCTTTTATGCATTGCTCGTCAATGCGGGAGCGGGTGGCGTGGATATCACGGGTTCTACGACTGTCGGCCCCGGAGGAGCCACGGATCGAAACGGC
>JBDSZP010000037.1:0-10243 GCA_039925065.1 Luteolibacter sp.
AACCTTGATCCACCGGTTGGAACCATATTGGGGATCCGCGATACCCGGCACAAAACAAAGGACCAACAGAACGCAAGCGACCGCTAACAACCAAGGCGCGGATTTGCGCGACATTTCCAAGGGAAACCGCGATGCAAATACGGCCGCCGCCAATCCCACCACCACCATGATCGCCTGACGGCTCAGGAAATGATAGGGCAGATGATCAGGACCAAACCCCTTAGCCCATGTCCCCGTGCTCGTAAGCATGATCAGCCCCAGCGCGACAAGCGCAGCAACGGCGAGACAAAGGATCACAGAGCAATGGCGGGTCATTGAAAAAGATTAGTGGGGAATCGCCAGACTCATTCCCGTTTTGATCTTGCGGGCATCACTGATGCCGTTGGCCCGCATCAACTGGTCCTGATTCACCTTGAAACGGTTTGCGATCCGCCAGACGCTGTCACCCGGCTGCACCACGTAGGTTTTTCCAGAGCTGGCGGACGTGGCTACATTGCTCACGGGAGTCGTCCCATGCGATACCAGCGAAGCTTTCTGGGCGTTCGAAACCGGACGAACGTTGGGATGGACCAGTTGGGCACGGGGCGCATTGCTCACATCCGGCACATCCACCAATTCCTGGTTGCGCTCCGCTGTCGCGGGCCCCCGCATGGCGGTCACTTCCGGGGACTCCTTTGCGACAATTGTTGCAGGCTTCTTCGGTGGAATCTTGAGAATCAGTCCAGGCCCGATATCGACGTGCTTGTTGATCAAACGAAGGTCGCCCTCATCCACGCCCTCCGCTGCGGCGATGCGTGCATAGTTATCGCCAACCCTCACAATGTAAGGCTTTTCGCCCGAATTCAGGCGGGGAAGATCCAGCCGCGCCGGAGCGGGCGCTGCCATCGCCAGCGGTGCGCTTTTCTCCACAGGCTTTGACTCGGTCCCCTCGCTGGGACGCCCGTCGAGAAACTGCTTATGGATAAAAATCAGGCCGATCGCCACGATATGAAATAGGAAAATGATCGTGAGGGCTCGTGAGATTTTTGATCCGCTATCCTCGACTTCCAACTCGCCATTCGCCGTCGCAGCAACACGTTGCTTCCGGTTGCGGGTGACAGCACTCAGGCGCTTGAAAATCCCTTTGGGGGCGGGACGACGTTTGACTGGCAAAGTTTGGGGTTTCATAACGGTTTAGCGGAGCTGGTGCACGAGATCACGGAATGCATTTCCGCGTTGCTCGTAGCCGGTGAACTGGTCGAACGACGAAGTTCCCGGAGAAAGTAGAATGGTCGAGCCGCGCGGCGCAAGGCTGCGCGCGACGCTAACAGCATCGCTGAGCGAGGAGACGGACTCGCAACTGACGGCAGTCGAAAAAAGATCGGCAAGCGGCCGGGCGATTTGGCCGAACGTCACCGCAGCCAGCGCTTTTTCACGCAGCAGCGGAACCACCGGTGAGTAATCCAGCCCTTTTTCCTTCCCCCCCGCGATCAGCACCACCGGCCGGGTCTGCGAACGGAGCGCGCTTTCCAGCGCATGAAGGTTGGTCGCCTTCGAGTCATTGAGATATTCAACGCCGTCCAGCGTGCGGATCAACTCACAACGGTGCGGTGGCGGAGCGTAACCATGAAGCGCCTCCCGCATCATCGCGGCGGAAATTCCAAGCGCCTCGCAGGCGGCCAGGGCAGCCATCGTGTTCTCAGCATTGTGGAGTCCGCGCAGGCTGGTATCACGCTCCATGTGAAGCCATGTCTCACCGCCATGCAGGACTAGGTGGCCATCAGAAAACCAGTCGGCGGAATCATCCGTCGTCGAAAATGTCACCATGCGCGCGGCAATAGGAGGCAGCTTCTCGCCAGTTCTGACGACTGCAGTATCGTCCGCAGTTTGATTTTCAAAAATCCGGAGTTTCGCCGCCCGATAAGCTTCCACTGTTGGATAGCGGTCCATATGATCAGGCGCGAAATTCAGCCAGATCGCCACCACCGGGTGCAGCGTGCGGATCGTTTCAAGCTGGAACGAGCTGAGTTCCAATGAAACAATCGGCGGCGGATTTGATTGCAGAACGACTTCCGCAAATGGCGTTCCATAGTTGCCACAAGCCGTTCCGCCCAGCGATGCGTGGGAGAGGACTCGCTCGACCAGTTCGGTCGTCGTCGTCTTGCCATTCGTTCCGGTGATACCGATGATCCGCCCCTGATAGAAACGCGCCGCAAGCTCCACCTCACCGATTACTTCGCCGGTCTTTTGGGAAAACGCCGCGACATAGGAACCGTAGGTATCGATTCCCGGGCTAACGACGAGAATATCCGAGAAAACCTTCTCACCCTGCTCTTCCGTAGCGTTCGGGTGAATCATCACACCTTCCGGCATTCCCACGAACGCCTCCGGCCCGGCGGCATCCCAAGCGGAAACCGTCGCGCCCTCCCGCAAGGCAAGCGCCGCAGCAGCACGACCGCTGCGACCGACGCCGAGGATGGCAATATGTTTTCCTATGAGTGTCATGGGTCAGGCGATCTTGAGTAGGGCGAGCCCGAAAAGTGCGAGCATGATTGAAATGATCCAGAAGCGGATAATTACCTGATTTTCATGCCAGCCGAGAAGCTCGAAATGATGATGGATCGGTGACATCTTGAAAATGCGTTTCTTGCGCAGTTTAAAGCTGCCCACCTGCAGGATAACCGACATCGCCTCCATGACGAACACGCCGCCGATGATCACCAGCAAAAGCTCCTGCTTCGTGCAGATCGCCGCAGTCCCGAGCGCGCCGCCGATCGCCAGCGAACCGGTATCTCCCATGAAAACCTTGGCCGGATGGCAGTTGAACCAAAGGAAGCCAAATCCAGCACCTACCAACGCCATCAAAAACACCGCAAGCTCACCAATATAACGATTGTGAGGGATGACGAGATATTCCGTAGCCATGTAAAAGTGGCCGGCCAGATAAGCGAGAAATGCATAGGAAAGCGCCACGCTGATCGTGGTTCCAGTAGCCAGGCCATCCAAGCCGTCCGTCAGATTCACCGCGTTGGAACAACCCACGATCACGATCTCGAAAAACGGAATGATCATCCAATGCAGATTTACGATAGGGAATTTAAAGAGCGGAAAACAGATTGCTCCGACATCGATCGGATTTTTCCCGAGTCTGTATCCCGCCAAACCTTCCGAGAGCTGCTGGGCGCTTGCACCAAAACCGGAAATCTCCGTCTTGAAATAGATGAAAGCCGCGGCAACCAGGGCAATGAAAAGCTGCCATCCCAGTTTCTTCCGGCTGCTGATGCCATCGGACTTCTTCTCCTTCACCTTCTTATAATCATCACAGAATCCCAACAGCCCGCAGGCCGCCATGGTGCAGGCACACACCGCGATGAAAGGATTGAGAGGACGGGCGCAGATCAGGGTCGAAACGATCACCGAGCCAATGATCAGAACACCGCCCATGGTTGGCGTGCCGATTTTTCCATCGTGCAGTTCGGCGAGTTTATGAACCTCCTCGGCCGTGCGGATCGGCTGGCCAACTTTCAGCGAGATGAGCTTGCGGATCACCCGTGGCCCGAAGATCACTGATAGAATGAATGACAACAAACCGGCGCTGGCCGCACGGAATGTCACATATTGGAAAAGATTCAAAAATGAACACGCCTCAGCCCAGCCCTTGTGTCCCGAAGCCATTTCGGCTTGGAAGGCTTGATACCAAAAATCATAAATCGCAGGGAGCATCAGTTTCGGGGAAATGCAGCGTGCATGACGCGTTCAACAGTCGCGGTGCGGCTGCCCTTGAAAAGGACAACATCACCAGGTTTCACCTCGTGAGTCAGCCACTTTGCGGCTTGATCGAGGTCGCGGAAATAAGGTGCGTTCTTCGCGCCTTCAGCGATGCCCTGGGCACCCTCGCCCACTGCAATCACCATTAGATGGCGCTGTGCGGCAAGCTCGCCCGTGCGGAGATGCGCTGCCGGGGCGTGTGCGCCGAGCTCGCCCATGCGACCGAGCACGATGATCCGGCGGGAGCCAGCGCTCACCGGAGTATCGGCCAAAGTTTCAATGGCGGCCGCCATCGATTCCGGGTTCGCGTTATAAGTATCATCAATGACCGTTGTGCCTTTGTAATCAAAGCGCCCGAGCCTTCCGCCCGTCAGCTTGGCGTTGGAAAGGCCGTCTGCGATTTCCGCTGGGGAAAGCCCGAGCTTCCAACCCACACCGGCGGCGAGCAATGCGTTGGTCACCATGTGACGTCCGGGCACTGGCAGTGAGACTTCGGCTTTCTCCGCGCCTTCGATGACGAGGGTGAAATGCGTTCCGTCCACCTCGAAGCGAAGATTTTCCGCCCGCACGAGGCCACGGCCATTTCCCACCGCGATCATCGTTGCGCGGGTGCGCTGGCGGAGATAATCGTAAAATTCACAAGTCGCAGGCAGGAACAGGATTCCGTCGGAGGGAAGCGCGCGGCCTAACATCCCCTTCTCTTCAGCGATGGCTTCACGGCTTCCCATGAACTCGATGTGCGCGGTGCCGATGTTCGTGATGATGCCATATTTCGGTCTGGCGATCTCACACAACGGCGCGATTTCGCCCGAATGATTCATCCCCATTTCCCACACGGCGGCAGTGTGTTCCTCGGTGGTGGCGAGCACGCTCAGCGGCACACCGATGTGGTTGTTCAGGTTCCCGCGCGTCGCGGAAACATTGAATCGCTTGGAAAGCACGGCGGCGGTGAAATCCTTGGTGCTCGTTTTTCCATTGGATCCGGTGATGGCGACAATCGGAATGTTCAGTTGTTTCCTCCACCAGCATGCGAGACGCTGGAGCGCCCGAAGCGTGTCAGGAACTTCGATAACCGCCGTATCCGCAGGAACCTCGCCCTGCCACTTGTGAACGATGACGACCACCGCGCCGTCTGCTAGCGCCTTGGCAGCAAATGCATCACCGTCGAAATTTTCCCCGCGAAGCGCAAAAAACGCACAGCCTGGGGGCAGCGTCCGGGTATCGGTGGAAACTCCGCCTGTCACAAGCACGTCGGGATTTCCTGCGGCGATGGGAACGCCGAGGATTGCCGCGATTTGCTGGGCGGAGGTTGGTTTCATCGCATGTCGGAAATGGATTGGGCGCGATCACGCAGCGCCTTGCTCGCGTGTTTGCGATCGTCGAAATCAATCGTTTCTTCGGCAAATTGTTGGGTGGTCTCGTGGCCCTTGCCGGCAATCAGAATGATATCGCCGGAGAGCGAGCCCTGAATCGCCAGAGAGATCGCTTCGGCACGATCGGGAATGCTGCGGTATTGTTTGGTGCCCATTCCCGCCTCGATTTCACGAATGATTGCCAGCGGATCTTCCGAGCGCGGATTGTCCGAGGTGATGACACAGGCATCGCTGTGACGCGCGGCGGCTGCGGCCATCAACGGGCGCTTCGTCCGATCACGATCACCGCCACAACCGAATACCGTAATCAAGCGGCGCGGGCTGAGCTCGCGAAGGGTGCGGCAGGCATTTTCCAAAGCATCCGGCGTGTGCGCATAGTCGACAAAAACCGTTGCGCCGCCTGCGTTTCCGACATTTTCCATACGGCCCGGAACCTGTGGAGCATCGACCAGAGTGGCCACAGCATCACGCGGACGAATGCCGCAGGCACTGGCAGCGGCGATGGCACCCAGCAAGTTGTAAACATTAAACCGCCCGATCAATGGAGCGCGGACAAGGAAACTTTTTCCTTTGGCGGTGAGCTCGAATTCCATGCCACGCGCGCTTTGGCGGAAATTGTTAGCACGGAAATCGCAATGCACGCCGAAGCCAAACCGAATGATGGGCATTTTTCCCTCAAGCGACGCGGCCAGCTCCGCACCGTACGCATCATCAATGTTGATGACCGCCGCTGGTTTTTTACCGAGCGGATCCGCAGCCAACGCGTGGAACCATTCCGACTTCGCCTGGAAATAGGAATCAAGCGTGCCGTGATAATCGAGATGATCCTGCGTGAGATTGGTGAAAATGCAGGCGTCGAAGCCGATTGCAGAAATTCGTTTCTGATGAATGCCGTGCGAGGAAACTTCCATCGCCACGCCCCGGCAGCCGTTGTCGCGCATGCGGTTCAGCAGGGCGGAAAGTTCGATGGATCCGGGTGTCGTGTGTTTCGCGACTTCCTCGGTTTCGCCATCGTCGACAAGGATCGTCCCCAACAATCCGGCCCGGTACCACACGGTTTTCATCATGTGATGAAGCAAGAAAGCGGTGGTGGTCTTGCCATTCGTGCCAGTCACCCCGGCGACTTTGAGGTCCTTCCACGGGTGGCCTGCCAGGGTGGAAGCCAGCGCGGAAAGGGCCGCACGGCTGTCCGGCACATGAAGCCAGACGGCGGAGGCGGTGTAATCGGCAGGCTGCGCGGTTTCTGCCAGAATTGCAGTGGCTCCGGCAGCGAGTACGTCATTGATGAAGCGATGCCCATCGATGGAGGTTCCACGGATGGCGGCGAAGATGACGCCCGGCGTCACTTCACGCGATGAAGCGGTGATGGCTTGAATATCCGCATCCAACGATCCGGCGACCGTAACACGTGAGAGACAGGAAACTAGGTCGCGAAGGATCATTTGGCAGCAGTGGCAAGCGAGGGTGAAACGGGTTCGGTGGGTTCTAAATTCATGTAAGCGGCAACGCGGGTTGCGATTTTACGAAAGATCGGTCCGGCGATCGTGCCGCCGTAGATGTGGACATTCTTTGTGCGCGGATCGTCAACCACTACAAGACAAACAAACGCCGGATTTTGCGAAGGCATTATGCCGACGAAGGAGACGATGTAGGAGCCCGGCAGGTAGCCACCGTTTTTATTGTGCTTCTGAACGGTTCCGGTTTTGCCAGCCACCTTGTGCCCCGGAACCGCAGCGAGAGTGGCAGTGCCTCCCTTTTCGACGACTTTTTCCAAAGCCGTCCGCATTTGGGCGGCGGATTTCGCCGAGATCACGCGGTTGACCACTTCGGGCTGATAGTTTTCCACAACGGTTCCATCATTCGCGACGAGGGATTTGATAATGTGAGGCTTTCTGAGCTGACCATCACTGGCGACCGCCGAATACGCGCAGCAGAGCTGCAGCGGGGTAACGCTTGTGGCGTAGCCGAAGCAGGCGCGGGAGAAATCCACAGGATTGCCCGTGTTACGGGCGAGGCCGGAACTTTCGCCGCTCAGTTGAATTCCGGTCTTACGACCGAAGCCATACTTGTGCAGATAATCATAGAACCGCTCGCTTCCGAGTTGCCGGCCGATCTTGTAGGTTCCGATATTGTTGGAATGCTGGAGGACGCCCTCGAACGTGAGTTGTCCGGCAGGATGGTCATCCTTCAATACGACGGCTCCATCCTGATAGAATCCATTCTGACAATTGATTGATGTAAACGGCGTGACCAAACCTTCATTGAGCGCACCGGATGTGGCCACGATCTTGATGGTGGAGCCAGGTTCGTAAATGGTCTGGAGCGGGTAGTTGACGTAACCATTTTCCGGGATGTCCTGCTTGTGGTTCAGGTCGAAGCTGGGCCGGCTCGCCATCGCGAGTATTTCGCCGGTTTTCGGATCCATCAGAACAGCACCGCCTTGTGCGGATCCAAACTCGGCCAGGCCGGCGTCAAGCTCTTCCTCGACGATGGCTTGAATGCCCATGTCGATGGTAAGCTGCACATTTAGGCCCGCCCGCGGAGGACGAAGGCTGCTCGAGTTTCCGGGGACAACAAGTCCGCGCGCATTGCGGTAATGCTCGCGCGAGCCGTCACGGCCTGCGAGAAATTCCTCCATTGAGGACTCGATGCCGAAGCACCCGAGAAACTGCGTGTGGGTCTTTCCTTCCTCGTCTTCCTTATCGACATCGCGGGTAAAACCGATCACATGCGTCGCCATATTTTTGGCGGTATACCAACGCTTCAGGGAATTTTCGAATTCGAATCCTTGGATCCAGTGATTGTCCCTTTCCTCACGCAGATTATCGGCGACATCTTCCGGAATATCTTTGGCAACCGGCACCCACTTGCCCTTGCTGTTTTCGATCTTGTCGCGGAGTTCCTCGCGGCGCATGCCAAGCGGACGCGCGAGGATGCCAACAGCGTAAGCGAGGTGCTTTTGCACGATCACATCCGCAGCCTCACTGGTCAGTAACTCACCCCGGAGCACATTGATGCGCCGGGTTCTTTTGCTGTTGTCCAGAGCGGCCCAGCCCGGCTCCGCGCTCGCTTGCTCATACGCCAGGCCGTATGCCGCGATCTTGGGATCCATCAGGTGATTCTTATCCACGTAGAGGGTGGACACAGGAATGCTCCTGGCCAACGGCTCTTCACGGCGATCCACAATCATCCCACGAAGTGCGGGCAATCGCTCCACACTGTGAAACGTTTTCCTCGAACTTTCCGCATAACGATGGCGGTCCACCAATTGAATTTGGATCAGCCTCCCCGAAAGCACGCTGAGCCCGACCACCAGGGTCGAGCACAGAAGGATGCAACGGGTTTGGAAGGCGGAATTCACGGTCTAAGGTTCAGCAGAGGCGACGCTGTGGCGGTTAGGGGAGGCGGAATCGATCTGTTCCACAACACCCATTGGAATCGGGCGCAAGGAGGATCCGTTTTCCTCGATTTGTTTACGAATGACGAAGCGATTCAGAAGCTGATCCATCCGCATTTCCGTGGTACGTATATCCAAGCGGTATTGCTCGACGCGGTGATCGATCTCATCGATCTCGCGAGTGATGGTCACCTGGCGGTTTTTATAATAGGCATGGAGCACGCCACCAGCAGCCGCGATTCCGGCTGCCAGGAATAGCGCGAAAAAGACGGACATTGGCGTACGGGATTCGTTACGGCGACGGTTCATGGCTTGAGGTCTAAAAGCTGGGCAACCCGCAGTTTTGCACTGCGGGCTCGCGGGTTCAGGGATGTTTCCTCGGCGGTGGGAATGATGGCTTTTCTGGCCAGCAGCCGGAATTGATAATCGGGATTGGGCCGGGGTTCCGGCCAGCCCGGGTCATCGAGGAATGGCGTGGAGCGGTGTTTTAAAAACCGTTTCACCATTCTGTCTTCGAGACTGTGGAACGTGATGATCAGCAAATGCCCCCCCGGCTTCAGTATCTGAGGAACCGCCGCAAGTGCGTTGGCGAGGGATTCGAGCTCTTCATTCACCGCCATCCGGATGGCTTGGAAAGTTTTGGTCGCCGGGTGAGTCCGGCCGTGGCGTCCGATGGCGCGCTCGATGCAATTCGCAAGATCGAGTGTGGTCTCGAACGGCTTTTCCGCACGTTGTCTGACGATCGCTCCTGCGATCCTGCGGGCCTTCGACTCTTCGCCGAATTCAAAGAGGATCCTGACGATATCCGCTTCCGGCCAATGATTGACGATGTCCGCCGCCGTGCGGGGACTGGAGGGACCCATGCGCATGTCGAGCGGGCCTTCACGCATGAACGAAAATCCGCGGACTGCTGAATCGAGCTGGCGCGAGGAAACGCCGAGATCCATCAGCAGGCCGTCGGCCCGTTCCCCCTTTTGGATCTCGGGGATCTCGCAAATCTGTGAAAAATTTCCTTCCCATGTGGAAAAATGCTCGCCGAAGCAGGCAAGGCGCGCACGGGCGTGTGCCAAAGCTTCCGGGTCCCGGTCAACACCTAAGACGCGAGCGCCAGCCTTGAGGAAAATCTCGCTGTGGCCACCACCGCCAAGGGTGCCGTCGATGATGAACTTGTCCGAACCAGCACCCATCCACTCTGCGATCTCGACCGGAAAAACCGGGAGATGGTAGTCGCCAGGAGCGATGGGAGCCTCTGAAAAATCGACAGAAGCCTGCGCTGACAACCAGCCAGGAGCAGCGCAGGCGTCCGTTTGATCGACAAAATCTTGTGCTGTCCCGAGCGCATGATCTTGTTTTTGATGGAAAATCTGTGATGGCCGCGCCGCAAACACACTACAAGCAGCGCGAGCCATCGTTTCAAATAGCGACAGGAGCACAGTCCCGAAAAACTCCAATCGCCCAGCCATAAAAGTAACCGGACGCCGCGCCGACAACCAGCCAGGAGCGGTGCGGACGTCCGTTTGATCGGCAAAATCTTGTGCTGTCCCGAGCGCATGATCCTGCCTTTGATCGAAAATCCACGATGACCGCGCTGACAACCAGCCAGGAGCAGTGCGGCACATCGTTTCAAAAAGCGAGAGAAGTCCTGTCCCGAGGAACTTCTTACGCCCAGCCATGAAAGTAACCGGACGCCGCACCGACAACCAGCCAGGAGCGGTGCGGACGTCCG
>JBDSZP010000038.1:0-5082 GCA_039925065.1 Luteolibacter sp.
CCAAGCTGTGTAAAGCGGTGCATCGTGTTTGGGAACGGACGTGCGGGGCGTGGAGGCGTCGCGGGCTACTTTGCCACCGGGATTCGCAGCACCGTGATGGAGTTGCCCGGGAAGCTGCGGGTGAAGCGCGGGCCTTGGAGTGTCAGTTCCTCGGTGCGCGGCGCGACTTTGCGCGGCTGCGCGAGGGAGTTCTCATCGGTGGGTTTTTCCGAGGTGAGCACGATGGACCGGGCTTGCCCTGAAATGGCGGTGATGCCGGTGAGATTGATGGTCGTTTCGGTCGGGCCGGAGGCGGTGTTGACCACCTTGAGGATGATTTCGCCGGTGTTTTGGTCGCGCGTTGCGCTGGCGTAGACGGCCTTTGTGGTGAGGTGCGGGCGCCGGAAATCGTGGACGATCTTGCCGTCGAGCCAGCAGCGGATCTGTTCACCGTCGAGCTGTACGCGCACATCATACCAGCGGCCGATCTTGATCGAACCGTCCTTGCGTTCGTCCGAATCGGCGAGAACAAGGGCGCAATACTTGTTATCCCACCCGCCAAGGTTCCAGCCGGTGCGATCCTCGTCGGATTCGTTGTCGAAAAGCACTTGAAATCCTTCGCGGCCGGCGAGTTTCCGTGCCTTCAATTCGATGGTGCAGTCCGTCCAGCCAGGGTCGCCGACGAGCGCACGGAGTTTTTGTTTCCCGGATGTCTGACGCAACACGCCATCTTTCACGCTCCACTCGCCATCGCCAAGAAAGGTCCAGCCCTTGGTGCCCTTGCTGGCGAAGTCCGCAGCGAAGAGGACCTTGCCGTCAGGAGCGGTGACCTTGAGATCCTTGAACTCGGCCTGCGTGGCCCAGGTGCCGAGGCCGATCCTGCCCCGCGGGTCATCCTGTGGCAGTTCCTCGCTCTGAACTTCGACCGGCAGCGTCGCGTCGCCGGCATTTTGACTGAAGAGCTGCTGCACGTAGTAGCTGGGAATGCCATACCAGCCCGCGCTGTCGAAATTGATGAGATCGGGATTCCAAGCGCGGTGGTGGACGTTGGTAAACAAAGGCGCGTAGGCGGCCATTGTTACAATGTCGGAGTTCCGCTCCAGACCGGTCATGTAAGCGGCCTCGCCGATCGCGGCGCGGAGGTTGCCAAGGCCTGCGCGCTTGGTGGCGGCGTATTCGCCGACAAATACTTTAGGTCCCTTGCGGTCGTAGGCGTCGTATTGCGTCGAGAGGCGCATGAACCCCTCGGGAGTGTCGTAACAATGCTCGTCCACGATCTCCGGCATGGGCTCCTTTGGGTAACTCTTCTGCCAGTGGTTCGCAATCAGGGTGATCTCCGGATACTTGGCCTTGATCGCCTTGACGAAGAGCGGCCAGCGCTCGGCATAGTCGGTGCCGCCGTTTTCGTTGCCGATCTCGACGATGCGAAGATTGAACGGCGCGGGGTGGCCGTTTTTGGCGCGAAGCGAACCCCACACGGAATCCGTTGGACCGTTGGCGTATTCGATGGCGTCGAGCGCGTCCTGCACCCACCCGCCCATGCGGTCGAGCGGCACGGACTCGTGGTGCGACATTCCGACGTTGACGCAAAAGACGGGTTCCGCGCCGAGGTCCTCGGACAACTGGAGATACTCGTGGTAGCCGAGACCCTGCGTGGCATTGTAGTCCCACAGGTTCTCGAGCTGAGTGCGGGACGCGACATCGCCGATGGTGTTTTTCCACTGGTAGGAACCGGCGAGGTCCTCGCCTTCCACCCAGCAGCCGCCGGGGAACCGGAAGAAGGAGGGCTTCAGCGAGTTCATCGTTTCCGCGAGGTCTTCGCGTAGGCCGTGGCCTTTCCAGGTTTTCACCGGCATGAGTGAGATCATGTCGAGAAACACGGATGCCTCGCCGGGCACGAGCAGTTTCAGCTTGCCGTGCGGGTCGGACTTTGACGGCGTGAGCGTGAGGGTTTGCTGTTTCCAGTCGGTGCCGAAGCCGGCGAGTTCGCCGGAAGCGATCACGGCGTCGGAGGAATCACAAAGCTGGACGCGGAGTGCGCCTTTGAAGGTATCTTCCACTCGGGCGGCGAGGCGGAAGGTGCAAGCCTCGCCAGCGACGAAGCGCATGCCCCAGTAACCGGAGTTCTCCAGCACGCAGCCTGCGCCACCGGAACGCACGTGCAGGCTGCGGCGGTTAAAGGCGTTCAACGGACGGGACTCGTCGATGGATTGAGACGGTTCGGCTCCGTTCCCGGCGGCCGACGAGAAGTTCCAATAACGCAGCCCGTCGCTGCCTTCGAAGGAGCGGTTCCGAACGAGTTCCGGATAAAGCCCGCCGTCGGCCGAGAGGTTGATGTCTTCGAAAAAGATTCCCCAAAGCAGCGGGGAAATGGCATGGCCGGGTTTGTCAGCCTGAACGGAAATCGTTGCGGGAGCGGCGATGGCGCTCAAGCTGACGGCAGCAATCAATGGAAATAGCAGCAGTTTTTTCATCAATAAAGTTTGGGAGGGAAAATGCCGGCGCCGAAAGTGCAACGGCCCGGGCGTTTTGTGGGTCGATTAAAAATAAATCGAAACTCAACCGAGTCGAATGCATTTGCACTTGTGCGATTAAACTGTCGCGTTACCCGCTGCGTGAGCAAGCCCAATCACCCGACCCCGCAGCGAACCCGCGTCGAGGCGGCCGAGGATGCGTCGGAAAGGGCGGATTCGATGTCGACGATCAGCGGACTAACTAGCGGGCGTTGACTCAAAGAAAACGACTTTGGCACTTGTTCGATCAAGTTGCGGCTTAACCGGACAAGTGGCTGGGAAATTGAAAACCGTCGCAATCGATGAGATGCGAACCGGATGTATTCCACGCCCGCATCCGGCAATTCGGTAACGCAACGCGATATCGCACGTGTGCTGGGCGTTTCCAATGCGACGGTGAGTCTTGCGCTTCGAGACAGCGAATCGCTGACGCGCGAGCGGCGGGAGGAGATTCAGGCCGCAGCGAAGAGGATGGGATATCGTCCGAATCCGGCGGCGGCCGAGCTGTCCCGCCACAAGCGCCATTCCTCGGTGGCACCGACGCACCCGGCCTTGGCATGGATCGATGTCCAGAACCCGGCGGAGCAATCGCGCTGTGACAAGTCGTTCGATTCTTGCCGGGAGGGCGCGGAAGAAGCCGCGCGCAAACTCGGTTACCAGTTGGAGGAATTTCGAATTGAAGGCAATGTGAACCCGGAGTCGCTGCACCGGGAACTCGAAGCCAGAAGCATCCGCGGGATAGTTCTTCTGTCGCAAGATTCCCATCCGGATTGGGGGGCGTTCCCATGGGAGAATTACCCCGTCGTCCGGTTCGGCCGATCGCTTGGAAATCCTTTGTGTCACTTGGTTTCCTCCGACCTCATTTCCAATGCGATGCTCGCCTTCACGAAGATGCGCGAACTCGGTTATCAACGGATCGGATTCATCACCGATAGGGTGGATGTAGTTAGGGGTGGTCATCTGGGCGAAACCGGATTCCTGATAGCGCAACGGCTCGTTGACGCCGAGGACCGCCTGCCTGTCTGCGTGGTAGGCGAATTTTCCGACCGGGGGCGGGCGAAATCGGTGGCGAAATGGGTGCGGGAAAACCGAGTTGACGCAATCCTGACCGACATCGCCCAGTGCCCGGAGATTCTGGCCGAAGGCGGTTTGCGAGTGCCCGACGACGTGGGCCTTGCCTGCACGAACGTGATGGAGGTTTCCGTCTCTGCGGGAATTCGCCAGAACTCGACGGAAATCGGCAGGGTGGGGGTGTTGATGCTGCATTCCCTCATCGCCGAAAAAGCCTGCGGCGTCCCCGGCATCGTCAGGCGGATGTTGCTGCTGGGGGAGTGGATGGACGGGGATAGCCTGCCGGGCAGGGTGGAATGAGGTCTCCGGCTACTGCCAAGTTGGTGGTTGCGGCCGGATTGAGATCGGACATTCTGATTGAGAAACGACCATGCAGGAATCCGAGCCCCAAGTGACCCAGCGCGATATCGCGAGGAAACTCGGCGTTTCCAACGCGACGGTTAGCCTGGCCCTGCGCGACAGTTCCGAGGTCGGGCTTGAGCGACGTCTGGAAATCCAAGCGTTGGCTGAAAAGATGGGCTATCGTCCGAATCCTGTTGCCGCAGCCCTCTCCCATCAGAAACGGAATCTGAATTATTCCGAGATTCACGCCTCCATTGCATGGCTGAACCTGTGGCAGGAACCGGGGGCGGCGGGAGTGTCGAAGCTCCGCTATTTCGAGGAACTACGCCACGGAGCCGAGGCATGCGCGGCAAAGTTCGGGTACCGTTTGGAGGAACTTCCACTTGCGGGCTTATCCTCGCGGCGCATTGAGGAAATTCTGCTGGCCCGCGGCGTGAACGCAGTCGTTCTCTCTCCCCAGAACTATCGCTACGACATCAATCTCCTGAATTTTCATTGGGAAAAATTCAGTATCATCCGCACGGGCCGTCTTCCGGCCGTGTCCGCCCACCTTGTCACCGCCGACCAATCCGGCAACACCGTCCTGGCCTTCGATCAGATCCTCGCGAAGGGCTACAAGCGTGTCGGCTTCATCAACTACGATAAGACCAGGGGGGACCGGATCTGGCGTTTCGAAAGCGGCTATAGGGGTGTTAGGCAGGAGCTGCCGTTATGCGACCAACTGCCCGTCTGCCAGTTGGAACCTGACGATGATCTCAGCCGGGAAGGGCTCAGGCAATGGATGAAGGAGCAACGGCCGGATGCGATCATCACGCTCCACCCGAACGCCCGTGAATTACTTGAATCTATCGGATACCGCTGCCCGGAGGACGTCGCCCTCGCCTCGGTCAATACGATGGATTCCGACGTCGATGCGGGGATCGATCAAGATCCGACGGAAATCGGGCGCTGCGCCGTGCTGCAGTTGTTATCGATGATCTATGACAACGAGCGCGGTGTTCCCCGGCGAATGCGGGAGATTTTGGTAAAAGGTCAGTGGGTGGATGGCGCGACACTGCCGGACCGACGCTGAGCCAGAGGATGGTATGGTATTATCCGGCTATACTGGCGCATCAGGATTTGTGAATTTGGGTGACGCGAAGCTTTGGACTACGCGCAGCCTGCTGCCACGACGGCT
>JBDSZP010000039.1:0-81005 GCA_039925065.1 Luteolibacter sp.
GAAAACAAAGATTCCGCACAGGGGACTGTGCGGACCACTCTTGTCGATCCCCGCGCGGGGCCGAAATTCCAATTACTGCTAGCAAGCCCTCCCCATCAGGACGCAAAAATGGCGCTGCCGCAAGCGACAGCGCCATTTCCGGTGAGGATTACTGAGCTTTACTTAACGGCGATGACGCGTCCGAAGAGTTTGCCGCCGACTTCGTGGCCGGAACGCGGGATGGTAACCACCACGGTGTCGAGCGCTGTGGTTGGCGAGTCTTCGGTCACTTGCACGGCAGGCAGGGCGCTGGTGGCACCAATCGTCGCGAAGTCGTTCCAAGTCACCATGTCGGTGGACCACTGGACTTTCACCGTGACCTCGGATTCGGATAGATCCGAGCGATGGAAGGTCAGGACCAGGTTGGTGGCGTCGAGCGCTTGCGTTGGCAGGATGGATGTATCGGAAGCACCCGCACCTGTCGGAATACCCCCGAGGACGTATTCCATTAGGTTTTTGATACCGTCCGCATCCGGATCGCCATTTTCACTGCCGCTGCCGAGCGAGTAGGACGATTCCCATGCGGTGTAGGCCGAGGTAACGCCGGTAGTCACGTTCAGCATGCCGGTGCCGGTGATCAGCGAAGTCGTATGTGCGGCTCCTGATCCGATGGCTCCCCATGTGCCGACGGCTTGCTGGACTCCATCGATGTAAAGTTCATCGATCGTGTCGGGCGTGCCAGCGCTGAAGGTCAGGTTCAGTTTGGCACCGGTAGTGATGCGGACATCGGCAGCGTCTGCCAGATTGGCGTTGCTGATGCTGAGTGTTCCCCCAGTGATGATGGTGTCGCCGGTGTAGGCGTTGACGCCCGTCATGGTCATCGTGCCCGCTCCGGACTTCGTTAGACCGCCGGAACCGGCCAAGCTCTGGTTGCGGTTGATGAGCGGTGCGGAAACATCCAGGTCGCTGGCGCTGCTGCCTGTGACGTCAGCCACGTTGAAGGTGGTGTTGGTTCCCAAGTGGATTCCGTTAAAGGCGTTTCCGCCGCCAGTGACGGAGATGGTGGAAACAGCCGAGCCGGTGACCGTGACATCGCCGGCCAAACTGTAGGACTGGTAACCCAACACCGCTCCGCCGGTGGTCGTCAGAGTGCCGCCGTTCAGGGTGATAGGTCCGAGGGTGGTGAAGAAGCCGGTCGTATTGGTGACGACACCGCCTGCATTGATCACCAGCGTTGGGGCGATGGTGCTGGTCGATCCGCCGAGGGTATCTCCCTTAGCAAAATTCAGGGCGCTCGCGGTGTTCACGGTGATGTTCCGGGCGACCTGAGGATTTCCCAAGGCGCTCGTCACTGGATTCAACACGTCGTTGCCACGGTTGGCGACCAACGTTCCGCCGCTGATGGTGATGTCACCGGTGTTACTGTTAGCTCCGGCGAGGATCAGTGCCCCTGTGCCGATCTTGGCCAGACCACCCGTTCCGGAAATGGCACCGGCGTAGGCCGCTGGACTGGTGTTGTCAGCACCAACGGTCAGCGTGGCGGCACCGAGGGTGATATTTCCTCCGGTCGCGCCACCGCCGCTCAGAGAGCCGATCTGCGTGTTGAATCCCGTGATGTCCATGGCGGCACCGGCGATATTGCCGAGGCTGACAGCGGAGTTGACACCAAACGCACCGCTGACATTCGGGATGGTGCCGACTCCTGCCGTCAGAATGCCGGCGTTGATAGTGGTGGCACCGGTGTAGGTGTTCGCTCCGGAGAAGGTGTATTTGTTCGCTCCGATTTTGGTCAAAGCACCGGGTCCGCTGATTTGTCCGGTGATCGAAACAACGGCTGCTGCGGTATTTCCCCCGATGCTGCTATCACCACTGGCCAGCGCCACCGTGCCGGAAATCGTCGGTGTTCCCGCGCCTTCCTGGAAGAGAGCTCCGGTGGCTCCTTGACCGGTGCCGCCGTTGAGGGTAATGTTGTTAGTGACCGCGTTCGTGGCATTGGCGAACCACAATGACGCGCCGTTGGAGACGTTGACCGGAGCGCTGCCGCCACGGTTTCCGATGCTCAGGTCGAAGCCCATCGCACCGGAGCTGACGTTGAATTGGCTGACTCCGCTGACCGTGCCGTTCATATAAAGGCGCGAGGCACCGGTACTGACGTCCACAACGTTTCCAGTGCCGGTAAGCACGCCGGTATAGTTGATTTGGAAATTGCCGATTTTGCTGATGGCGGTATTTGCAGTCAGATTGATCGCAGGAGCATAACCGAAGTTGTTAGCTGGAGGATTGAATACCAAGGTGCCGCCAGCAACGTTGAACGTGCCCGTAGCAGCCGCACCCGTGGTCTGGTTGAGCTGAAGCGTGCCTGCATTCAGGTTGGTTCCGCTGTTATAGGTGTTCACTCCGCCGAGAACCAACGTTCCAGGGCCATTCTTGGTCAGGCTCATCCCGGTGCCGCTGACAATACCGCCGACGGTGAGGGTGGCACCGTTGGTGGTGATGGCACGGCTCGCTGACATTGTCACCGCTCCGCTGCCCATGTTCAGATCTCCTGTGCCGGTGAAGGTGAAATCAGAGTTCCAATTCTGTGCGTTGTTGGTCGTGAGGGTGACGCCATTCGCATCGATCGTCCCACCAGCGATGGTGAGAACGCCGGTTCCGATGGCGGAGGAGTTGTTGATATTGAGCGTGCCTGCGTTGAGCGTTGTTCCGCCGCTGTAGGTGTTGGCAAGCGCGAGAGTTACGGCCGCTCCGTTGTTTTTCACGATACCGGTGAGTCCGGCGATGGATTTGGAACCTTGAACGTAATAGTCGTTCAGGTTGTTATTGAAAGTAACACTGGTGGGAGTGAC
Source organism: Luteolibacter sp. (assembly GCA_039925065.1). Classification (GTDB taxonomy): domain Bacteria; phylum Verrucomicrobiota; class Verrucomicrobiia; order Verrucomicrobiales; family Akkermansiaceae; genus Luteolibacter. The sequence goes on from JBDSZP010000039.1 coordinate 2,826, forward strand.
GTCCACGGTGTTGATGTCCACATTGGGATTCGATGAGGAATCATCAAACACCACCGCGTCACCGGGAGAATTGATATAATTCGTGGCTGCGTTGGTGGAATTCAGCTTCCAGTTCGTGGCAGCGGTATTCCAGTCGTTGCTGAGGCTTCCGGTCCATTTCAGGAAATCGAGGCTGGTGAGGGACAGGTTGATTCCAGTGCCGGTATTGACCAGGTTGCCGATCGCGCGGCTGGGCAGGGAAGCCAATGAGAATCCGGAAAATCCCGTGCCGCCGAGCGAGGAGTAATCAAGGAGTTTGTAGGTATTTCCCGATGTGGCGGTGCCTAACGAAGCAATATGGATGACCACTGCGCCCGTGCCGCCGCTCAGGTTCACCGCTCCGGCTCCAACCGCTGGGGTGGAAACGTAGTTGGAGAGCATGCCGAGATTCACATCGGCTGCCCCGCTGAAGGTCAGGCCGGCGAGCGTGAGTTTTCCGGCCGAAGCCACTCCTCCTTCGAGAATGCCGCCGGAGGCTACGGTGGTAGAACCATTCACGGCTCCGGTGCCGCCAAGAGTCGCGCCGCTGGAAACGGAAACCGCGCTGCCCGCCGCCAGCGAACCAGTGACCGAGAGTTTGCCTGCTCCAACCGATGTGGCACCGTTGTAGGTGTTGCTGCCAGACAGGGTCAAAATACCGTTGCCCGCCTTGGCCAGACCACCGCTCGTGTTTACGGAGGGAGCTACGCCCGTGATGGTGGCCGCCACTGCGGCACCCCCACCTGAAAGCGTGAAGACCGGAGCCGCTGTGTAGTCCACCCCGGGATTCGTGATCACGATTCCGGTAACCGCTCCACTAGAAACCGTCGCCACCGCGGTGGCACCCACTCCCGTGTTGTCTCCCGCTCCCCGGGTGATCGTCACCACTGGGGTATCCAAATACCCGGAGCCCGGAGTCGCAACCGTCGGAGTGACCACGCCACTACCCGTTGGAGCAAGCAGCGGTTGGGCGACGGTGATGTCGAAACCGTTGGTGTCAATATTGGCCCCGCCCCCCATCACGTAGGCAGAGGTGTTGGCCAAGCTGCTAAAAAAGGTGGGGCTCGATGCGGTGGGCTTCAGCGTGCCGCCATTGAAATTCATCTGATAGACACCATTTGCCGTGCTGGCACCTTTGGTGATCGAGCCGGTGGTCAGCGTGCCCCCCAGCAAATTGACGGACCCCGCCAGGGATGTGGCGCTTCCAGCAAACTGGACGTTGCCCATGGAAACGGCAGCGGACCCGGAGATATTGAGAGTTCCCGTTCCATTTTCACCCACGAAGACTCCGGCGTTGCTGGTAAACGTGCCACCGGCCAAATTAGCTAGTCCCACGGATCCATTGCCACCCGCACCGATAGTCATCCGGTTCGCGCTCACAGTAATGGCCCCGCCGGTTTGATTGAGCACGCCACGGTCGTTATTCAAAGCGACAACGAGCCAGCTTCCGGAAGTGACGGTGTTTCCTGCGCCCACGGTCATGGCAGCATACGCGCCCACACCGCGTCCGAGATGCAGCTCGCTGACGGTGGAGAGCGCCCCGGTGCTACCGAATTTGACGAATCCCGCGCTGCTCGCGACCGTGCCAATCGCAAGGCCGGGACTGGTCGTTTTGCTGGCGTTCAGAGTGCCGCCGTCCATGAAAAGAACCCCATTCTGGCTGGCGACGGTTCCCGCTGAAATCTGACCGACGCTGGTGTTAGTTCCGGTCAGACGCGCGGTTCCATTGGATACCGTAAGGCCGCCGGTTAAAACGTTCGTCGCGGTGAGGTTCATCACGCCCGTTCCGGCCTTGGTGATGGCCCAGTTATTAGACGCATCCTGACTCGTGAATGCGGTGTTGAAATTCCAGTCGCCCGAACCCGCCACTGCCAGGACGTGAAGACCGTTACCTCCCCGGCCCACGATCACATCGGAACCAATGGTCGCGGCATTGGATGAGTTATTTGTCCAAGTGTGTGTTCCGGCCGCGCCTCCCATGGTAAGGTTGAAGCTGTTGACGCCATTTCCGATCGAAAATGCTCCCGCCCCGGCGGCGACTGTGAGGGCGTTCATCCGGAGAGTTCCCGTATTCGTTCCCGAATCGATATTCAATGCGCCGGTCTGTGCGGCGGTGATGTCGACATTGAGACCCGCATTTCCCGCAGCACCGGCGAAAACGGCATTGCTATAGACCAAAGATAAGGCTCCGGCCACCGAACCATTCCATTGCATGGTGTCAGGAACGGAAGGGCTCGGCAGGATATCGTTCGCCCAGTTTACGGCCGTGCCTAGATCGGTGGCGGAAACGCCGTTGCCATCCCAAGCGATGGTCGTGGCCTTGGCTTGGGGAGCCCCCATGCAGAGGACGATGGATGCGGTGGTTGTGGCAACGGACAGCAAATTGGAGCTATTGACGCAGGAGAGGAATGAAACGAAGGAGCGGGTTTTTTTCATAAACTTGGGTTATCGGGTTGGCTGGCGAGGTGTGCCTGGGTCTCCCCACAATTGGGGCCTTGCTGATGTCATCTCGCTGTCCTGTGTATTTCTACTCCACTGCGATGGATACAGGGCGGGAAAACGAAATAACGCAGCGAAGATGCCGTATCCCGGCACTGGAGCAATCGGACATCTCGCAACGCTGCGGCGTGAAGCCTGATATCATATGATAATCCCCACAAATGGGGAGCACTGCATCCCCACACTCAGGGGCGATTTCGTCACCAACCCGCAATACCTGCAAAACATTCAGACCATCCCGCAACCCTTGCAGGAATGCGGCCCTCACTGCCAGTTTCAGGGGAATTCGACACATTCCCCGTCCTTTTACTATTAAGGAATTTTAATTAAAAACTGCGCGTGGCACGCGCCATGCCACTTGAGTCGTCCAGCACTCATGGCGCGCCTGTTTCCGTTTCCACAGCGGCAGCTCGTGTATTCGACGCTAACGTTCAGCCATCGGGGGATGATTAACCGGACTCACGTCCTTTTTCCATGCTCAAAAACCCCGTCCTTCCGCCTTCATTTTTCCCATTCATCCTAGGCTGCCTAATCATCGGCTCCTCGGTTTGTCTTGGGGTGGCCCCGTATGATTTTGGCAATCCGACGGCCGACGAACAATATTATCTTGAGCTGATCAATCGCGCACGCGCCAATCCCCCCGCTGAAGGTGTCCGTCTGGCAACGACCACGGATCCCGATGTCCTCAACGCCTACACCCAATTCGGGGTGGATCTCTCCGTCCTCCAAAGTGAATTCAATGCTATTCCCGTCGCTCCTCCATTGGCTCCGAACGCGAGTCTCACCACCGCCGCCCGCGGCCACTCCCTCTGGATGCTCAACAATGCGACCCAGTCCCATAATGAAACCAACCCCACCAATGACCCCGGCAGCCGTATCACTGCTGCCGGTTATAGCTGGACCGCCTATGGGGAAAACGTCTATGCCGCCGCAACCAGCACTTGGTATGGCCATGCCGGTTTCGAAGTGGACTGGGGCAACGGAGGCACCTCCGGCATGCAAAATCCCCGTGGCCACCGGAACAGCATCCACAGTACAACCTATCGAGAAATTGGTGTCGGAGTGCAGCTCGGAACCAACGGCCCATCGATCGGGCCCCAACTTGTCACACAGGACTTCGGAAAACAAACTGCCAACCCTACCCTCGGTACGGGCGTCGCCTACTATGACCTCAACTCGAACAATTTCTACGATCCCGGTGAAGGAATTTCCGGCCTGACGGTCAATGTGAGCGGAACCACGAACTACTGCAACACGGCGATCGGCGGCGGCTGGGTAGTGCCGATTCCCACCACCGCAGCCACCCGCACCGTGACATTTTCCGGCCTCGGCATGAACCGGACCGCCAGCCTCGTCGTTCCTGCATCCACGAATGCGAAAGCTGATTTAAAGCTCAGCTATTCCCCGCCATCGATCACCAGTCCGGCAACGGCGACCGCTGGCAGCAACCAAAACCTCACCTTCTCTGCGATCGAAGGTGCCGGCGGATACCATTGGAACCGCTGGAACACCGCAGCAGCAGTCGCGGAAAACGCTGAAAGCCTGGCCAATGTCACGGTGACAAAAACCAACACCTACTCCGTGCTCAGCACTACGGTGAAACAGCAGGGCACCTCATCATTCCACCTCGAAGACTCCATTCCCGGCAGTCAGATCCTCCAATTGAATTCCGTTTACTATGGGAAAGCCTCCGCGTCACTCGCATTTCAAAGCAGCGTCCGCTACTCAACGGCCAACGAACACTTCAAGGTTCAGGTAAAGGAGGAGGGCACGGCGGTCTGGCAGAACGTTTATGACCAGCCAGGTTACGGAAATTCAGGCGAAGCCGGTTTCAACGCCCGTTCGGCCGCGCTTTCTTCGGTGACGGGCAAATCGTTCAGAATCCGCTTCATCCTGGAGTTCACCAACGGAGGATATTACCCCGGTTCCGGTGACATCTATGGCTGGTTCATCGATGCGATCACTTTCACCAACGTCTCGTCACTCACCAACAACACCCTGCAAACGTTGGCGACGAACAGCGGCACATTCACCCCCGCCACAGGAACGTATCTGATGTCCGTCGCCCCGATCATTTCGGGATCGGATTTCCCGGCTTCCTATCAAACACTCACCGTCACCGCAGCAACGGCAACCTTCGCCACATGGGCAGGTAATCTGGAAACAACTAACAGCCTCGCAGCCGGCACCATTGCCAACAATCCTACTTCGGATCAGGACAAGGACGGACGCACGAATTTGATCGAGTACGCATTCGGCACTTCTCCCGTAGCGGCGAACGATCCGGCTCCCCGCATGCCCCAGGCCGTGGCCGATGCCAGCTTTTACATCCTCCAATATCAGCGCGACACCACCTTAACGGATCTCACATTCACCGCTGGTGCCAGTTCCGATCTCACGACGTGGAAATCTCCAGGGCAGGCCGGCGCCCCCGCAGGATTCAGCGACACGCTCATTTCCACCGCAGGAACCATCGAGACCCGCCAGGCGAAAATCCCGCTCAGTTCCGGCGGGCCTTGGTTCATGCGCGTTCAGGTCACCAAGAACTAACAAATACTCAGCAACCGCTCACCCGCAACCTGTAGCGTGTCCGCATTCTTGGCGAAGTGAAAGCGGATGAGGTGATTCACCGGTTCCCTGAAGAAACTCGAGCCAGCCACTCCCGCCACGCCGACATCACGGATCAGCCATTCCGATGCTTCCGTGTCCGTGGCGAATCCCAGCGAGGAAATGTCCATCATCACATAATAAGCGCCTTGTGGCTCGGTGAACGGAAGGCCGGTTTTCCTCAACAGTCCGAGGAACAAATCGCGTTTTGCGGTATAAAGATCGCGAAGGCCGGTATAATAGCTATCAGGAAGCTCCAGCCCTGCGATCGCCGCTTCCTGGAGCGGAGCCGCCGCACCGACCGTTAGAAAGTCATGCACTTTTCTGGCTTGGGCAATGACCGCCGGTGCGGCTTGCACATAGCCGAGACGCCAGCCGGTGATCGAGTAGGTTTTGGAAAGCGAGTTGCAGGTGATGGTCCGCTCAAACGCTCCGGGGAGTGCTGCGAAATACACATGCTCATGCGGTGCATAAACGATGTGTTCATAGGGCTCATCCATGATCACAAACGCATCGTACTCCTCGGCCAGACTCAGGATTTCCATCAACTCATCGCGAGTGAAAACCTTGCCGGTGGGATTCGATGGATTGCAAACCACAATGGCTTTCGGTTTTTGCGCGAATGCCCGGGCGAGCTCGTCCGAATCGAATCCAAAGCCCGGGGGACGCAGCGGGACATAGATCGGCTCGGCTCCGGAGAGGATCGCATCCGCCGCATAGTTTTCGTAAAAGGGCGAGAAGATGATGACCTTATCGCCCGGATTGCAGGCGGTCATCATGGCCACCATCATCGCCTCGGTGCTGCCGCAGGTGACGACCAGATGCTGGTCCGGATCGATCGGCAGTCCGGTGAAATGCTGGATTTTCCGGGCAAGCGCTTCACGGAATCGCGGAGCGCCCCACGTCACCGCGTATTGGTGATGCGGGCCGCGGGTGGCCCTTTCCAATGCTGCTAGAATTTCCTCCGGCGGATCAAAATCGGGGAACCCTTGTGACAAATTGATCGCACCATATTGATTCGCCATCCGCGTGGTGCCGCGAATGACGGATTCAGTGAAGACGGAAAGGCGGCTGGCGGTGGCTGGCATGGAGAAGATCAGGAAGTTGCCGCGCACCTTGACGCGGCATTTCCGTTCTGTCGATCCTGCCAGCCGGGTAAAAATCAATAACGATAGTGGTGGCCATGGTAACGATGCCCACCGCCATAGTATCCACCTCGATAATAGCCTCCGCCACCATAGTAGTAACCATCATGATTATAATGGTGATCATGATGATGGTGGTCGCCAGCGGCATAGCCGATCAGACCCGCGGCCGCCACACCTGCCAATGCCACGCCGGGATCGACCGTTTGGATCGGTCGGCCGTAGGCATCGTAGCTGGTCATGCAGCCCACGCTCATTCCAAGAGGAACCAGCAAGGCGGCGAACATGCCAATTCTAAACAAACGGGAGATGGTGAGTTTCGTTTTCATACCTGAAATGACGTTGAAAAATGGTCATTATTCAACCGATTTTAAAAGTCATCCCGCTCGTGAAAATCCCACTACACCCGTCGTATCTTACCACTAGCAGTCATCGGTAATTCACCTACGAATTTCACCCGCACCGGAGCCTTGTAAATCGACAAGGCTTCGCGGCACCACTTGATCAATTCGCGGGCGACCGCTCTCTCCCCATCGTGCAAAATCACCTCGGCCACCGGCACCGTCCCCAAAACGGGATGCGCGAGACCTGTCACCCGGCAGCGCCGCACGGCCGGATGGCGTTCCAAGACCTGCTCCACCTCCTCAGGGAAAACCTTCATGCCGCTGACGTTGAGCACGCTTTTTTTCCGGCCCTTCAGATAAACTCGCCCCGCCGCATCCGTTTCTGCCAGATCCCCTGTCGCGAACCAACCATCGACGCAAATTTCACCCACCGGCTGCCATGGAGAAAGATAGGCATCAAACATGCCCGGTCCCTTGATCCACAACTCGCCCACCCGGCCGAGAGCGACCGGCATCCCTTCGTCATCGCGCAATTCCACATCAAACGCGGGAAGCGGACGCCCCACCGCAGTTGGCGAATCCCCTGCCCCCCCGGTGTTGAGAAGCGGCAGGCCGATCTCGATAATTCCCAGCCCCTGCACCAGCGACTTTCCAAATCTCTCGCGAAATCCCTTGGCGATCACCGCCTGCAACGGAGCCGCCGTGCTCACCGCCAGACGCAGGTCCGGCCATGTATAGTCACCCGGATCCGCCGCTAACAACGAGTAATGAAATGGTGCGCCGTAAATCACGGTGGCACGCGTCGCCTTGGCGGTTTCCAGAATTTCTGCTGCCAGATGTGAGGTTCCGATGATTGTGCAGGCCCCATGATAGAGATAGAGAATGATCGAAACCGCGAAGTGATGGGCCATCGGCAGCATCCACAAAACCCGGTCGCCCGGGCCGATTTCAAGTGCCGCGTTCGCCGCGACGATGCGTTCGCGAAGTTTGGCATGACTCAACACCACGCCCTTGCTTTGGCCGGTCGTTCCGGAACTAAAACGGATGAACGCCGGATCCAGTTGGAAAAACGCCTGCTCATCTTCGAGCAACCCGCCATCGAGCCGAATCCACGCCGCGCCCGTGGAGTTTTCAAAACACCGCGCCTCATCCCTTCGCCAGAGCTCGTCCTTGCCTAAAATCAATCCCGACAAGCCCGTCCGTCCGATCACCTCCGCGCGCTCCGCCTCGGTCAGCTCGTCCGCCACCGGCACCAAGCAGCCCCCCGCTTTCAAGATCCCGAGCGCCAGAATGATATAGTCCACCCCATTTCCGCAGGCCAGACCGACACGCGGCACGCCTTCCCGGCGAAATCCCGGGCAGCGATCCAACCACGCCGCCACCTGCGAAACGCGCTCCAACAAATCGCCGAAACTCAACGTCAAGCCATCCGCCCTCAGCGCCGGCCGCTCGGCCGATGCCTGGAGGATGATCTGGTCCACGATATTCATGCACGCTCAGGCTAGCCAGTTCGGGCAGCCATCTCAAGCCATTCTTCGGAGGCCGAAGTGCCTATATTGAAATGACTCGCATTGTTTCACGCGGATTGATTTATTACGATTTGGCGGCAACATCCGCTTCGCCCGATCCGCCTTGAAAATCGCTTTGTTGTATTGAAAATCATGAGTGCCCTCCAAAATCACGCCGTCCACGAACTCGTGGCATCCATCGGCGGCCGTTTCGCCGTGGAGGGAGAATTCATCTCGGGCGAGGAAATCCCGACCGGTCACATCAATTCGACCTACCGAGCGTCCTATCAGCAGCCCGACGGCAGCGTCCGGCGCTACGTTATCCAGGCAATCAACCGCCACGTTTTCAAGGATCCCTACGCGGTCATGCGGAACGTGGAAATCGTCACGAACCACATCAACTCCCGGGTGCTGGAGCTGACAAACGATCTCGGCGGACAGACCCTCAATCTATTCCCCGCCCGTGCCGGAGGTTCATGGATCAAGGACGAAAACGCCACCCTCTGGCGCTGCTATAATTTCATCGAAGGCTGCGTCACCCATGACATCGTGGAAAACCCGCGGCAGGCCTATCAGGCAGCGCATGCGTTCGGAGCGTTCCAGGATCTCGTCAGCGACCTCGATGCCAGCCTGATCGCCGAAACCATTCCGGATTTCCACAACACCCGGAAACGTTTCCTCCGGCTGCTCGATGTCGCCGCCGCGGATCCTCTCGAGCGGCTTGATGACGTGCGCAAGGAGTTCGATTTCATCCTCAAGCGAGAAGCCCTGACCAGCATCCTGATCGATCTCGTCAATGCGGGAAAAATTCCCACCCGAGTCACTCACAACGACACGAAGATCAACAACGTGATGATCGATGCGGAAACCGACGAAGCCGTTTGCGTCATCGATTTGGACACCGTCATGCCGGGCCTCGCGCTCTATGACTTCGGCGATCTCGTCCGCAGCGCCACCAACCCCGTCGCCGAAGATGAGCCGGATCTGTCCAAGGTGAAAATGGAAATGCCCTTGTTCGAGGCGCTGGTGGAAGGCTATCTGGACGCTGCTGCAACTTTCCTAAATCAAACAGAAATCGATCACCTCGTGCATGCCGGCAAATTGATCACTCTGGAACTTGCCATCCGTTTCCTAACCGACCACCTGGAGGGAGACGTCTATTTCAAAACCCACCGCCCGAATCACAACCTCGACCGCTGCCGCACGCAGCTCAAGCTCGTGGAATCCATGGAAGAGCAGGAAGTCGAAATGCAGGCATTTGTGGACAGCTATTGAATTGGTATGTAGTCCAACCCTTCAGGGTGTCTTCATCGCGCAATGAAGACACCCTGAAGGGTTGGACTACTAACGAAGAGGCAACCGAGCCTGGGGCAAAGCCCGGCCCGCCTTGAGCTAACTCTTCACCAGCGTCATCACACACTCCAGATGGCGGGTGTGTGGGAAGAGATCGAACGGTTGCACATCCTCAAGCTGATAGCCGCCTTCGGTCAGTTGTTTCAAATCCCGCACTTGGGTGGCCGGATCGCAGGAAACATAGACGACGCGGAAAGGACTGAATTTGATGAGCTGCTCGATGAACTCCGGCGTGCAGCCCTTGCGCGGCGGATCGATCACCACGGCGGTTTCTCCCGCCGGGAAATTGATCTGATCGAAAATCGCCTCGGCCGATGCCGTGAGGAATGTGGCGTTCGTGACGTTGTTCGCCTTCGCGTTTTTCCGAGCCCACTCGCAGGAGGTTTCGGAAACCTCCACGCCGGCGACTTTCTCGAAATGCTTCGCCAGGGTGAGTGAAAACAAACCGGAACCGCAGTAGGCATCCACCAGGAATTTCGCTCCGCGCGCCGAGGCTTTTTCCGCGACGTAGCCGGTGAAGAGCGGCAGGATGAACGGGTTGTTCTGGAAAAAGTCTCCTGCGAGAAACTGGAATTTCAACTCGCCGACTTCCTCGACCGCCACCGCTCTGAAGTCCGTTTCCACCCGGTCCTGCGTCGCCCGCAGCAACACGGTAGCGCCGCGTTTGAACTTGTGAGCGGTCGCGCGGAGCCCCTCGCGGATGGCGGGCAACTCACGGTTGATCACGTCCATCGCGATCGGACACTGCGGCACATCGACGAGCTGCGAACGGCGGCCGAATGATAGAAATCCGATCGGCCCGAGATCGCCGTCCTTACCCTTTTCAAAGTGCGGCGTGATTTTCGAGCGGTAGTTCCAGATTTGTTTCGAGGACAGACAGTCGTTCACCGGGAAGGTGATGGCAGCCATGTGTTTCATCAACTCGCCGACCTGGCGGGTCTTCCATGCGAGCTGTTTGTCATAGGAAAGGTGCTGGTATTGGCAGCCGCCGCATTCGCCGAAAAGCGGGCAACCCGGAGCCACGCGATCCGGCGAGGGTTCGAGAACTTCGACGAGATCCGCTTGGGAGAAACTCTTGTCATTCCGGAAAACCCGGGCTTTCACCAGTTCACCGGGCAACGAAAACGGCACGAAAACCACCCACCCGTCGATGCGGCCCACGCCAGCTCCGAGGTTGGTCAGGGAATCAATCCTGAGCTCGATTTCCTGATGATATTCGAAAGGAGTCGGAACAAATTTTTTCGGCGGGCGCTGCATGGTCGGGCGGAACCTTGTCCGCGCGGCCCGCCGGGGGCAATCGAAAGTTGATGGCATCCCATCCTCCCCATTTTACAGCATTGACAACCGCAAGGCCAGGCAACGAAGTACATGCGACTCTTGAAGGGTTCGCGCTCTTCCTGATCCACCATGCGCAAAACACAACAACCCCGCCACTCATGAAATCCGCCCCTCACGCATTCCTCGGCCTCGCCTTTGCGGGACTATCCTTATTCGCTTCCAGCCGCGCCACGGCCGAAACCGCGCCCAACGCCGCCGCTCCCAAGGTCTCGGTGATCGTGAGTGGCACTAAATTGGTGGATGGCAAAGCCACGATCAATTTCGGAACCATCAAGCTCGGCAATAGCAGCAAACCAAAGACTTTCACCATCAAGAATATCGGCAACGCCAAGCTCCCGAACCTCGACGTTCTGGCAAGCGGCAAACAAAGGAGTTCTTTCGACGGGTCCAGACCGAAGCTCAAGAATCTCGCACCCGGCCAATCCACCACGTTCACCGGCTTCTTCAAACCCAAGGTTGTGGGCACCAACAATGTGGTCATTCACGTTACCAACGGATTCGACACGACGACATTCGACATCAAACTCACAGGCGTAGGTAAGAACTAATCCCCTCCGCGCGCCCCCCAAAATCGGCAGGACTGTTATTGGAACGAATGGCACGTAGCTAAGGCCCTTATCGTTTCGGGCGACAGAATGTCATCCTGACTCAGTTGACAGAATGTCAACGCTCCCTGCGGCCAGCCAAAGGAGCGCGTTCATTCTGAGCGCTATGTGCCGCGGACATTCTGTCCGCCGTTTTCCCCCGTGCCATTCGTCAGGATGAGCCTCTTAAAAAATGACCACGGCAGGACTCTCCCGCCGTGGTCGAATTGTTTCGGGACTCAACCTCACCGACCGGATGGAGCCTTGGCAAATGGCTGCGCGGTATCGCGGCGGTTCACTTCATCCGGCATCCAAGTCCATGGACTCACGTTTTTCTGAGTGAAAACAGCGATACCGATGACGCCGACATTGCGGGTGTTGCCGTGGCGCATGTTCGCGTAGGAATTTGAGACGCTGGAAAACTTAAAGGCGGCAACATGGCTGTAGCTCGTGCGGAAACCTTCGATTTCGATAGTTTTGCCGGATTCCACGACATAGCCGCGCTTGGAGAAGGAGGCGGATTGGCCGTCCTGAACGTCCAGACCATCGACGCTGGCGACGATTTCAAGCGCGCTCTTGCAGCGGTTTTTAACAAAGATGGAATAGGTGCCGTCCTTCTCTCCGGCGACCAACCTTCGGCCGTATCCACCCTCCTTATAGGTTGCTAGAAATCCCATTCCGCTTTTCACGCCCCACTCGACGAGGCCTCCGGCAGCGGTCTGGATGGGGTTCACCCGCTCCTTGTAGTTCGTCATCGCCTCGATGCCTTTGGGGTCATTGTAATAGATCACATCCGTGCCGGCGGGCTTCGACGAGGCTCGGGTGAACGGGCCTTGGGAGAGTTCGGATTTCTTTTCATCGCCCCAACCGGTTGCAAGTCCGGGGCGGTCTTCCTGTTTGGGTTTCGGATTGTTCAGCATCTCATCGATGTTGTTGCGGTTGAAGGATTGGTCCCCTGAACGCAATCCGTTCGAAGGCGCTCCCCTCGAGCCACCTCCGTTCGTGGAGCAGGAATTGATGAAGAGGGCGGTGAGCAGGGCTCCCAGCGAAAGCACGATTTTGTGTTTCATGATGCTGGAAAAACAGCATTTCAAATCCGCGGAGTCAATTTTAAATTGCAGTTTTTCCAGCATTTGGCAAAGTAGCCACATGAAACGATTTGAGGACGGCCAGATTTCCCGGCGGGAGCGGCAGGTGATGGAAATTCTTTTCCGCAAGGGCAAGGCGACTGCAGAAGAGGTGCTGGCGGAGCTACCGGATCCACCGAGCTATTCCGCAGTGCGGGCGCTGCTGGTGACACTCGAGCAGAAGGAACTGGTGACCCATTCGAAGGATTCGCGGCGCTATGTCTATCTTCCCGCCGTGCCGGAAAAGCGGGCGAAAACGACGGCGCTGAAGCAGCTCCTCGCGACGTTTTTCGAAGGGAGTCCGGAAAAACTCGTCGCCTCACTCCTCGATCCCAAGGACCAGAAACTGAGCGCTGAGGAAATCGACCGCATCCGCAAATTGATCGACGGAAGCGGCGGAAAATGACTCACTGACCCATCGGATGATTCCCGTTCTTACATTCTCCTTCATCGCCGCCGGGCTGGTTTTTCTGGCAGGTCGCAAGGACGCGGCGCGCGATCCGAGGCTGACGGTTCTACTGTTGGTTTTGTCGGCAGCGTTTCCGTTATTGGCTGCGATGCTGCCGAAAATCGCGGTGCTGCCTGCGGCGGCGGGAGTGGCGGGTGAAGCGGAATTTCCGTGGGGGAAAATTTTGTTATCGGTCTGGGCGCTGGGATTTGCGGTGGCGATGGGACGCTTGGTCCGGGCGGCGGTGGGTTTACAGCGATGGAGAAATCGCTCGGTGGAGGTGGACCGCGTGGCGGGAGTGGCGATTTGCGAGTTGGAGGATTTGCGCGGCCCGGTGGCGGCAGGTGTTTTCAAGCGCGTGGTTTTCGTCCCGGCTTCGTGGAGTTCGTGGCCAGAGGAAAGCCGGCGGGTGGTTTTGAAACACGAGCTGGCGCATCATCGCCGGCGGGATCCGTTGTGGCGTTTGTTAGCGGAAGTGGCTTGTGCGATTCACTGGTATCATCCTCTGGTGCGATGGATGACGCGGCGTTTCATCATGCAGTGCGAGTATGCCTGCGATGCGATGGTTTTGCGTGAAGGAATCGATGCGAAGGCGTATGCGCGGGTCCTGTGTGATTTCGCGGAAAAGCGTTCGATTTCCCCGCTTGCGCTGTCGATGGCCGAGACTTCGTCATTGGAATCGCGGGTGAAACGGATGCTGATGCCGGGGCGAGGATTCAGCGGAAAATCGTTGTTAGCACTGGGAGTTCTTGGATTGATCGCCGCGTGTTCACTTTCGATGATCGGCCCGGAATCAGGAAACGATGCGCCGGTGCCTGCGGAAGAGGTTCATCTTCGTTTGACTGCGGATCCGTTTCCGAATGAGCATTGAGGGCGTTGAAACATTCATCTCTCATTTTCAGGTTCCGGGTGGCGATGGGCATTTTCATCGTGGGTCTTGTGATGACGATTGCTCGTTCGGAATAATCGGCATCCTCCCGCTGATTTATTGCCTACGGATTCTCAAGCGGCTGGAAGATATTTCTTCCGAGTGAGCTATCCTGGTAATTTCCCACAAGGAAAAGCCCGGACGGTTTCAAAACACGCATGGTTTTTGGCAGCACATGCGTTGCCATTTTTACCTGTGCGCCCATGATGCGGCGGTGAACGGACCGCCCGGCCCGGGATCATTTTCCAAATTCAACAGGCGCGACCCACATGATATCAAGTATGGACTTAGAGAAGGACCGTGGTTCGGCATCGGCGTGCAGGGTGGCCGATCTCTTGCTGGATATGGGTTCGGTGCTCATGGTTTCCGGCGCGCACTGTGGCAGGATCAGCCGGAATATCGAACGGGTCGCGGAGAAATGGGGCTATAGCGTCGAGCTTTTTTTGTCGTTCACCGGCCTGATGGTTTCGATCAAGGATATCCAACATCCGGCGAGGCGGGTGGCGCGATTCCGACGCTGTCCCTTGCATGGCGTTCACTTTGGAATCGTGACAGAGATCAGCCTGCTGTCGTGGCGGGTTTTGCGGGAAGACAACGTTTCGATCGATGAGGTGGAGCGGTGTTTGTCGGAAATCAAGGCGATCCCCCATCATCCGCGATGGCTGATTTTAGTCGGGCTCGGTTCAGCCTGCGCCTGTCTCTGCATGCTGGCGGGAGGAAATTGGAAGGACGCGTGCATTACCTTCATCGCGACATTCGCCGGGATGTTCGCCAGGCAGGAAGTCTTGAAACGGCGCTTCAATCCGATGATCGGGTTCATCGTCGCTTCGTTCGTGACCACCATGATCGCCGGGATGGACATGATCCATCACATCGGGGTATCCCCGGAAAAAGCGCTGGCCACCTCCGTGCTCTATCTGATTCCCGGTGTGCCGCTAATCAATTGCACGATCGACCTGATCGAGGGCTACATCCCGACAGCGATCGCACGCGGCGTGTTCGGCGGATTCATTTTGCTATGCATCGCCGTGGGCATGTCGATGAGCATTCTGTTACTTGGAATTCATAACTTCTGAACTGTATGGAGCTGCTTCTTTTAACTCTCCGGGATATCGCCTTTGCGTTTGTGGTGGCGGTGGGATTTGCCATCCTTTTCAACACTCCCCGCCGGGTTCTTTACATGGCCGGCATCCTCGGCGGCCTGGGGCATTGCATTCGTTTTGTCCTGCTCCATAACCATCTTCCCATCGTGCCGGCAACATTGGCGGGTGCGGTGTTCATCGGAATGACGGGAATTTTCTGTGCTCACCGGGTGCATGTGCCGCCGGTAGTTTTCACGATGCCAGCCTGCATCACGATGATTCCCGGCTTGTATGCCTATCGCACGATGCTCGGCTGTATCAAGATGACCGATCTGGAAAAGGTGATGCAGGAGCCGACGAAGTTGGTTGAAACGGCGCACTACTTCGTGCTGACGGCGTCACTGCTGTTCACTCTGGCGATCGGCATTTGCAGTGGTGCGCTGATATTCAGGCAGAAAAGTATCAAAGCCCTGTTTCGCCGGACTTTCTAAAGCGTCACCGCAGCGAAGCGTGTCATGCACGAAATTGAGCAGGACATGCGTTGCCATGAAGACATCTGTCTGTCAGGATCGCAGACATGGTCGAGTTCTTGGAAAACATCCGAAAAATCTCTCCACACGCGGAGCCGATTTTAGTCATTTCTCTCACCGCGATTCTCGGGCTTCTGCTCGGTAGCCTCAAGTTCCGAGGGATGAAACTGGGAGTCGCGGGTATGTTGTTCAGCGGCCTGATTCTCGGGCATTTCGGGCTGACACTGGATCCGCACCTAATGGCGTTTCTGAAGGAATTCGGGCTGGTGCTGTTTGTCTTCACGGTGGGACTTCAGTTAGGACCCGGCTTTTTCAACTCGATGAAAAAGGATGGATTGAAACTGAACATGCTCGCCATTCTGGTGATCGTGCTTGGCGGCGTCATCGTCTTCGGGGCGGGGCGCTGGATGTCATGGGACACCGGCGTGATGGCGGGTATTTTCTCGGGAGCCACCACGAATACCCCGTCGCTCGGTGCCGCGCAGCAGGCGATGGCCACTGCGGTGACTGGTGCCCAACAGGCGGATCTCGCCGCGATGGCCTACGCGGTGGCTTATCCATTTGGGGTGATCGGCATCATTTTCGCGATGGTCCTGCTGCGCTTGGTTTTCCGGATCGATCCGAAAAAGGAACTTCTCCTCCTCCAGCAGCAAATGGCCAACGGCATCAGTGAAATTCAGCGGGCTACCTTTATCATTGAGAATCCCAATCTCGCAGGCCAGGAAATCCGCAATGTCCCGGGACTTGGCAACGAAGGGGTGGTCGTTTCCCGGATTCGCAGGAAGGATTCCACCCAAACGCAGGGTGCATCGCAGGAAACCATCCTACAATTGGGAGACGTCATTCTCGCCGTGGGCCCGGTCGAACAACTGCATCGCGTGGGCCTCGGAATCGGCTCCCAAGTGGAAGAAGACCTGCGGAAAGCCCCCGGCAATCTGGTTTCGAAGCGCGTGATCGTGACTCACAAGGACGTGGTTGGAAAAACCATCGAAGCAACGGAAATCACCCAGCGCTTCGGAGTAACCGTGAGCCGCGTGAGCCGCCAGGACATGATCCTATCAGCAGTTCCTAACTTGAAATTACAGTTCGGCGATATGGTCAATCTCGTGGGAGAGGACGCGGCGATCGATCAAGCGGCAAAGGTCCTGGGGAATTCTGTGAGAGAGTTGAATGAAACGAGTTTCGCGTCGATTTTCGTCGGCATCACGCTCGGGGTTTTTGTCGGGCTTTACCCATGGACGTTGCCCGGCCTGCCGGTGCCACTGCGCCTCGGCCTGGCGGGCGGCCCCCTGATCGTCGCGATTCTCATGGGACGCATGGGCCGCATCGGGCCGATGGTGATTCACATGCCGATCAATGCGAACACGGCATTCCGCGAACTGGGCATCATCTTTTTCCTCGCCTGCGTCGGCCTCGGGGCGGGCGCGAAATTTGCGGAAACCGCGTTTTCCGCCATCGGATTGCAATGGATGATGCTGGGTGCGGCAGTGACGACGGTGCCCCTGATCATCGTGGGCATCATCGGCAGGAAATGGATGAAACTGAACTATCTCACGCTGGCCGGCGTGCTGGCCGGCAGCATGACGGATCCGCCTGCACTCGCCTTCGCGAATAAACTGACCCACTCCGACTATCCATCGCTGGCCTACGCGAACGTCTATCCGCTCACCATGTTGCTGCGGATTCTCGTCGCCCAAGTCGCGGTGCTGTGGCTCTGCTGAAATGGCCATTTTACCCGATCGCGGGGGGCGACTGAAACTGGTGGGGCACGGAAGGGCGATATCGGATCGCCCGGCCCATGTCGGGACAATGAAAAGCGATGCTCTCATTTCATTGGCTTTTCATGGGCACGGCGGACGGATTCCGCCGCTCCTTGCCTTGGGGGTTCACCCTTGATCACGTGATTGCGCGGGAGGCGGGGCCCCGTCAATGTAGATCTGCCGCCCCCGATGCTTTTCAATTCCTTCGAGTTCCTGATCTTACTCGTAGTCACCCTGCTGCTCTACTATCTGCCGATCGCAGGCAGGGCGGCCCGGGTTTGGCAGGTCGGCCTACTGCTGACGGCGAGCTCGGTTTTCTACGGTTGGGAAAATCCGAAACTGCTCATCCTGCTCGCCGTTTCCTGCGGAATGAACTCGCTGGCGGTGGAGCGGATCTTGTTTTGGAAAAGTCGCGATGATCCCCAGGAGCAATCGAAAAAATGGCTGAGGGCGGCTGTCGTGCTGAACCTCGCTTTTCTGGCGTTTTTCAAATATGCGGGGATCATCTATGGGTCGCTGCCCGGAGCATTGATTTCGCCCGCGGTGCTGCAGTGGATCCGCTCGATTCCCCTGCCCATCGGCATTTCGTTTTATACGTTTCACGCGTTGAGCCTGTTGATCGATGTCCACCGGAACATGGTCACAGCGGAAACCAGGGAGCGCCTCGGTCGACAGGGCGTGGGCCGCATCGCCTCCGCCAGCGATCTATCACTATATATCGTCTTCTTTCCCCAACTCGTCGCCGGGCCGATTGTCAAAGCCCGCAATTTCATCGATCAGATCCGCGCGAAAATGTGGCGCGACATCGAGTGGAAAACCGCCCGCCGCTGCCTGATCACCGGCTATTTCCTGAAAATCTTCGTTGCCGACAACCTCGCCGAACAAACCGCCATGCTCACCATTGGCAAGGATGCGCTCGCCGCCAGCGGGCCGGTCAATCTGATGGCGATGCTCTATGCCTACGGCTTTCAGATCTTCGCAGACTTCGCCGGCTACTCGCTGATCGCGATCGGATTGGGGCTGATGTTCGGGTATCGGCTGCCGGAAAATTTCAACTTTCCCTATCTATCATTGAGCATCACGGAATTCTGGCGGCGTTGGCATCTTTCTCTATCAGCATGGCTGCGGGACTATCTCTATATCCCTCTCGGCGGAAACCGGAAGGGTTCGGGACGGACGTATGTGAACCTTTTTCTCGTTATGTTCCTCGGCGGACTATGGCACGGCGCGGAGTGGAAATTCGCGATATGGGGCATGCTCCATGGCTCGTTGCTGGCGGCAGAACGTTTCATTTTCCGCAGCCGGGCGAGTGAACTTGGCACGTCATCGCTGCCGGTGCGGCTGCTGCGCGATGGCATCCGCTGGTTCTATGCGTTCCATGCCGTAATGTTCCTGTGGCTGACCTTCATGATGCCGGACATGGCGAACATCGCCGCGTTTTTCAAAGGCATGGGCAGCGGAAACCGGGGCATGCCCGGGCAGCCGTTGTTCGCGCTGTTCCTCTACGGCGGCATGGTCGTGCTCTATCACCTATGGGGTTGGCTGAAGGAGAAAAAGCCGGAGTGTGCGGGAAAACTCATCCACCCGCTTTCGGAAGGTGCGCTCCACGGACTGATGGTTTTCCTGATTCTCACCAACCCCGGCGCACCACGCGGATTCATCTATTTCCAATTCTAACTTATGTTTCGCTACGCCATCGGATTCGTCGTGATCTTCGCTGCCGGCCTCGGGTTGCAGACGGTCGCGCTGCGTGCATCGGGTGGAAAAACGCTGAAGAGCGAATCCAACTATTTTTCATCGATCGCCCGCATCCAGACCGAAACCCAGGGAAATCCCAAGGTGATGCTGCTGGGTTCTTCCATGACCGGCCGCCTCGGGGACCGCGCGCGGAAAATCGAAGGAGTCGCCAATCTCGGCTGCGATGGCGGCAGCGCGATGGTCATCCTCCGCGCGATGGACGAAGGGATTCTGCCCGCAGCTCCGGTTCTGATCGTCGAAGGAAACACCCTCGCTTACGAACTCGAAAGCCGGGGAAAACAGATTGGCGCGGCCATCCGATCCGATTGGTTCAAGGTCGGCATGCAGACGCCGAATCTCAGCGCGACCGCGAGACCGGCGGCGTTCGGCTATTCCTGGTTGATGGCCCGCAAGTCCGAGGGTGGACTCGATTCCGGAGACGGGTTGTTGCCGATCACCACAAAACCCCGCGTTTTAAATGCGACCGACGCACCGCAGTTAGACCAGAAATCCGCCGCGTTGGTTGATGAGATGGCGGGCATCCTTGAACGGCTGGAAAACAAGGGCAGCAGGATTTTCCTAATCCTGTTGCCGGGCGTGCCGAAGGATTTCCCGAGAAAAGAAATCGCCGTGGCGCTCGCCTGCAAATCCGGCGTCCCCTGGTGGGATCTCACCGAAGGGCTCCCGGAAGGCGCGGTGGGTTTCACCGATGGTCTGCACATGGATGCGCCCAGTTCGCAAAAAGTGATGAACACGCTGCGGGCTCAATTGATGCATCCCTGATGAACAGGCTTGGCTAACGGGTTTCCAGGGGTCATTGTCCGGCGCTCCCACACGGTATGAAGATTCTCAGCTACACCGATACCGGCTACTCGCCATTCGTCCGCCGCCTCAACCGCCGCGCTTTACCCGAACCCGGCGTCCGCGATCTGGTCACTGAGATCATCGCCGAGGTCGCTGCCAAGGGCGATGATGCGTTGATCACATTCACCAAACGCTTCGACGGCGCAACACTCACCGCGAAGACGATTTTCGTCAGCGAGGCGGAATTCGCAGCAGCGGAAAAGGCCGTCACCCCTGAAACGAAGATCGCCGTCGCGCGCAGTTTGAAAAACATCCACGCCTTCGCAAAACGTAGTTTGCGGAAAGATTGGTCCGCGAAAAATGCCGAGGGCGCGACTGTCGGCGAGCGGTTCACACCGTTTGATCGTGTGGGAGTTTACGTTCCGGGCGGCAAGGCCCCGCTCGTTTCCACCGCGCTGATGACCGCCGGATTTGCGCAAGCCGCCGGAGTTCCTGAAATCCTCGCCGCCACTCCCTGCGGTCCGGATGGCACGGTGAACCCTGCACTTTTATATGCTCTCAAGGCAGCCGGTGTGACCGAGGCGATCAAAATCGGCGGTGCCCAAGCGATCGCCGCACTGGCACTCGGCACGCGTTCCATCCGCCCGGTAGATCGGATTTTCGGCCCGGGAAACAGCTTCGTCGTCGAGGCCAAGCGCCAACTCGTCGGCGCGGTTTCCATCGATCTCCTTCCCGGCCCGAGTGAGATTCTCATTCTATCCGACAAAACCGGCAACCCGGATTTCATCGCCGCCGACATCCTCGCCCAAGCGGAACACGGTGGTGACAGCATCATTGGTTTTGCCACCGATTCAAAAGCGCTTCTCGGCAAGGTCGTCAAAGCCATCGAGAAACAACTGCCCACGCTTTCCCGCTCGAAGATCATCCGCGAGGTTCTCAAGTGCGGAACTTTCCTGCTTCACTTGAAATCATTCGAGGACGGCGTCGCCATTTCGAACGCCTTCGCTCCTGAGCACCTTTCGCTCATCACGGCGGACGAGGCACGCTGGTTGCCATTGATCCGCACGGCTGGCGCGATCTATCTAGGGAACGACTCACCGGTCGCAGTCGGAGATTTCCTGGCAGGTCCAAGCCACACGCTTCCCACTGGTGGCTCCGGCCGCTCGTTTTCCGGCATCCGCGCCGATCAATTCCAACGCCGCACCAGCATCGTCCGGCTCGACAAGACATCGGTTAGCAAATCGCTATCCGTCGTCGAGGAGTTCGCCCGGATCGAAGGGCTCGACGCCCACGGCAGATCCACGGCCATCCGCCTTGAAAAATGAGCCAAGCCCCGGAAAAAATCCGCCGACGCTCTTCGCATCGGCCCTCATCGATGAGCCTCTTGTGCCCCTCATGCAGGGCTCCGCTGAAGGCGGATTCCAAATGGTGCCCTTCCTGTAATTTCACCGGCAGCACCACCGTCGAGCTGTTTCCGGGCTCACCTCCGCCGCTGCTTCCGATTCTCGATGCCATGGGAATTTGGAACGATTCCGATATCCAAAAAATCGAGGCCGCGCGCGAAAGCCTGCGCAAACGTTTTCCCCAGCTCCATTGGCGCGTCTGCACGGTTGGCTTGCCGCCGGAAACCCCGCTGCCGGTTTTCGGGTTCTGGCTGCTCAACGCCTGTCCGCTTTTGGAAAATGAAACTTCCGAAGATCGTGCATGGACGATCCTTCTCCTGATCGACGTGGAATCCGGACAAGCCGCCGCCATTCCAGGCTACGCTGCGGAGACCTGCCTAGCAGATGAGGAATGGCAGAAAGCCCTCGATGCCATGGCCGGTCCGTGGCAGTCGGGCAAAACGGCTGACGCGGTTGTCGAATTTTTCAAAAACAGCCGCAGCCGCCTCGATGAATCCTGGAAACGCAATGGTTCCCGCACCAACCGATAGATTTTGATGATCTCCAGATTTCTCACGATTCTTTTCGCCTTCCTGTTCGCGCTCCCCGCGTTTTCGCAACCGGCGGAACCCTTCGAATATGGTCCGCGTCCGCCACTTGCCGTTTTCGATCCCAGCGGGTTTCTTAACCCGGAGCTGGTGAAGAAGATTTCCGATCCACTGAAAGTGATCTATGATAAGGAACACATCGATGTCCTCGTGGTGATCCTAACCGATCTGGAAGGCGCACCGCCGGAACACGTCGCACGGCGGTTTGCCAAAGAATGGTGTACCTCCCCGAATCATTCCGTCGTCCTGCACGTGCCCGGCAACAAGGACAGCCCGTGGATTGTTCCAGCCGGGCAGATGATCGATGCCCTGAGGCCCGAAGAAATCCGGCAGAGCATCGCGGAAGCACAACACCGGGCCGCTAGGGAAACCACGGAAGCCGACAAAGTCCGTGCGGCATCCGTCGAAGCCGCCGACATGTTGCGCTATTGGACGAGCACCGCGATCAATCGCAGCGAGATGATGAAAACCGAGGCCGCGAAATTTCAGGAAAACGCCAGGACCAGGGCCCGCATGTGGCGCTTGGCTGCAATCCTGGGCGCAGCGTCCATCATTCCGCTCGTCGTCGGCATTTCGTTGATCGTCTCGATGGCCGGGCAGCGCGGACCCCGATTTTTCCCCTACCGCGCATGGCAATTCCGACTCGGCGCATCTCATGCCGGCGGCAATCATGCCGTCGCGAAACTGGGTCCGCTCCCGCCTTGATGCTTATGAAAAAACCGCACCTGCTCGCCGCCATTACCGCTTCAGTTCTTGTTCTGAACGCTTGCGATTCCAAGAAGGCAGGCGGAAAGAGTCCCGAAAAAGCAGCGGCAGCCCAACAGGACACGCCGATCCTGCCGGTCAAGAAAGGCGACGTCTGGCGCTACGATGTCCATTTGGAAATCCCCGCGGACGTGACCTCACCCGGTGCTGCGGAAGTGAATGAAACCCACAGGCGCACGCGAACCTATCTGGGAAAAGTTTCCCCCGCAGCAGGACTGCCTGAGGTCGATTGTTTTGAAGTCATCGCTCCGAACACTCCCACAGAACGCGAGTTCGTCGACATTTCCGATGACCGGATTCTCATGCGTGGCTCCATGATCATGCTTCCGGAAACCACTAGGCCGATGTGGCTGGATCGCCCGGTTCCCTTCGTCGTCGCAGGGATGAAGGCGGGCACCGAGCTGCCGGAACTTGAATCCGCCAGCGGTGGATTTTCCAAGAGGAAGACGCAAGTTGTCGCGCGGGAAAATGTCACGGTCCCGGCTGGTAATTTCCCCTCCATCCGCATTCTGATGACGGGCAAGGACGGTGATTTTGAATTGCGCCGCACCACCTGGTTTTCGCCAGGCATCGGAATCGTCCGCGAGGAAAAAACCCGATATCGGAAGGACAAGTTGCTGTTTCACGAAACCCAACAGCTTGTCGAAACCCTCCCGAAACGCCCGTAAAAAGCGCGCTCCCCTTGCGGAGAAGCGCACTGTTTAAATTTCGAAAAATTCGTTAGTTCAACGAAAGCTGGGGGATCATACCGCCAGAATCCGATCGAGCACTTTCACGGCCTGCCACGCCGCCTCGACCTGGTGGACCCGGAAAATCTGTGCGCCCCGATTCATCGCAGCACTGATGCAGGCGATTGTCCCGGCATCGCGATCCAGCGGGTCCGGCAAGCCCAGCACCTCGCCGATGACGGTTTTTCGGGAAACAGGAACCAGCACGGGTCGGCCGAATTTCTGCAAGCGCCGTAATTCCCGGTAAACCGTGAGATTGTCCTGCCGCTGCTTTGCAAAATCGATGCCCGGATCCAGAATCAGCGCTTCGTCCGCCAAACCCGCAGCATGAGCGAGCGAGATTTTCTCTTCAAAAAATCGCTCCATCTCGCCCATCACATCGTTCCATTGCTGGGAAATGTGGGGGATTTTTGGTTCGCCCACACTGTGCATGATCAACAGCGCCGCTCCGTGCGCCGCACAAGACCGGGCGTTCCGGTCATCCGGCAGCGCCCCCATGTCGTTGACAATTTCCACTTTCCCCAACCGCAAAACGCCTTCCACCACTTCCGGCCGCCATGTGTTCGCAGAGAGGATCGGCGGCCAGATTTGCGCTTCATCTCTTGGCTCCACGTCTCGCAAAACGTCGTCCCACCGCTCGATGAATCCCCGGAAACGCCGCAATTCCTCGTCCTCACTCACGGCCGCCCGATTGGTTCGCGCGCTTTCCGCGCCAACATCGATCACGTCCGCTCCGGCCATGACTTGGGTCCGCGCCTGCTCGATGGCTTTTTCAAAATCCAGCGTCCCATCCCCGGAAAACGAGTCATCATTCACATTCACAATCCCCATCACCAAAGGACGCCGGGGAAACTCGATCACCCGCTCGGAAAGTTTCAAACGCATGCATTTCTCTAAATCCACAGCCCGCGATCCACAATCCAAACCCTTCCCGCTTGCCCATGGCGTCTCCATAACTACGCTCCCAGCATGTCTTCCACCTTCGGCCAGGTTTTCCGCATCCATACATTTGGCGAGTCGCACGGTGGCGGCGTCGGCGTCATCGTTGATGGCTGCCCGCCGCGCATCCCTGTTTCATTGGATCAAATCCAGCATGAGCTCGACCGCCGCCGTCCCGGCCAATCCGAGATCGTCACCCCGCGCAAGGAGGCGGACACTGCGGAAATCCTCTCCGGCCTCCAAGATGGCCTGACCCTCGGCTCCCCCATTTCCATTCTGGTCCGGAATACCGACCAACGTCCTGGCGCCTATGATGAAATGGCCGCGAAATACCGCCCCAGCCACGCCGACTACACTTACGATGCGAAATATGGCATCCGCTCCGCATCCGGTGGCGGACGCGCATCCGCACGCGAGACGATCGGCCGCGTCGCCGCAGCCGCCGTCGCCCGCCAGGTGCTCGATCATTTTCACCCCGGCATCGAAGTTCTCGCTTGGGTGAAATCGATCCAAGAACTCAATGCCGACGTCGATCCACTGACCGTCACGGGCGAGATAATCGTATCCAACATCGTCCGCACCGGTGATCCGGCGATGGCGGAAACCATGATCGACCGCATCAAAGCCATCCGCAACGACGGCAACTCGGTGGGCGGCGTGGTGGAATGCGTCATCCGGAATTGCCCGCCCGGCCTGGGTGAACCGATTTTCGACAAACTAGAAGCCGATCTCGCCAAAGCCATGCTCTCGCTGCCCGCGACGAAGGGATTTGAAATCGGCTCCGGATTTTCCGGCACCTTGCTCACCGGCCGCGAGCACAACGACGCTTTTCGCATGGTCGATGGCAAGGTCCGCACCACCACCAACCGCTCCGGCGGCATCCAAGGCGGTATTTCTAACGGAGAAAACATCATTTTCCGCGTCGCCTTCAAGCCCACCGCCACCATCATGAGCGAGCAGGAAACGGTCACGAACACCGGCGAAAATACCGAGCTCAAAGGCCGCGGCCGCCACGATGCCTGCGTTCTTCCCCGCGCCGTCCCCATCGTCGAGGCCATGGCCACGCTGGTTATCGCGGATCATCTGCTGAGGCAGCGTTCGATTCGTTGAGAATGGACGGTTGAGAGTTGAGGGTTAGAAATGACTCCCGCTTCTCATCTTCACTCCCAACTCTCAACCCCAGACTCTCAACTTCTTCCCTTGTCTCCCGACACCATCCCACAACTCAGCCTCGGCACTGCTGCGCTCATCATCTTCGCGGTGTGCGCTTGCTTCGTCGCGCTGCGCGGAATGACACGGATGATCATCGGCACCATCGTTCTCAGCATCAGCGCTTGGGTGGGCTTCCGGATATGGCAGGATGCCCCGGCGCTTTCCGTCCAATGGACCGGCAAGTCTCTTCCGTGGCTCACGAACGGACTTCCGGCCGCTGCGTTCATCGTCTGTTTTTTCCTGATCCGAAAAATCACAAAGATCCTTGCCCGCCCGTTCGGGAAATCCGACGCGGAATCCAAACCGCGCTCGGCCGTCAGGATCGCGTTCAACCTGCTGCTCGCGCTGATCCCCACCGCGCTCATCTGCTTGATCGGAGCCACGCTCATCCATCACAACGGCTCCATTGCGGAAGTCCGCGCCTTTTCGGAAAAATCCAGCGGCATGGAGGAAACCACTCCCGAAGGATTCAGCCAACGCCTCAAATCCTCCGTCGAAGCCGCAGTTCCCGAGTCCTGGCTCAAATTGCTCGATCCTCTCACGGAACCCTCACGCCTCACCCTCGCCAAGCTAATCACCGCGCAATCCGAGTCGCCATTGAAGCCTGTCATTGATCACCGGACTGGAAAACCGATCCCGCGCGCCATTGTCGTCAATGATCCGGAGCTCCAAAACCTTGCCCGCCAGGGAAACTTCGGCACACTCCTCCGCCATCCCCTCCTCACCAAAGCCCTTGCAGATCCCACCGTGAAAAAAATCATCAAAGATCTCAGTCTGTGAATTTCAAGAATGTTGATGGTTGAAAGTTCATGGTTGATGGAAAGAAAAGAATCCCTCCATCGCCATCTTCCTCTTCCCATCAACAATCAACCATCCACTATCAACTTCTTCCCATGCCCTATCTCGTCACCATCGGCCTCGAAGTCCACGCCCAGGTTAAAACGGCCACCAAAATGTTCTGCTCCTGCCGCACTTCATTTGGCGATACGCCGAACACCCACAATTGCCCCGTTTGCCTCGGCCTTCCCGGCGCGCTCCCGGTTCTCAACCAGCACGCCATCGAGAAAACCCTGCTCACAGGTCTCATGCTCGGCTGCGGATCACCGGCAATTTCGAAGTGGGACCGGAAGAACTATTTCTATCCGGACATGCCGAAGAATTATCAGACGACCCAGATGGATCTCCCCCTCTGCATCGGTGGCGGCGTCCCGCTTTACGATCATTGCTATCCCACCGACGTCCGCAAAAACATCGCCAAGCCCGGCAAGGTCGTCCGCCTCAACCGCATCCACCTCGAGGAAGACGTCGCAAAATCCACTCACCTCGGAAACTCCTCACTCATCGATTTCAACCGCGCCGGCACGCCGCTGATGGAAATCGTCACCGAGCCGGATCTCGAATCCGGTGAGGAAGCCTTCGCCTACCTCCGCTCGCTCCAGATGATCCTCCAGCAAGGCGACGTCGCGGATGCCGACATGGAAAAAGGCCAGCTCCGGTGCGACGTGAACATCTCGCTGCGCAAAAACGCGTCTGATCCCTTAGGTTCCAAAGTGGAATTGAAGAACCTCAACTCCATCTCCGCCATCCGCCGCGCCATCCATTTCGAGATCATGCGCCAGACCGAGGAGCTCAACCGCGGCATCCCGCAGATCCAATCCACCCGCCGCTGGGACGACGACCGTGGCGAAACCCAAATGATGCGGACCAAGGAAGACGCCCACGATTACCGCTATTTTTCCTGCCCGGACCTGCTTCCCATCGAGACCGCGCCACTGCTGGCCAAAGTCCGCCCGCTGGTCCCCGAGCTGCCGCACCAGCTTTCCGCGCGTTTTGAAAACGACCTCGGAGTCACCGCATACGATGCCTCCGTGCTCTCCTCGGACAAGCACCTCGCCTCCTACTTCGAAGCCGTTACCGACGCCGCCATTCCCGGCAAGAAGGTCGCCAACTTCATTATCAACAACCTTCTGGGCACCCTGAACGAGCGTGGTCTCGGCATTGATGATTGCCCGGTCGCCCCCGAAAAACTCCGCGCGCTTCTTTTACTCGTCGAAAACGGCACTCTCGCTGCGAACCAAGCTAAGGAAGTTTTCACCGTCCTCTTCGATGCTCCGGAAAAAGACCCCGCCGCAATTGCGGATGCCCTCGGCTTCAAACCCGCCGAAGCCGGCGAACTCGAAGGTCTCGTCGATCAGGTCATCGCTAATAACCCGACCGAAGTCGCTGCGGTCCAGGCCGGCAACGAAAAGCTCCTCAATTTCCTCACCGGCCAGGTCATGAAATCTGCCACCACCAAGCCGAACCCCAAGCAAGTCACCGACTTGCTCCGGTCCCGCTTGCTTTGAGAGGAGACGGTTGGCCGTCGGTGAGGCCATCGTTTTTTGCCAAAATCGTTGGAAGATCCAGCCCCAACGGCTCCGTAATGGAGCCGCCGCAGGTTGGGACAAACGGTTTTCTGGCCGTAATCAAACAGTTTTCCCTTCCCGACTTGAGGCTTGACCTGGGCAGGTTTTCCTGCTTGCCTGCGGCGTCTGGCGCTTGATCCTGAATCATTTGCCAGTCCGCCGAGCACCACCCCTCCTCACTTCCGAGCGCTCGGATCACCCGCTTCAAAACAACGTTTCTCTCATCCTATGGACTGGTCCTCGCCTCTTTGGTATGCCTCATACATGCTGGTTCTCATCGGTCTCGCTGGCTACGGCTCGCATCGTTTGACCATCGTTTTCCTTTATCTGAAGCACGCCAGCAAGCGCCCTCAACCGAAGGCGCTTTTCACGGATCTGCCCTTGGTGACCATTCAACTGCCGGTTTTCAATGAAATGCACGTGGTGGACCGACTTCTGGACTCGGTTTCCGCCTTGGATTACCCGCAGGACAAAATGCAGATCCAGCTTTTGGACGACTCCACGGATGAAACGGTGGAAATCTGCCGGGCCGGAATCGAGCGCTTGAAAGCCCGTGGTTTCGATGCCGAGCATATCCACCGCACGGACCGCACCGGCTACAAGGCTGGCGCATTGGAAAACGGCACCCGCTTCGCCAAAGGCGAATACCTCCTCATTCTCGATGCGGATTTCGTTCCAAATCCCGATCTCCTCCAAAAAACGATCCACTATTTCTCCGATGACAAGATCGGCATGATCCAAACGCGTTGGGGCCACCTCAACCGCACTTACAACGTACTGACCCGCATCCAGGCGATGTTCCTCGACGGTCACCTCGAACTTGAGCAAACCGCCCGCAACCGCTCCGGCCGCTTTTTCACCTTCAACGGCACCGGCGGCATCTGGCGAAAATCCTGCATCGCAGACGCCGGCGGCTGGGAACACGACACGCTCACCGAGGACATGGACCTCAGCTACCGCGCCCAACTCAATGGCTGGCGCTTCATTTTCCTCAACGATGTGGAAACCCCTGCCGAACTTCCCGTCGACATGGACGGATTCAAGAGCCAGCAACACCGCTGGACCAAGGGCTCCATCCAGGTTTGCAAAAAAGTTCTTCCCGCCATCTGGCGCGCCGACGTCCCGCTTTTCATCAAAATGGAAGCCACGGCGCACCTCACCTCGAATTTCGCCTACCTGCTTCTCATCATCCTTTGCTTCCTGATCTATCCGAATCAGCACACACCGAAGCTGTTCGGCCAGTTCACCTATTATATCATCACCATTCCGATCTTCTTCTTCTCGTCGGTCTCCGTCGTCGTCTTCTACCTCGTTTCCCAAAAAGCGCTGCGCCCCGGTTCCTGGTGGAAGGAAATCCCTTACCTGCCGCTGCTTCTCGCGCTCGGCATCGGGATGTCGATCAGCAATGCAAAAGCTGTTCTCGAAGCCCTCTTCAATCACCAGACCGCTTTCATCCGCACGCCCAAATACGGCATCGGCCAAGCAAAACGCAGTGACTGGAAAAAGAGCAGCTACAAGGCGATGAAAACCCTAACACCCTTCATCGAACTGCTCTTCGGTTTCTTCTTCCTCTTCATCGTCGTCGAAGCCGCCGCGCAAGGCCGTTGGACTTCGGCGATTCTTTTGCTTCCATTTCCGGTCGGTTTCTTTTATACGTCGTTATCTTCCTTGGTTCGTTTGCTGCCATCCGGCCCTGCTGAACCAGCCGATAAGATTATAAATCGAAAAGCACCTTGATCTAACCATGCCAGGATTCACACTGCCGCGTTTTGTCATCATCGCTTCCGCCAGCCTTCTGGCTGCGGTCGGACTCTCCAGCTGCGGGACTGATTCCCTAACTTTCGGCAAGGACAACCGGAACAAAATGATCGTCAGCGTGACTGATCAGAAACTGCTCCTGGTCCGGGATGGCACCCCAGTCAAAGCCTACAAAATCTCCACTTCCAAATTCGGAGTCGGCGATCGCCCCAATAGCAACTGCACACCGCTGGGCCATCTTCAGGTTGCCAAAAAAATCGGCGCGGACGCACCAATCGGCAGCGTTTTCAAAAACCGCCGTGCGACCGGAGAAGTCATCGTCCCGAACGCACCCGGCCGTGACCCGGTCGTCACACGCATCCTCTGGCTAACCGGCACCGAAAGCCGCAATCAGAACGCTTTCCGCCGCACCATCTATATCCACGGCACGCCCGAAGAATGCCGCCTTGGCTCGCCCGCCTCTTTCGGCTGCATCCGCATGGGCAGCAAGGATGTCGCCGATCTTTACAACCGGGTCGGCACAGGGGCCGATGTCTTCGTGATCCGAGGTTCCATTCAAGCCAAAAAGACCAACCAAGACTCCGCCTCAGCAGGAAAAATCGGCGGTATTGCGAGGAACTCGTGATTCCTTGAAACACAAGCTTGACACCTGCATCGAAATTCCTATCTTCCGCCGCCCGCCTTCAGGCGACTGATTTTTTTCTAAACTACCATCATGGCCAATCACAAATCTTCAATCAAGCGTGCCCGTCAAACCGTCGTTCGGACCGAGCGCAACCGCGCTGAAAAAAGCCGCTTGAAGACCCTTCGCAAGAAGGTGCTCACCGCGATCGCATCCGGCGACAAAGCCGCCGCCACCGAAGCCAGCTCCGCATTTTCCTCCGTCGCGGACAAAGCAGCCAAGCGCAACTTGATTCACCCGAATAAAGCTGCTAACCTGAAGAGCAAGACAGCGAAGGCGATCGCCGCCATCGCTTGATTGGTCGGTCAACCAGTTTCCTGAAACTCAACGAAACAAGCGGACCGGTTCACCGGTACCGCTTTTTTCATTATCGCCATGCCAGAACCAACTCCACCCAACCGCGCTGCTGCGGCCGCAAAAATCGCCAAGAATCCTTCAGGCTACAAGGTCTGTGAAGGTTGCGATTCGATTGTCGGCAGCGGAGCCGCCTTGTGTCCGAACTGCCATAGCTACCGCTTCGACGACACTCCGGAACGGGTGATTGTTCAGGCCCGCATTCTCGGCTCGCGTGAGCAAACGTCCGTCACGGCGGACGATCTGGGTTGATTCGCTCTCAAATGGAAACCATCGGCTTTAAAGAATGGCAGGTCGTCTGCGACGCACTCAAGAGCGGACGACAGTCGGTGATCCTGCGCAAAGGCGGGATTCACGAAGGACGTGAGGGATTCTCCTTCGCCCACGAATCCTTTTTTCTCTTCCCTACCCGCTTCCACGCCCAAGGCGATCAGGTGCGCGAAGGTGACGTGAAAGTCATGCCCGAGTGGCAGCCCGGAGACATCATCCGGATCACCCACCACGCCGAAGCGCTATGGGCGATCACCCTAACTGACTGGGAAAAGGTCGCCGCCCTGGAGCCTTTCCACATTTATTCGGAACAAACCGTCCGCGATCGCTTCGATTGGGAAGGCAAAGGCATGGCATCCGGAAGCATCCACGTCGCCCTTGTGCGCGTGAGTGAACTCGCCGAACCATGGGAATTCCCCTATCAAAAAAGTCACGGCGGCTGCCGGAGCTGGGTGAATTTGCCCGAGCCGCCCGCCGGTTGGGAAAAATCAGCAACGCCGGTGCTCGATCAAACCATTCTGACACCTTTGGATCTCGCGCTGAAAAGCTGAGTTTTCCGTGGATTTCCATGGCCGGAAGCCAGTGGTTTCCAGTCTACCGGTACGGATTCTTGCTGCTCCTCTGCGCGTTGCTTTCCTACGGTCTCCATCTTTTGATCACACGCCGCCACATTCCCACGGAGATCGATTCGGGAGCATTATCGCCAGCTCCATGTTGCTGCTCAACCACCTCGCCTTTCAATTTCGCCCCCGATCAGCGGTCACTCTGGCGCTGCGCATTTTCTCCTTCACATGGGGGGCTTTCGGCATGCTCTACGTATTTTCGATCCATCATACCATTTCACCCAAATAAAGCGCCGCTTCCGGAAGCGCAAACTGGAAATGACGTGATGGATGATCCTAGCAGTTGCCTCTTGCGTTCGTAGTCCAACCCTTGGGGGTGTCTTCGGAGCGTAACGAAGACACCCTCAAGGGTTAGACTACATACAATTCTTGGAAGGTGCCCCATCGGAGGCACGGAGGGGCGATATCGGATCGCCCTGTCCATGTGGGGACAATGAAAAGCGATCCTCTCACCTCATTGGCTTCTCATGGGCATCGGCGGGACAGATTCCGCCGCTCCTTGGGGTGACTGCGAGCGCAGGCTCTGGATTCTCCGGGTTACGCGATCGACGGCGGACCTGCGGAGGCCGCCTTATCCGGGTGGCCTGCGATGAGCTGGGCTAGCAATTCTCCGTTCTGGGGGAGAACGGTGAGTTTCGCACCGCTGCTGACGACCTTCTGCGTTTCCAGGATTTCGAACATGGCTTCGGAAACTTCCCGATCCTGGGAGATTTTCTGCAGCGATTCCCCGACGATTTGCGGCCGGATGGCGGCGGCTTTGGCAAACTCAACGGCAGCCTGGCGCTCGGCGGTGCTGGTGATAATGCTGACCTGGTTGGCACCGTCCTGCTTGATCGCGGAGGTGACCTGGCGGAGCCGGTTGACGACCTTGCTCTCGATCTGGCGGATCATGCCGATGTCGCGGAAGTGGACCTTCCGGATGTAGATGGAACCGAGCTTATAGCCCCATTCGTGGGATTTCGGCGAGACTTCGTTGCGGACAGTGTCGCTCATCGCGTGACGGTTCACCATCATGGTGCTGAGTGGCATGTTACTGAGACAGCGGACGGCGGAGTTGCTGACGTTGGCGGAGAGGGAGCCGCGCGGATCGCTGTTTTTAAAGAGATAGGAAACCGGATCACTGATGAACATTTCATGCCAAATGCCGATGCCCATAGGTGCGCCTTCCTCGGAGTTGACCGGCTGGCTACGGAGGTATTCCTGGTCCAGCCGCATGTCGAGGATGTGACATTGGCCGAGCCAATTCACGATGAAGGCGGCGGGGCCGAGTTTGAATAACAGAATGTGCAGGCCGGGCTCGTCGATGGTGGCGAGGACTTTTCCGAAGAGCACATAAACGTTGCACTGGCGCTCGTTGACGATGGCATAGAGGCCGAGGGCGCGGCAAATTCCCAACAGAATCGGAACGGCGATGGAGCACCCGACGAAGGTGATGGCGAAGGCGATGAGGAAGTTCATTTTTTGGATTCCACGAAAACTTGATGGGCTTTGTCGAAGAGCGAGAGACGGACATTGCGGATGTAGGCGCGGAGGGCATCGGGGCCGTGGCGTTTCAAATCGGCAAGCTGGGCGGCGAGACGGACGAGCGGCTCGACCTCAGCCTGAGCCTTGAGGGTTTCGATCTCGACGGCGCGCTTGGACTGGACGATTTTCTGGTCAGCGGAAGCTTGGGCGAGCGAGATATCTGAGGAAACCTGGTTGTATGCGGTGTTAATGGCGGCAAGCGCGGATTCAACTTCAGGCGGTGGATCGATGCCGGTGATGAGCGTGGCGTCGAGCACCATGCCGTAACGGGCGGCGGACGAGAGGCATTCCTTGTCCATGTGCTCGTTGAGATCGCGGAGGTTTTTCCGGAGATCATTGATGGAAATGCCGATGACGGCGGCGCTGTCAGGACTACCGTCTTCGTTAGGGATGGCGGGCGCCTCGAAATTGGCGATCCTCTCGCGCAGCACCGAGACGAAGTAGCCCATGACGTGAGCGAAGGGGTTTTTGATGCCGAAGATGAAAGCGTAGAGGTTGCGCTCGGAAACGCGGTAACGGATTTGGCCGGTGAGGCCGGTGTTGAGCTGGTCCTTGGTGACGGCTTCGAGCATGGTGCCGTTATAGTTGGCGGATGAGTCCTCTGGGTCCCACGCCATGTTCACAGTTTCGGTGGCGACGGAGATTTTGTGAATGCGCTCCCATGGCCATTTGAAATACGGACCACCAGGTTGGATGACGCGGACCTGTGGGTAAACGTAGCGGCTTTTCTGGTCCGGATTGAGCGGATCGGAAATCGGATCGTCGAGGGTGGTCAGATTGCCGACCCGCTCGGCGCGGCCGAAGCTGGTTTTCACCGCGCGTTCGTTCTGGGCGACGGTGTAGATCCCCGAGACGAGGTAGCGCATGAGAAACCAGAGGACGAAGCCCAAGATGCAGCCGAGAATGATAGACATGGGAAGGATGATTTAAAACTGTCCGCAGGTTTGCGGGGCGGATGGCCGATGACAAGAAAGAACGAGCTGATTGGAATCTGGGGGAGATTTCACACTGACTTCATCAGGCGTTCACGGATGGAGGCTAGAAATTCCGGACTTCCATGAAAGCATCGTCATTTCCCGCCGTATTTCCGCGCCACCTTCGATTTTGGACTTTTCATTGTGCTGTGAATGCAACGCCGAGCTTTGTGATCGCGCTTTTCTGTCTGGAACTGTCGGAAAACCCAACAGCCATCTTCGCGATGCTGTGTGGTGTTGGCAGCTTCATCGTACTTTATGCCATGCTCACCTCCCTGCCGGGTCCGCTTTCGGACGAAAGAAACATACTCACGCGAGCGCTCAAAGCGGGCGCGAAAGTCCGCTCTTGGATTGCTGGCCTGTCACTTCTCACCACCTTCACTCCAGCCCTGATGGCTTCGCCCGACTTCTTATGCGGCAACTTCGCGGTTAATATTGTGGAATCGATCATCGGATCTCTTCGACCAGGTTTTTCAACGCGCAGTTTCGGAATCCACGCTGGTTTTTCCAAAATCTACGCCATCACGATGCTGGAAGGTCTTTTCCTTTCCATTTTCCTCCTGACGATTTCATTTTTCGTCGTAATCTTCCTCCAAGCGAAAGAACGGCGGAAATCATTCAGGCAGATTGGTTCCAGCAGCGCGAATATCCGATAAATCGCCGTTTTCCGCCACCTTTCGGAATTTTTCACGGAATCCCGCCTTGCCATCCCGGAAAAAAACGTGCATAGCCCGCCCCCCTTCTCGCGGAGGCCGTACCATATCCACTTGTTCCCATGTCTCTGAAAATTCGAAATCTCGCCATTATCGCCCACGTTGACCATGGGAAAACCACCCTTGTTGACCAGCTTCTCCAAGCCGGCGGCACTTATCGTGAAAACCAAGCCACCACTGAGCGGGCAATGGATTCCATGGATCTCGAGCGCGAAAAGGGCATCACCATCAAGGCGAAAAACACCGCCATTCTCTGGGAAGGATACACCATCAACATCGTTGATACGCCAGGACACGCCGACTTCGGCGCTGAAGTGGAACGTGTTATGAAAATGGTCGATGGCGTGCTCCTCGTCGTCGATGCATCCGGCGGCCCACAGGCACAAACCCGCTTCGTGCTCCGCAAGGCGATGCAGGAAGGCCTCAAGCCGATCGTCGTCATCAACAAGATCGACCGCCCGCTCGCCACTCCTCTCAAGGTCCACGATCAAGTCCTCGAACTCTTCCTCGACCTCGACGCTGACGACGAGCAGTTCAATGCCCCCTTCTGCTACGGTTCCGCCCGTGACGGCTATTTCATGGACCACCCGGATGACGAGCGGAAGGATTGCATCCCTCTTCTCAAGAAAATCATCGAGCACATCCCTGCTCCAAAGGCCGATCCTGAAGCTCCTTTCCTCATGCTCGTTTCGAACATCGAGTGGGATGAATACGTCGGCCGCGTCGCAGTCGGCAAGGTTCTCGGCGGCAGCGTGAAAAAGGGCGACACCGTTTTCCTTCTCCGCCAGGACGGAACGAAAGTTCAATCGAAGGTCCTCAAAACCTTCACCTACTCCGGCCTCTCCACCGCTGACTCCGAAGGTTGCGGCGCAGGCGGCATCGTCGGCATCGCCGCTGGTATCGAAAACATCGACATCGGTGAAACCATCGCCGGCACCTCCGACCAGGAGCCCCTTCCCTTCGTCGCCATCGACCCGCCAACGGTCTCGATGCAGTTCTCGATCAATGACGGCCCACTTGCCGGCAAAGAAGGCAAGCACGTCACCTCCCGCGCCATCCGTGAGCGCCTGATGCGCGAGTTGAAAACCAACATCTCCATCACCGTCGAAGACACCGACACTTCCGGCGTCTTCAACGTCTCCGCCCGCGGAGCCATGCAGATCGCCGTTCTCGTCGAGCAAATGCGCCGCGAAGGCTTCGAAGTGCTCGTTTCCCGTCCGGTCGTGATCTATCGCCGCGACGACAACGGCAAGCTTCTCGAACCTTACGAAACGCTCTACGTCGAAGCTCCGGGCGACTACACCCAAGGCATCCTCAAGATCCTCATGAACCGCAAGGGCCTCATGGAGCACATGGACACCGAGGCCTCCGGCCGCGTCTTCATCCAAGCCACCATTCCTACCCGCGGCCTGATCGGCTTCGAAACCGAGCTCGTCAACCTGACCTCCGGTCACGGCATCATGTCCCACTTGTTCAAGGAATATGCCTTGCATGCCGGTGACATCCAGAACCGCACGACGGGCACGCTCGTTTCCATGGATTCCGGCACCGCCACTCCGTTCTCCCTGCAAACGCTCGAAGATCGCGGCGTCCTCTTCGTCGCTCCCGGCGATGCGGTTTACGGCGGCATGCTCGTCGGAGAAAACCCACGTGTGGGCGATCTTCCGGTGAATCCTGTGAAGGAAAAGCACCTCGACAACATGCGCTCATCGGGCAAGGACAAGACCTCCAAGCTCACCCCTGCGCTGCGTTTCTCACTTGAACGCGCCATCGAATACATCGATGCCGACGAACTCGTCGAAGCCACCCCACTCAACATCCGTTTGCGCAAGCGCATCCTCGACGCCAACGTCCGCAAGCGGGCACAAAAAGGCACCGAAGACCGCGCCGTCCGCTAATCAACGGCCCGCGAATTTTATTTCGCCCGTTTCCATCATGAAGCCCCTCGTACAAACGAGGGGCTTTTTTGTTTAAACGTCTAACGATGAATCCCAGTCGGCGTGAGATAGAGCGCCGTGAGAAGCCCCAGAATCAACAATAGTCCTCCTATCCTGCCTCGTCTTTTCTCACCGAAAAAACAGAGCCCAAAGGATCCGGCTATCCCAGCAACGGCAAAACCGACACCGAGTGCTCTTAGAAAAAGGAGCTCTTCATAAGGACTGGTTGACCTTGTCGACATCACAAGCCGCCTCCTGCTTGAAGGCCCTTCATGATCGACACCACCGCTTTCATTTTTCCAACGTGATCCCATCCCTTGCTCAGAGCAAGACCTGGACACCACGTCCCTCCA
Organism: Luteolibacter sp.; assembly: GCA_039925065.1. Lineage (GTDB taxonomy): Bacteria > Verrucomicrobiota > Verrucomicrobiia > Verrucomicrobiales > Akkermansiaceae > Luteolibacter. Next base: position 39,865 of record JBDSZP010000039.1, read on the forward strand.
TTCGTTCCCCACAAGAGGCGGAGACTGCCGGATAGTCAGGACGGGGGCATCCTTCCTTATCGCCCCCCCGCCGATGGGGCATTCCTATTTCCGTGCCGTCCGTCCGTTTTCGGACGAACGACACGGATTAATAACAGCAATCCACACACGATGCCGTCTTTCAAATCCCTCCGGGGAGAGGATCCGTTGGACGGAATACAGTGAAGGACTGGATATTCCCCAAAATCCGCTTTCATGTATATAGGTAGAACTACGTACATCATGTGCGGATCTTTAACTACAAAGGCAAAGAAAAGGGCCACAAGTTTACCCTTTCTGATAAGCGAAAAGGCCGATCCGGGATTTCCCGGATCGGCCTCTCATCGAATTTTGAAAATCAACGGTCTTATGCCAAAGCGAGCAGCTTCGCCTTGAGTTGGTCCTTTGTGACGCTTGCGCCGACGATCTGGTCCTTCACCTCTCCGTTCTTGAAGAACAGGAGCAGCGGAATGGAACGCACGTTGTATTTAACGGCCAATTCGCGGGCATCATCAACGTTCACCTTGCCGACCTTGGCTTGGCCATCGAGTTCGGTGGCGACCTGATCAATCACTGGACCGATCATTTTGCAAGGACCGCACCATTCAGCCCAAAAGTCCACGAGGACAGGCTGATCGGAGTCGATTACTTCTGATTGAAAATTTGCGTCGGTAAGGTTCAGAGCCATGCGGGGACTTTGAACCAGATTGCCAAAACGTCAAGAGCCGCCCTACACGAATGCGAGGCGGCTCTTTCCTAAATCGATTTTCTCGAAACGTGCGGTCAGCCTACGGGCATGCCGCAGGCAACCATTGCTAAATAAAGGGCTGCGCCTGCCAGAATGATATTAATGATAGGAAGAATCATGATTTCTTGAGGATTGATGGGTTATTCCATGAGTTGCGACCATTCGCCCTTCTTCGGATTGTCATCGGCACCGATCCATGTGCTGGCGGTCTTCAATTGGAAAGCCAGCACCACGAGAGCCGCGATGAAACCGACGATCGAGAGGATGTTGACAATGCCTTCGCCGCCCTCTTCGTCTTCGTCCTCATCGGAGCCTTGAAGCGTTCCGAATTGTGGAGGTGCGGACGAGGTGCCAATAGGCTGAGTCGGAGCCTGAAGCTGCACGGTTGCCTTTGGAAGCGCCATGGTGGGTGCTCCTACAGTAGGCTTTGGAGCGCCGACAGGTGCTGGAGCAGCCGAAGTGGCGAGGCGGATCGTAGGAGCCGGTGCCATGGTTGGGGCTCCAGCGGTGCGAAGCGGGATGGTTGGAGCAGGAGCTGGCGGACGCGGAGCGCCTCCTGAGACGGTAGGAGTCGGAGGAGCAGTAGGAACGGGAGGCTTGACCGGTGGTGCCATCGGCACGGTAGCCGATGGAACTGCTGGAGGAGCATCGGCCGCCTTCAAGGTGACTCGGACGGTTTCCTTTTTGAGAGGGACACTCGACGTTTGCTTGGACGGAGCTGGTGGTTGGTTTTCGTTTTCGCTCATGCGCGCAATGGGTTTTATTACCTTAGAAACTCAGTAAGACAAGTTGCCTCCCCTCTGTCAAACCCCCAACTTGGGATTTCTTTAAATGACATGTAACTCACACATCTTGAATGAGATTACCATGAATTTGATATCCCTTTTGCCAGGGAAAAGCGAGCTCCCACAGGTAGGGCAGGAACAATGCGGTGACCAACCCGACTGCCAGAGCTTGGAGAAGCAGCTCATCAAGCGCTGCTCCCCACTTGGGATTCGTGGGTTTATCAGAAATCTGGGGCTCGGTATGGATGATCAGACGGGGCTCCAGATTAATGGATCCCTTGGTTATCTCGGCGCGCAAAACCTCCAGCCGTTCGACTTCAGCGTCTGCGACCAGCGAGGCCCGGCGCGCCCGCTCAAGCTCCCGCAGCACTGCGGAATCCGATGATTCCGGGCCGTGGAGTTTCTCTATCTTGGTGATGGCGACTGCTTTGACCGCCGACGCGTCGGACGCCTCGTCGATCAGTCGGTCCATTTTAGCGATTTTCGAGCTGTTTTCCCGAAGCAGCCTGTCCCCTTCCAGTTTTGAGAGGTTTTGCGGAATAGCTTTGGCAATATCCCTCGCCAGATCCTTTTTCACGGAGGTGACGGAAATTTCGATCAGACGGGAGTCAGGGACCACCTTCACTTCAGTATTTTCGCGCAGGATTATTTCCGCCGTATCGGTGTCCACATTCCAACGCTGGCTTAGCCCCAGGCCCCTGACCACCGATTCGATAATCTGGGAAGATTGGAGTAATTTCGCGTTTTCCTGAGGTGTGCGGCCATTCTCAATTTCCAGGAGTACGGTGCTCCCGTATTTGCTCGGCGTGAGAAAAAGGACGGGCCCTTCCGAGAGCAAAAACAGCATCGGGACGATCAGCAGTCCGAAGCGCACCGACCATTTCCAGCGGCGGTAAACCTGCGATGGGAGAAACCTGCCTGCGCTTTGCCTGTTTTCCATCATGACAGACTGATAGAAAAAACCGATCGTTCACAAGTGGAAACTCCCGTGTGGCCGCAGATTTTTAATGCTCTTTCCCCCGCTCCGTGATTCCTATTTGCCCCAGCAACCATGTCCGCAGAAAAGACCGCCATCACCCCCACCCGCGCCCTGGATTTCCCTGAGTGGTACCAGCAAGTCATTAAAGCCGCCGATCTCGCAGAGAACTCGGAAACACGTGGATGCATGGTGATCAAGCCGTGGGGCTACGGCATTTGGGAACTCATCCAGCAGCAGCTTGACCGCCGTTTCAAGGCGACCGGCCACCAAAACGCCTATTTCCCGCTGCTCATTCCCCTCTCCTATTTGGAAAAGGAAGCCGAGCACGCCGAGGGATTCGCCACCGAGTGCGCCGTGGTCACGCACCACCGCCTCGAAGCAGTGAAAGACCCGGTCACCGGCAAAACGAAAATGATCCCGTCCGGGGAACTCGCCGAGCCCTACGTCATTCGCCCGACCTCGGAAACCATCATCGGAGCCGCCTTCGCCCGCTGGATCGAATCCTACCGCGACCTTCCCCTGCTCATCAACCAATGGGCCAACGTCATGCGCTGGGAAATGCGCCCTCGGCTTTTCCTCCGCACCGCCGAGTTCCTCTGGCAGGAAGGCCACACCGCTCACGAAACCCAGCAGGAAGCGATCGACGAAACCCGTCTGATGCACAGCCAGTATGAGGAATTCCTTCGCGAGCACCTCGCCATTCCCGTCATCCCGGGTGAAAAAACCGAGAACGAGCGTTTCCCCGGAGCCGATATGACCCTCACCGTCGAGGCGATGGTGCAGGATAAAAAGGCCATCCAAGCCGGTACCTCGCACTACCTCGGCCAGAATTTCTCAAAGGCGCAGAACATCTCCTTCACCGGCCGCGACGGCACGGTTCAGCACGCCCACACCACCTCATGGGGCGTTTCCACCCGCCTCATCGGCACGCTCATTATGGCGCATTCCGACGACGACGGTCTGATCCTCCCACCCCGCGTGGCCACCCAACAGATCGTGATCCTGCCCATTACGCCCAAGGAAGATACGAAAAAAGGCGTGCTCGATGCCTGCCAGGCGCTCGCCGAAACACTGCGCCATCAGTGCTTCCAAGGCGATCCCCTCCGCGTCCATGTCGACACCCGCGATCTCAACGGCGGCGTCAAAAAATGGGAGTGGATCAAAAAAGGCGTGCCCATCCGCATCGAGATCGGCCCGCGCGACATCGAGACCCGCAAGGTCTGCGTGCAACGCCGCGACCAAGCCGTTTCCGAAAAACAATTTTCCGAAAAGGATGAGTTCATCCAACGCGCCAAGGACATCCTAGAGGAAATCCACGATTCTCTGCTCGCCCGCGCCACCACCTTCCGCGACGCGAACATCACTCCTTGCGATGATCTGGCCGCTTTCCATGCCCACTGGGCAAATGAAAATCCCGGCTGGCTTTGCACCCCGTGGGCCGGCACCCGCGAGCAGGAAGAAGAGCTTTCCAAGCAGCACAAAATCACCATCCGCTGCCTGCCGATCGAAGGTGTCAAACTGCCCGCAACAGGTGGCAAATGCCTCCTGACCGGACAGGAAACCGCCACCCGCGCGATCTGGGGCCGGAGTTACTGATCCACCACAGCCGAGTCGGATCGCTCCGGCAGTTGCATCCCACGCTCCGCAATCCTTGCGGAGCGCTCTTTTCGCGGACCGGATCGTTCCTTTTCGATCCGTCATCGATCCTTTTGGCGAGCGGATGGTCCCCGAACGCTTTCCCAACGTCCGCATGGGAAATCTGTCGTTCCGTTCGCTCGAAGGAGCGTTCCGTATTCAAAAAGGATCGGTCCCCGGCAAGGACCGTTCCTTTTGACAGATCCTACTGATTTTCAAATAGTTGCGATTCCAGCCCTTGAAGAGAGCACCGGAATCACCGACGGCCAATTTAGGTCCGTTCCATTTCCTGCTTGTCACAACGAATATCCTCGTTACGTTATTTCCCGTGACGGAAAACATCGTTATTTTTTCACGCGCGCTCGCCGATTCCACCCGCTGGAGAATCATTCGGCTAGTGCTCGATGACGCCCTCTGCGTTTGCGAACTCGCGGATATTCTGGAAATGCCGCAATCGTCGGTTTCCAGCCACGTCCAAATCATCCGCAAGGCCGGCTTGCTCGAGAGTGAGAAGTGCGAGAAGTGGACCTATTTCCAAATCCACCCCGACTACCGGAAGCTCATTCAATCGCTGGCGGAATTCTTCAACGAATCCAACGAAGCCATTTTGGAAACCGATGCGAGCCGCGCGGTCCAGCGTCTCGCCAAACGCGAGAACAGTTGCTGCCCCGGCCCGAAAACATTGTCAGTTAGAGCACTTGTAAAGCCATGAAACTCAACGAACTCAAATCCCTGCTCACCGAGCACTCCCACCGCTACTTCCGCATTGCGCTGCCTGATGGAAACGCCGTACCAGTTTCCTTCCACGTCACCGAAGTCGGCCACCTCCACAAAACCTTCCTCGATTGCGGCGGCAAACTCAGGGAAACCACCACCTGCCAACTCCAGATCTGGGTCGGCGAGGACTACGACCACCGCATCGAAACGGGAAAAATGGCCTCCATCCTCGAAAAGGCGAAATCGCTCCTGCCAGACGATTCCATTCCCGTGGAAATCGAATACGAAGACCGCGTCATTTCCCAATACACCATCGATGACCATGAACTAACGGATGATGCCGTCATCCTGAAACTCGCGAACAAACACACCGAGTGCCTCGCCCCGGAACTCTGCGGACTTCCGTCGCTGAACCGTTTGCCCGCCATCGGCGGGAAATCCCCATGCTGTGGACCTACAGGTTGCTGCTAACACAACACTCCCATGTCCGACGCCGTCGCCAAAAACATGTCCTTCATCGACCGTTATCTCACGGTCTGGATCTTCGTGGCCATGAGCCTCGGCGTCGCGCTCGCGCATTTCGCCATTTCCGACCCCGAGGCGTTTTTCGCGCCAATGACCGTCGGCACGACGAACCTGCCCATTGCCATCGGGCTGATCCTCATGATGTATCCGCCGCCCGCCAAGGTGAAGTATTCGCGGCTGCCCCAGGTCTTCGCCAACCCCCGCATCCTCGCACTGGCGCTGGTGCAGAACTGGATCGTCGCCCCGCTGCTCATGGTTTTGTTAGCATTCACCTTCATGCACGATCACCCGGACTATATGGTCGGACTGATCCTGGTCGGCATCGCGCCCTGTATCGCCATGGTGCTCGTCTGGAACGACCTCGCCAAGGGCAACCGGGAATACGCCGCCGGCCTCGTCGCCCTCAACAGCATCTTGCAAATCCTGCTTTACAGCACCTACGCGTGGCTCTTCATCACCATTCTCCCACCGCATTTCGGACTGGAGGGGAAGGTTGTGCCGGTCGTCATGTCAGACATTTTCTGGAGTGTGATGATCTATCTTGGCATCCCGTTTGCCGCAGGTATTCTCAGCCGTGTCATCCTGGTCCCTCTGCTAGGCGAGGCATGGTATGACGAGAAATTCATTCCGCGCATCTCGAAGCTCACGCTCGCCGCGCTGCTCTTCACCATCGTCGTGATGTTCACATTCAAAGGGAACGCGATCGTCGCGCTGCCGCTGGATGTCGCGCGCATCGCCATCCCGCTTACGATCTATTTCGCCATCATGTTCTTCGCGAGCTTCTTCCTGGCCAAACGCATCGGTGCCGACTACCCGCGCTCGGCCACGCTCGCCTTCACCGCTGCGGGCAACAACTTCGAACTCGCCATCGCCGTGGCGATCGCGGTCTTCGGCATCAAGTCCGGCGTCGCCTTCGCCGCGGTCGTGGGCCCGTTGATCGAAGTGCCCGTGCTGATCGGGCTCGTCCACGTGTCATTCTGGTTGAAGCGCCGTTTTTTCCCACGGGAAGAGGAGTTGATGGTGGAGAGTTGATGGTTGATAGAAACATCAAGAATCAGCTCCCACGGACCGCAGGATTCATCCCGGCTTTCATTCGCTCATCCTCTCAACTCTCAACTCTCAACTCTCAACTCTCAACTCTCAACTCTCAACTCTCAACTTTCCCATATGAAACCATCCGCGATCCTCATCCTCTGCACCGGCAATAGCTGCCGCTCCCACCTCGCGGAAGGCATCCTGCGCGCCGCGCTGAACGACAATTTCCGAGTCGCTAGTGCGGGCTCGAAACCCGCCGGATATGTCCATCCGCTTGCCATCAAGGCCATGGAGGAAATCGGCATCGACATCAGCGGCCACCACTCGAAACACATGGATGAGTTCCTAACTGACGAAGTGAGGACCGTGATCACCGTTTGTGGAAATGCCGACCAGGCCTGCCCGATGTTCCCCGGCCAGATGAACCGCCATCACTGGGGCTTCGACGATCCGGCACACGCGACCGGCAACGAAGAAGAGCAAATGGCCGTCTTCCGCCGTGTGCGGGATGAGATCGCGCGGGTTTTCCAGGCTTACGCGGCCGGTCTGCTCGACGCAGCCAAATAGAGGGAAGGACCGTCTCATCCCTTCTTTGGATGGACGAGACGCCCATGGCACCTATCGACAAGCTTTGCATTTTAAAATCCCGGCGATTTCGAACGGTGAAAACCAAAGTCCTCTTCAGAGGTGTCCATAACAGTGCCCGCAGCCAAATGGCCGAGGCGTTTCTCAATCATCTCTGCCCAGACGATTTCATCGCCGAAAGCGCTGGACTGGAGCCCGACACTCTTAACCCCTTGGTCGTTCAGGTGATGCTGGAGGTCGGCATTGATATTTCCCAGAAAGGAACCCAAGGTGTTTTCGAACTCTTCAGGGCAGGTCAACTGTTCAGCCACGTCATTTCTGTTTGTCACGAGGCCAACGCGGAGCGGTGCCCTGTGTTTCCGGGATTCGCCAGGTACCAAACCTGGAGTTTCCCCGATCCATCCGCCGTTACCGGTTCCCAAGTTGAACGGCTTGCACAGATCCGCGACCTGATCGAAGCACAGGTGAAATGCTGGTGCACCGACGAATCGCCCTTCCGTTTCATGGATTGCCCACGGGAGTGACGTGGAGGAATGTCGTGTAGCCGCCGGATAGATTCGCGGCGTTGAAACCGTGCTGGCGCAGGAGGCGCACGGCATTGTGGGCGCGGCCACCAACGGCGCAATAAACGGCCAGCGGCCGCTCTTTTGATAGATCCCCGAGCAATCCCCGGAGCGCGTTGAGCGGCAGGTTGCGCGCGCCGGGCGCGTGGCCGTCGGCGAACTCATCCGGATCGCGGACATCCAACAGATCGTGGTCCACGAGCTGCGGACTCTGCCAGTGGAGGATCGGGTCGTCGCCGCGCAGGTGGTTGGCGGCGATCATTCCGGCGAAGTTGAGCGCATCTTTGGCGGTGCCGAACTGGGGCGCATAGCAGAGTTCGGCTTCTTCAAGATCGTAAACGGTCGCGCCCTTCTGGATGGCCATGGCGAGGACGTCGATGCTTTTGTCCACACCCGCCTTGCCCACGGCCTGGGCACCGAGGAGCAGTCCATCCGAGACGCGGAAAATGACTTTCAGATGGATTTTCTCAGCACCGGGGTAGTAGCCGGCGTGATGACCCGCGTGCAGATAGATTTTTTCGTAATCCGTGATGCCGGCGCGTTGCAGGACTTTCTCGCTGGCTCCGGTGGAAGCGACGGCGAGATCAAAAACACCACAAATGGCGGCGCCTTGGGTCCCATGAAATGCCGCGGGCAAACCGCAGATGACATCCGCGGCGATACGGCCCTGGCGGTTCGCGGGGCCAGCGAGGGCAAGCAAGGTCCACGCACCGGTGACGCGGTCGCGGACTTCGACGGCATCGCCGACGGCGAAAATTGCCGGATCGCTGGTGCGCATCTGTTCGTTCACCCGGATGCCCCCCCGTTCGCCGAGCGTGAGTCCTGCCGCCTTGGCGAGCGAGGTTTCCGGGCGGACACCGATGGCGAGGATGACGATGTCGGCGGGGTGTGCGGGGCCGTCATTCGTCAGCACTTCGAGATGGCCTTCCGACTTCGCGAATCCGGAGACGGCGGTTCCGAGAGCCAGCTTGATCCCCTTGGCCGTTAGATAGTCATGCACAGGCGTCACCATTTCCGGATCCATCGGCGGCATGACCTGCGGGAGCATCTCGACCACCGTCACGTCGAGTCCGAGGTGTTTGAGGTTTTCCGCCATTTCCAGGCCGATGAATCCACCGCCGACGATCACCGCGGCCTTCGCGGCGTGTTGGGAAATCCACTCCTTGATGCGGCGGGTGTCCGGGATGTTGCGCAGCGTAAAAATGCCGGGAAGATCGATCCCCGGCAGCGGCGGACGGAGCGGCGCGGCACCGGGTGCGAGAACGAGCGAATCGTAACGCTGGCGATAGATCCGGTCTTCCGCGAAGTCGCGTATTTCCACCTCCTTCGCGGCACGGTCGATGGCGACGACCTCGTGGCGCGTGCGCAGGTCGATGCCGAAGCGCTCCTTGAAAAGCGATCCCTTGGCGACCAGCAGTTGGTCCTCGTCCGCGATGACACCGCCGATGTGATAGGGAAGCCCGCAGTTGGCGAATGACGCATAAGGCCCGCGCTCGATCACGATGATTTCCGCAGTTTCGTCCATGCGACGGAGGCGGGTGGCACAGGATGCGCCGCCCGCGACGCCGCCGACGATGACGATGGTTTTCGGTGAAGAGGTTTTCATGGATTGAAAGAGAATTTCAGTTTCCGGAGTTGCAGCACGATTTTTGGCAGGCCACGCGGTTCCACGGCATTTTGGACATCAGGATGGCGAGGCCGCACCAGCCGGTGGTGCCGGCGAAGGTCAGGCCCGCGCCGAAGAACGCGCAGAGGAACACCCAGTTCGGATTCACGGTGAGCGAGAGGACAACCCCGGTTAGAACGCCTAGGCCGATGACGAGCTGGACCTGCTGCATGAGCGGAAAAACTTTTTCCGCCGACTTGCCAACCGGGAGGCCGGCCGCTTTCCAAGCGAGAATGCCGCCGTCCAGATTGCGGGCTTCTGTGATTCCCAGGGCCTGTAACGTTTTCAACGCGTCGCCGCCACGCTTGCCGCTGCGGCACATGACGACCACGGGTACGTTCCGGTCGATCTCGGCGGCGCGCGTCTCAAGCTGGCCAAGCGGAATGAGTTTCGCACCGGTGATGTGCTCTTCCGCGTGCTCGACCGGTTCGCGGACATCCACGAGGCAACAGCCGGTGGAGAGCAGGGACTTGAGTTCGACGGGGGAAATGGGTTGATGGGAGGCGTGCATTGCGGTGATTGGATCGGTGCTTGATTTCGTTTCGAACGAGATCACTATATCGCCATATAGCGATACGGCAACCGATCTTCAGAAATGTCCCGAAAGAAAAGTAACGAACCAGCGAGGGAACTTTCCACGCTCGCACTGGAACTCATCGCCAGCCGCTTCCGCGCGCTTTCCGAGCCGGTGCGGCTGCGCCTTCTCAACCTGCTGATGCGGGGCGAGCACACCGTCGGCCAACTCGTGGAAGCGTCCGGTTCCCGCCAGGCGAATGTGTCCAAGCATCTCGCGCTGCTCCGGGACACGGGAATGGTCGGCATGCGCAAAGAGGGACTAACAACCGTCTGTTACATCGCGGATCCGATCGTCAACGAACTCTGCGAGATGATGTGTTCGCGCTTGCGGGAAGAAATGGAGGGCAAGGCTGCGGCGCTCGCATTCGATCCGAAGATCTGAGCGTCCAGATGAAAATTCGGCTCTTCCCCGGCGTCGTCCCGCAGACCGATGCCCAGCTCTTCGTCGCGGCGAGACCACGGAAATAAGAAGGCGCGGAGGGCTTGGCTTGCGAGTTCTCGTTAGCCCGGCTAACGTCACCTCATGCACACCCCGAATCCCTATGCGCCGCCCGCGATGCCTGCTTTCCCGCCGACTGATGACATCTCCCGCCAGCTTCAGGGAATCCAGTATCCGCTGACGCTTTCATTCAAAATTCTCGCGCTCGCCAGCCAAGCTACCGTCACGGATGCGACGGGCCGCACGGTGCTCCACACCAAGCAGAAGATGTTCAAGTTCCGCGAACACGTGGAAATCTGGACCGACAAATCGCAGGGCACCCGCTTGGCCGAGATCAAGGCGGACAAGGTGATCGACTGGTCCGCCCGCTACTTTTCAACCGATGCGGCTGGCCGCGAGATCGGCAGCGTTGGCCGCCGCGGCTGGCGCTCGATCTGGAAGGCACATTACGAAACGTTCAACCCCGGTGACGACGTTCCCGATTTCACCATTCAGGAGGAAAACCCCTGGACCAAGGTGATGGATTCACTGCTGGGTGAAATCCCCATCCTCGGCATGTTCAGCGGTTATTTTTTCCACCCGAGTTATCTCGCCACCCGCAGCGATGGCACTCCTGCCATGCGCATCACCAAACAACCCGCATTCTGGGAGGGACGTTTCAAAATCGACAAACTTGGAACCATGACGCCCCGCGAAGAACTCAATCTCTTCCTCTCCTTCATGATGCTGATTCTGCTGGAGCGGCGCAGAGGTTAGCCCCCTTTCCATTTCAAACAGAACAGCTCTTCCCGCGGAACAGGAAGGGCTGTTGAAAGGAATCGGATCAGATCGGAATCAGGGATTCGTGACCTTGAGGCGACCGAACAGTTTGTTACCGACGGCGGCGGTCTTCGGAACCGTCACCGTGATGGCATCCGGGTCGGTTGTGTTTTCAGTGATGGCAACGGTGGCACTGCCCACTGTTCCGCCTGCGGCACCGATGGCGACATCCGTCCAACCTGTCAGATCGCTGCCATATTGAAACAGAAGCGTGTTGTTTGCCTCGGAATCATCGCGACGGTTGAATGAAAACACGAAGTCCGTGCTGGTCGTGGTGAGCGCTGGAACGACCGATGGATTGTCGGCGATACCCGGGTTGCCATCCAGGACGAATTCCATCAGGTTGCTAAGGCCGTCGCCATCAGGATCGGCGGAGGCCAATTGATCTGCCGGTGCGGTGATGGATGGGAATCCACCCATCCATGTGCTATATGATGAAGCTGCCGCGCCTTGCGCAATGAACGAAACCATGCCACCGCCGTTCACCGTCACCGTTCCCTCGTAGGAACCGGTCCTCCGAACTCCGCCGACTTGACCGGAGATGTCGGTCCTGGCAAGAATTCGATAGAGATCGAGAGCAAATTTCACAGTTCCTGCCGCTCCGAATGAGCCGAAGGTTGCCGCGGTGCCCGTCTGCTGGACGCCACTTGCGAAGTTATTGAAGGCCGGACCTTGGATGGTGCCGATATCCGTGACGGTGATCGGATTTTGGTCGTCGATCTGGGAGAGACTGGTCGGAGAAACGGTTTGCGCAACGTTATAGTTGACGTCGAAAATATTATTCTGAGTGCCAATGTGCGTCGCTGCATCCGTCATCGCGGTGTCGCCAAGAATATTCCTAGCCTCGGAGTTTGCCGTACCTACGGTCCCCACGGATTCGCGCGCTGAAGAGATGTAAATCGTGCGGGAGGGATCTCCGTTAATCAGGGTGACGGAAGAGCTGCTGGAGCTATTGACGCCAGCCAATCCGGCGTAGACTGTCGGATCCGTCGCCCAACCGCCACCGAAGGCAGTGGTCAATGTCGCATTGAGATCGAGGAAGTTCACATGGTTCACACCATCCGACGAACCGGCGGCCGTGCCACGGAACTGAGTGGCCGCATTTCCGAGGTTTGCGTAGACGGTGTTCGTGCTGCCTTCCTTCTGGAAGTAAAGCACCAGATCACCGGGAGCATAGAAGGTGTTATCGGCCATGGCGGTGGAGGCGGCGAGACCGATCGCTAACAAACTTGTGGAGATGGATTTCATGAATGGTTGAGTTCGTATCTGATATGGATTGAATCAGCAGGGGGTAATCGCGTGTGTAATCGCGTGTGTGTGCCAGACGGGATTCGCGTCGGGGAACGGACCGTATTAGCCCGCAGGGGTCGGGCAATTCCCACCATGCAACGAATTCGTCACATGGCGTTCTCATCGGTGACAAAATGTTCACCTCAAAATCATCGGCGCTCCCCAACTCATGGACAACATGCCACCGCTGTCCGAGTTATGTGAAGCCGGGCGCCTGTAAACACAGGCTATCGACACGATGCAAATTTTGCCAGCCCCCTACCAGATTAAGAATTACACATCACTATGAAATACACTAACACACTCAAACGCCACGCCCTGCTGGCGGCGGCCGCCACTGTGCTGGCATCCCCCTCCGTAATGGCTGCGAACTCGTTCTATGCCGCCGGAGACCTGGTTCTCTACTTCCAGAAGGAAGGCAGCACGAACACCGTCTACGCAAACCTCGGCGCGGCCACTCAGTTCCGCGGTGCAGCATCCGGCCCGGATGCCACAAGTCAGATCAACTTCCTGGACATCAATTCGACACTTACCAGTGCGTTTGGTGCCGGCTGGGCGAGCGATGCGACGATCTATGCCGGACTCGCCGGTGTCAACAGCTCTAACTCTTCACTGAACACCGTTGTTAATGGCGACCCCTTCCGCACAATCTACATCTCGGCGTCCCGCGATATCGGCGGCACGGTCGGCTCGGCAAACTCAACGGCTTGGGTCATTGGTGGCAACACCGCGATGACCGACGCAGCCACACGTATCACTACCCAAAACGACATTCTGGAAAACAACTACGACGTGGGACAAACCCTCTCGCTGACGAGCATTTCGCAAATCGACGATCAAAACCCGCTCAATGTCACGGGTTCGGGCACATTCCAAGGTGCCGCCTTCAACAACTTTGCTGGCGGTGTGATGCAACTGGGAACTGCCGGAGACCTCGGAACCTTCGGCGATGCCGGAACTGCGGAATTCAATCTCGATCTCTATCGAATCGTTGCCAAGACCGGACTCGCCGGAGAAGTCGCCGGCGACCTGCGCAGCGGTTCCTATGAAGGAACCATGACTGTCAACAGCAGCGGACTCGTTTCGTTCACCGCCATCCCGGAACCATCCGCTTCCGCCTTGGCCGGTATCGCCGCTGGCGCCCTCGTGCTTCGTCGCCGCCGTCGTTCCGCATGATCAATTCCCCTGCACTATAACATCCAACCCCATTCTGATATAACCAATATGAAAGCTAAAACATTGTTCTTCGGCCTCAGCGCCGTTTCGTTCGCCACTTCGGCCTATGCGGATGTCACCGTCAACATCACCGGATCGACGGCGTTCCGTAGTGCCACCTTGGATTCGATCAAGGCAAAATACCTTGCTGAGCCTCTTGCTACAAGAAGCTTCAAATACGCCCACGATCAGACGACTTCGGCCAAGTTCAACGGTGCCACCCGTGCGATCTTCATCGGCAAGTTCCCAGGCATCACCGGCACCACCACCATCCGTTGCTGCTTCACCGGCTCGGTCGAGGGGATCAAGGCTCTCGCGATTCCGGCTGATCCGCTCGCCACCTACTATGCCCCCAGCTTGCTTTCCTCGACAACCGCCACCAATACTGGTGCGGAATTGCTCAACCAAGGCACCACCACGGCGACTAACAGCCCTTCCCAGATCGCATTCTCGGACGTCAGCAAGGCGAGCACGCCTTACTCCGGATCCTCGATGACAGGCACCACACCCGGAATCGTGGTCTTCACCATGATGACCAACAAGGGCTCCTCCATCACTAACGTCACAGGCCAACAGTTCCGCGCCTTGCTGACCGCCGGCTACCAGCCGCTCAGCATGTTTACGGGCAATCCAAACGACACCAGCAACGTGTTTGCCACGGGTCGTAACGACGGCTCCGGTACCCGCACCACCTACCTCGCGGAAACCGGCTACGGCATCACCAATGCGGTGAAGCAGTACGTCACCATCGCTTCGACCACCACCGATCTGACAAAGATCCAGCTCGTTCCAGCAGGCGGAGTGAACACTCTTAACGGTCAGCCAGCTACCGGTCAGAGTGCTTCGAATGCCTCCACCATCTGGGGCCAGGACATTGCCGGCAACGGTGGCTACAACAGCGGTTCCGTACTCAGAGGTGACATGGCCAAAGCTGGCGCTTCGGTGACTGTACTGGATGAAACCGGTATTGATATCTTCGGCGGCACCGTCCGTGCCGATTTGGTGACCTGGGTTTCAGTGGGTGATGCGGTAGTCGCTTACAACAGTGGCAATGGTGCCACCTATTGCGCCTATAACGGTGTGAAGTTGGACCAAATGGCTGCAGGGGCCACCAGCATCAATGCCAGCGCAACCGACAAGGCCAAGGTCACCAACGGTCTCTACACCGCATGGGGCTACCAGAACATGTACCGCCGCAACGATCTGACCTCCGATCAACTTGCAGTCTTTAACGCCATCAATGGTGCGATCCCAACCAACCTCGGCGCGGCCGGCATCCCATTCTCTGAGATGGCGGTGTTCCGTTCGCTGGACGGTGGCTTGGTTGCCCCTTGATCCAGTTCTTCCTCATGATGAAATGATGAAACATTTTTCATCCTGACATCGATTGTGGACTCATCCAGGAAACCGGTGCTGAGCTTGCTTGGTACCGGTTTCCTCTTTTTCAGATTTCTCTTCATTGCCTGATTATTCCCATGAGACCGATCCATCTTATTCTCACAGCAAGCATGCTTTTGGCAGCGTGCGCCGTCCTGATCATGCGCACGAGCGGATCAAACCCCGCACCAATCACTGACACTACTGATCGGATTCACCCACTTTCCTCGCAGGGCAAACGTTCATCACAAGCTTCGCGTCAAACCGCTTCCATGGAGGCCTCCAGTTCACCTGAACAACGGCCAGGAACCGAGACATTGGCACCGAACACGACCTATCAGGAAATTCAAAAATACACCATGCCAGCCATCCAACTTGCCGAAAACGTCCAACTTCCTGCCGCGCTCATGATCCCTGGCACCGATGCCAGTGGACGAGCTGTCGCGCTCACTCCCGCGGGTGCCACAGCCATCAAGGAAATTTCCGATTCATTCTATCAAGAAATTGCCGACACCCTCACCAATACCCCGCCTCAAGCACCTACCGAAAGCGCTGACCATAAGATCGCGGACGAGGAAGATACGGTGCTCATTACACCCAGCGCATCGGTCGAGTCTGCCAGACAACGCGCCAACGAGTTATATCATGCGCTGTTTGGTAATGACACCTACAACCGGCAAACGATGAATAGCACGATCGAAGTCCACCTCCCAAGTGATTCCGCCAGCGGCCAATGAGCGTCTCCCGGCGAAATCATGGATTCAGGGTTTCTTCATCAACAATTTGCGCAGTTCCAAAGCGCGAGTGCGGGCGGCATCAAGGTCGCCCTCTTTCAAACCCGGCGTCGCGTCTGCGATCGATTTCCGGGCGGTGACATCGTTCTGGTTCGCAGCCATCTCCAACCAAGCCAGGGCTTCAATCCTAGTTTCTTTCTTTTCCGACAGTGGGTTGAGCACCCGTCCGAGATTGGCTTGTGCCTTGACCTGACCTTGAAGCGCGGCTTTACGAAGCCAGTCTTCAGCCGCAGCCGGATCAGCGTTCACGCCGAGGCCCTGATCATACATCAAGCCGAGAGCGTTCTGAGCATCCGCCATTCCGCTCTCCGCCGCGATCTTCAGATAGACAGCCGCTTTGGTGTAATCCTGTGGCTGCCCATGTTCACCGAAGTAAAGGATCATCCCATATGACGAGGCAGCTTCAGGAAGACCTTGATCGGCGGCTTTTCCGATCCATTTGAGACCCTCGGTTTCAAGGTCCGCCGGTTGGGCTTCGGGATTCGCCACGGCAGCTTTCCCGTTGAGAAGATATTTACCCAGATTCAATTGCGCCTTGGCCGAGCCCATTTCCGCGCCCTTTCGGAACCAATCGGCCGCCTGTCGCTCGTCCTTCGCGACCACCATGCCGGAGCTATAGAAATATCCGATACCGCCGGTGGCATCCGCATGGCCCTGAGCTGCGGCGGCCTTCATCAGATCGTAGGACTTTTGTACATCCTTTGGCACGCCATCCCCCCGCAGATAGGCACGCGCCATTTGGTATTGGGCATCCGCATCACCCACTGGTGCAGCGGCGACGGGAGCTGACAAAACCCCTGCGGGCTCTCCGGCTAGCAGAGGCATCTGCAAGCTCAAGGATAGCAGGAGCGGAGAGACCAATGAGTATCCGGACTTCATGATTTCCGTGCTGTTCGATTTATTCGGCTGTGGGTTCCTTCTTCTTTTTCTCATCCTCATCAGAGCCGGGTTCACCATAACCGATCACGTCCACCGTGATCAGAGAGAGCAGCTCTTCCGTCACTGCGGGCTTCTGCTCGGCAGGCTTGTTCTCATCCACCTTTGCCGTAGCGCCCGCCGCCCCGGCGGTGTTGCCGGCACTCACCACCGCTCCAATGCTTGGCGCGGAAGGAGCTGCCACCGAGGTGCCGGTACTGGAGCCTCCTGCTGAAATGTTGGATGAGTTCAAAACGACCTGTGCGGCAATGTTGAGATTGCCGGTGACCCGGATGCCGGCGTCGCCCGCATCAACATATCCTTTCGGTGCGACGAGATCGACATTGCCCGCTTCCACACCTTCCACCGCAGCAAGAACGCCGATGCCACCGCCGGTGGCAAGTCCACCCAAGTCGGTCTGTACGTCAGCGCTGGTGATATCGAGCACCACCCGGGTGGGTGGCGCGGTAACCACCGTCTTGGGTGAAGTGCCGGCTGCGATATTGCCATGGGACGACCACATCGTGATATCTCCACCACGCAGGGTAAAGATCCGGGCCTGACCGATGTTCACGTCTCCATTGGTAAATGTGGAAATGGAGCCGCCATATTCGGTGACAATACCGGGCGGCGTCAGGGGGCTGCCAAAAATATCCGATGCCATCGTGATGCCGCCACCCGCCGCGCCAAGGCTGATCGAGCCACCGGTGGTGGTTCGGATCTCCCGGGCGCGGGTGAGAATCTCGCCAGCAGGCCTGTCCTTGCCAAACATCGTCCGTATGGCTGCGTAACCGGATTTGTAATCACCCTTTTTCGCGGCAGCCCGGCCTGTATGGCGGAGCACCTTGTAGAATTTCTCCAACGTTACGATGGCCTGTTGTTCGAGAGATAGATCTTCGAAAGATCCAGTCCAATCGATCTTCTTCAAGTATGCCGAATCCTTCGCGCCCGCACCCTCCGGGAGATATTTTTTGATAAATTCCAAGATGCCAAGATCGCTGTTAGCCAGACCATCCGCCGGTCCGACACCATCCGCGGCCCCCAGGCCTGCCAGGGTGATCACATCGGCCCCCCCGAAGGAAAGTGAAGGATTGCGGCTGTTCCCGATGCTGGTGATTCCAGTGCCGGTCCCGTCCACAAAGTTCGCACCATTTCCGAGATCGACATTTCGGCCAGCGAGAACCTCAAGAGATCCCGGACCATTGATTTGAATGTCGCCTGCCAGAGCGCGTGTGGAATTTCCGGTTACTGTTGTGCGCTCGTCATCACCCACGGCATTTCCTAACGAAATATTGCCAGCGATTTCACGAATGGTCGCGTTTTCATTGAACGGGATGATATCGCCGCCTGCCGAGATCAGGGTGATATCTTCATTGCCCACATTCTGCATATAGAACGCCACGTCCGTGATATCGCGTTCTGCAATGATCCGGGTTGCCTTGGGGGTGAAAAGGGTGAGCCCGGTGATATCACCGTCCGTGGCATAGAGATGAACCGGATTTGTATCGCCGGTGTGAAGCACCCCGCTCGCGTGCAGGGCTTGTTTGACCGCCGCAGTGCCGGCAAGCCCTTTGAAGGAGCCTGTCTCATCGAGGGCCAGGTTCATGTTCTGGAGGATATCAACCGTGCTGAGCACGGCACCAATCCGATCACGGCCCACTGCGGATTGATAGGCAATCGGCGTCGAGATGCTGGGAATCGACTCGGGTGAGGCGTCGGACACGTTGATCGTGGAAGCGGTCCAAACCTGTGCGATCCGGCCGTTCACGTTGCCCGGACCTGCGTTCTGGAGCCCCACAATACCGCCCGCCGCAGCCAAATCCAGATTCCCGGTCGCGGAGGGGAACAACGTCCAGCTTCCCACCAGATTGATATCCCCCGCAAATGCGGTACTGGTCAAATTGGGAGCGGTCAAACCAAAGACACCGCTGAACGCATCCAGACCCACTTCCGACAAGCGCAGCCATGGTTGATAGTTCGAAGCATTGCCTGCGGAATTAACGCCAGCGAACAAATTCTGACTGTTATACCAAACATCCAGTATCGGACGCGAGGAGGCGCTGTCCGGAAGTGTCACCGCCATGCGGTGAGTCACACTTCCGCCGTATGAGGAAACCGTGGCACCCGCATCCGGCGCGAAGGTGCTGAAATAGGTCTTATACCAAAACTTGTTGTTAATGCCTTGGGGCAATAGGAATGGATTACTGATAGGACCAAGAAGAATATCGCCGCGGGCAGCGACATCAAAGTTGGATTTACCAACGAACAAAGTGGTTGGCAACCAGGTGAGTGGATCAAGCGCCGCGGATCCATCAAGGATACCAAGAGAGGGTGATCGTGATGCGTTGGTGGTGATGCTGCCGCCAGCAAATAGAGATCCCTTGCCGCGCTCGACGTAATAGGCGCCGCCGTCAATGTTTCTCCCGGCGTTCACCGTGACGTCGCCCCCGCCCAGTTCGACGAGCTTGGTGGCATCCGGAGCAACGTTGATGAATTCAGGCGCATCTGCGACGACATTGAAATCGGGATTTGCCTTGCGTCCGGGCATCCGCGCGTTGGTTGGGCTCACTGCATCGACGTTCACCACATCGTGGCCTGCGGTCAGCGTCACGTTACCACCGCCCAAAGCTCCGACCCCTTCAAAGAAATTACTATAATCGATCCACCACGTCGTGGAGGTCGCAGCGTCGGTGATGTTCGTCGAGATCGGAGCCCCCACCGCATTTGAGACGCCGCCGTCCGCGCTGAACAATCCTGTTTGCGAGTCCACATAGCCGCGGCGGTAGAGCCAGTTGGTTGGCATCTGACGGCTGGAATCGACCGTGATCAGGCCGTCGAGCAGCGTGTAATGGCCTATATCCGCTTGAGCGGCGATGGCGACATTTCCACCCGCCATCGACCATGTGGCAGGATAGATCTGTTGAATCGAGCCAAGGGTGTTACCCGAGCCGGTCTGGCTTGGATGATTGTTGGCCGATGTCGGGAGCACAGGAACGACAAAGTCATTGGCGCTGTAGATCGTTGTCGGCGTGGGCAGGGCGACACCCGCCGTGTAGATGGTCGAAAATTGATTGCGCAACTGCACGTCGCGTCCGGCGCTGATGGTGATGTCGCCAGTGCCGGTTCGGATCACCTCAAAGCGGTTGCCACGGTTGGTTGTGCTGGAGGAAATCCGGATACTATCGGCGGTCTGGCCCGGAGTTCCATTACCGGCAGCCGAGCCATTCGATTGGGAATTCGGCACGGGTGGATAGAATTCACCCACGATCACCGAGCCCTTCAGCGGTTGGACCAGGTCCAGATCACTTACTGAAACGACGTTCCGGAAGTTGCTGGCGTTCACATCCGCTCCCGCAGTGAGGCGATACGACCAAGACTGGGTGTTGATCGGAAGGGTGTCCTTGATGGTCATCAGTTTCCCGAGCCACATCAGCGAGTGCCCATTGTCGGCGAAGGTTTGGGCGGTGCCTTGGGCGATCGGGGTGAAGCCGTCGCTGAGGGTGTTATTGAAAACAAGATCACCGCTTGCCCTTAAGGTCAGCACACCGGCGGCGCTGCGGCTGCCGTAGCGAAATCCGGATAGATCCCAATCGGCGGCAGCGAGCGCTTCGATATTGGTCGTGCCGGTGCTTAAATTGTTAGCAAGGCCGAGGGTCAGATCGCCGGTGAGGTTGATCATTTCCACGCCGGGGGCGATGACGAGGATGGAGTCGAGGCCGGATGCGTTGTCGGCTCCGGTCAGGAGTTTGGCGCGCATCGCCGCTTCGTTGGCGTTTCCGACCCCGGCCGCACCAAGGAAACTGATGGAGTCGGTGTTGATCAGGTTGCGCTGGGCGATATTGAGAACGCCGTCGGTGGGTGTATAAACCTGATAGCCTTCCGCGACGACGGAGGATGCGCCGACGATCGCGCTTTCGATGGAATCGATCCGCAGATCCGTGTTGTCATCAGTGCGTGGAGCGCGGAGATGGAGCGTGCCGGTGAATTTTCCTTCAAATGCGCTGGAGCCGGGAGTGGTGTAGCTTCCGGCGACGTATTCGCCGACGGATAGATCGATGGTCGAACCAGCCTGAAGATCCAGCAGCGCGGCGGTGTTCGCAACTCCATCGCGCTGGGTTCCCGCTTCGAGCAGGATGGATCCGCCCTTGCCCGCACTGTTGAAGACTTCACCCGCTGCCCCGAGATAGGACCCGGCTGCGATTGTCAGATTGTTGTGTGCGGACAAGGAAATCGAGCCGCCTGTTTTTCCGGACGCATTGATCACGCCGGTTAGCAAAATGCTTCCCTGGTCCGCAGCCAAAACGAACTCGCTGCTCTGATTGACGTTCGATACGGTGATGTCTCCGTTGCGAACCCGGAAATTCCGTGAACCGAAAAAGCCACCCGCATCCAACGCATTGCTGATGCCCGTGAACGAGCCCTTTCCTGAATCAGCCAACGAACCGGCATCCAACAGGAAATTGCCCGACTTGCCCACCCCGAGCTGTTTGTTGAAATTCGAAAGATTTCCGGCCTGACCGAGCAGGCTTCCGGCGTTGGTGAAATTGCCATGTGCCGCCCTGACATTGAGAGTGCCCGCATCACCTCCCGATACCGAGGCCGCCACCGAGACCGTGCCGCTGGCAGTGAGCGAAACGTCACCGGTGACGGACTCCAGCGTGATGGTCCCGGCGTTCGAATAGCGGGTGAGATCATTGAATTGTCTCGAGGACCCCTCCACTGATAGATCACCACCGACTTCCAATGATCCGTTGGTCGCCCTGAGTGTCAGTTGGCCGCTGGGAAGGAGAATGTCGGTATTCGCAACGATGCTGGTTCCTTCGATGGTCAGGCTGGCACCGAGTTCTCCGGTGGAGGCGGGAGCGGTGCCGCTGCCATCGAGCGAGACGCCGCCTCCTGAGATGATGGAGTAGATGGAACCTTTCGCGCCGGTCACGAGAGGGCTATCGGCAGTGAGGTCCCCGGCGGTGGAGAAACCTCCCGTCCCTTCGAAGACGATGCGCTTCGAAGCGTTGAGCGACAAATTCTGATAGCCGGAAACCGAACTCTGGTTGCTGCCGAGATGAATCGTTTCCGCATCGACGGTGAGTCCACCGGTTAGTGACAGTGGAGCGGTGGCGATGGTCGCGTCGGTCGGATTTTCAAAGGAAACGTCGTTCGCCCGAATGACGACCTGGCCGGTGCCTTGTTGGTAGCCGCGCAGCCCACTGCCGGACAACGTGAGGCTTTCCAACGACGAGCTGCCGATGGTGCCGGTGCCGTAGAAGTCGATGCTGCGGTAGCTTTGCAGGGTCAGCGATTTGGACTGTTGGACCTTATCGAGTGTCACTCCGGCAAGCGTGAGGTGGGGGCTGACGAGCGATCCATCCAACGCACCCGTCGCGTCGTCGAACACGACGCTGATCTGGCCGCTGGCCATGGTGAGGGTTTCGGCGTCGATCTTCGCGAGTGGGGAAAGGATAGTGCCGTAGGTGGAGTCCAGGATCACGGATGGTCCAGCGATGCTTGCGGAAGCGCCGATGTTCATCAGCGGCGCGGTTGAGCCGGTGAGACCGGTGCGGGTGACAGTTGCTGCGGAATCGCTGCTCACGCGGAGAAGCGTGCCGTCGCCGTTGACCAGGAGGGTTTCCGCCGCGCCAGTTAGTTTCCCAGTGGAAGAGATCGAGGAACCTCCGGTGAGCGTGAGTTCTCCGAGTGAGGTGAGGATGATTTCCGGACCTGAGAGAACGTCGCCGGGATTGTCCAGTGTCAGGCTCTGGGTTCTGACGTCCACCGTGGTGCCGTCCGCGCCACGGGTGCGGATACCGCCGATGAGGAGGCTGTCGGCATTCCATGAATCGAGCACGCTGGTCTGCAAGGCGACCTGGGTGCTGACAGGAGCGGCCCCGTCGCCTCCGACCAGATGGATGTCCGAGAAACTGCTGATATCCACCGACGCGCCACGACCCGACGCTTGGGTTAGCAGGCTGCCTGCCAGATCGAGCGCGGTATTGCCTTGGAAGGCGACATAGCCCGCGTCTGTCGGCAGCAGTTGTTTTCCACCCGCCTTGGAAATGAAATCGTTCGCGGAATAGAGCGTGTAGGTGACCCGGTTTTTGATGACATCCGCCGAAGCGACTTCGAAGCGCGAGCGGACGTTGGAGACGGATTCGGGTTGATTGAACGCGTTCGAGGTGTAGCCGGAAACGAAGGTCGCGCCGTCCGCCGTTTTAAAAGCACCGGAGGAGCCGTTGTCCACCGGAGTGATGAGGAAGGCACCCTTGAGAGCCGCATAGGCGCGTGGGAGCAGAGTGTAAGTGCCCGCGGGAAGTCCGTCGCTTGCGTCGAGCGTGATCGTGTCGCCGACCTTGAGGCTGCTGCTCACGTAGCCCGGATTTCCTGCCAGAGAACCGGAATTCGCGCCGGTGTTATAGGCTCCGTAGGGTGAGTATTTCGCGGTGTAATCGGGGACGATGGCGAAGGATTCCGGGATCTTTGTCCAATAGAGGTTCGCTCCGGGTGTCTGCCCGCTGTTCCGGACTCTGGCGGACCAGGTCTCGCCCTTGTAGGTGACCAGCGTGCCGGGTTGGTATTCCGAACCAGCGCCCCATTCCGCGGAGGCTGAACCTAGCAAATCCCTGCTACCACCGTTGCCGGGGACCCAACGCGATGCGAAGAGGTCGCCGCCGCCTCGGATATCAATAGTCGCACCTGATGCCATCTTCACGCTGTCGCCGGAAACGAACACCGCTTTTTCAGGCATCCCTGATAGGGTGATATTGACGCCGCGCGGATCAATCCAGGTCGATCCGTCCGGGCTGATGCCGTAGGGAATGGTGAGACCCTTCGCAGAGACCGAGGTGAGACTGTCGTCCGTTAACGTCACCTCGCTGGTGACCGGGGTTGCGATGGCGGAGCCTGCGATCAGATTGCGCGGTGCGTCGATGTCGGCGTCGCTCTTGTCGAGATCGGTGCCGTCCCAGCCGAGCCGGATGGTTCCCAGCGGGGCGCGCAGAACGCCGGACTGGACGATATTTGACGAGTAGATCGAAAGGCTGCCGCCAGCGGATAGGGGCGCGGCGCTTTTTCCCGCGCCTTTGATGGTCACGGAGCCCTTGATGCCGTCGTGGTCGTAGGCGAAGATGTCGAACTTCGCGAGAGTCGTCGGGTAAACTTGTGCGGCCGTGAGCGTGAGATCACCCGCCATGCTGAGCGTGCCGTTGCCACGGATATCGCCATTGATCGCAGTGAGATTGGCGCGCCCGATGTTTTGCAGCGAGAGTGTTCCCACATCGATGAGTCCGGCACTCAAATCAAGACTTCCGGAACCGAAGGTCGGCGCGAGGCTATATTCGCTGGATGGAAGAGCGGGATCCTGTTGGAAAGCGAGGAACACATCGTCCGGATGCTGCGGTGCGCGGAAGTCCTGACCGATGGAGAGATAGGATGCGGAAATCTTCACCGCATCGTCGGCACGGATCACACCACCGCCAGCGAGGCGCACGCTGCCTTTCGCTTCGATGTCGATTTTACCGTGGAAATCGATGTTTCCACCGTAAGGAATAGGCTGAGCGCTGCCGACGTATTTCCCGCCGAGGCTGAGCGAGGCAAACGATCCCTCGTTGAAACGGTCGATCGCGAAAAACCCGGAGCCACCGTAACTGTTACCGTCGCCATCCTTCAGCGCGATGCCAACGCCGAGATCGGCCTCCGGATTCAGAATGAAATTGCCGCTTTGCTGGACGATTAGATTGGTATCGGCACCCGTGCGGGACTCGCCCTCCATGTAATATCTTCCGGATGAAACCGAGAGCGTTCCGCCGGTGCCTTGTTTCCCACCGGCCGCGCCGAGGAGTGTGGCATCGGTGAGCAACATCTGAGATCCCGTCAGATCGATCGTGCCGCCATTACTGTCGATACGGGTGGCAACCCCAAGCTGTTGGAGCGGGGTAGAGGCGAGTCCGGAGTTGTTAGGGAAAGTCGGGTTGGCGAGATTCGCCGGGTCCAGATCGAGCACGCCGGAGGTACCGGAAACATCGAGCGCCGCGCCGCTTTCCGCGAGAATGTTGCCCGAGACCGAGATAATTCCGCCGTTGTAAACCTTGCCGACGCGTCGACCGAAATCATCGGGAACGAGCTGCGTGATGCCCGCTGTTGAAAGTCGTGCCAAAGCTCCGATGTGGACGGTGGCGAACGCTTGGGTGGTGGCAAATTTCTGCGAGGTGGTGAGCGGGAACGATCCGGCACCCGCGACGGAAATCTCGCCACCGGGAGCGATAACGCTACCTAGCAAGGTAACAGTGCCGCCCTTGAAAGAAACTTTGCCGCCAGCGTCGGTGGTGATTGCGGAACCCGCGCCCATGAAGATGTCGCCCCGGACTTCGAGCTTGTCCAAAGTGAACGGATCATCCGAACCCAGCGCCGTGAAACTCAGGCTGACCGGCGGGCGGACACCCTTGGCGTCCGTGATTTTTTCCAACGAGAATCCTCCGCCCGGTGACAGGTCCTGCACGGCAAGATAGGTTCGCGCAATGGGATTGATCTTCGTTCCCGCCGCGATGGAGATGGCAGGCTTGTAAGTCTCGAATTGTCCCGCCGGAGGTGTGGCGTCCTCCGCAGCGCCGATGCCGGACAACGCGTATTTCGCAAAGCCACCCTTGCGGAAAAAACCCTCGTCCAAATTGAGCGCGTCCGGCTGAGGGTCACCGCCGATACGAATCAACCCGGCCTGGATCGTCAGCGTTCCGCCCGCAATTCCGGAGTATCCGCTAAGGGTCGAATCGAGCACGAGGCCGCCGCCGATGACTCCGGCGAACGCGGGATCGTTTCCAGTTAGGATCGAGATGCCACCAGCCTTGCCGTAGGTCACCTGTTTGCCGGTGGAGATGTAGGCACCACCGGAAACGTCAAGGGACGAGCCTTTCGCCAGATCCGCCTGATAGGAGTTGATGGAGATGCTACCGCCGTCGATGGTTCGCGCTTTCGTCAGATCTTCGTTCGCGAGGAGGCTATCGTCCACCAGTAGTCCGGCCGTGGAAAGGCTGGCACCTTTGGCGAGCGTGAAAATGCCACGGCCAACATTCGCGTCCGGAAGCGGTACGCTGCCGGATGGATTGAGGAAGTTGTATTCGGTGGCTGCGGACGGTGAGATGTTATAGGTGGTGAATGACAGGTTTCCACCTACCGCTTCCATTTTTCCCAACACGGAGATGTTCGCGGCAGCAAAGGAGATCGATCCCTTCGGCGTCGCGGAAAGCGTGACGTCCGCAGGAACGGTGATGGAGCCGTCGGGATTGGAGATATCGAGCGCTCCAAAACCGTCATAACCTAGCAATTTCGGCGAGAGTTTCACCGTCGCGATGCGGTCCGCAGCCAGCGAGACAGGCGCGTCGTTCGTCAGCGTAAACGCCGGTGCCGACAGCCCGCCGGCATCCTTTGAAAACACGACGGCGGGCGGCGTGGGAGAGTACTTGATGAAATTGATGGCGGTGGTGCCGGGAAGCGTAATCGCCTTTTCAGATTCGAAGTTAATCTTCAACGTGCTGAGGCCCGGTGGCGTCGATCGTTGGCGGGGTCCTTCGACCGTCAGGCCCCGCAGTTTTCCATCGAGCGCCATGCTCGGCGCGGTGATCGACAGGGTACCACCCGCAGCTCCTTCGACGAAGCTTTCCTGCATGGTTCCCGAAAAAAGCGGGGTATCGAAGGTCTTCGAAACACCCCATTTCTTGGTGGTGAACGTGTTGCTGCCGGTGAAGATGCCGTCGTAAGTCTGATCGGGCGTTGCCTTGTCGATGGAGACCAGTCTGCCGCCGGACATCAGCGCCGAAGTATTCACGATCCCGCCTTCGTGACGGAAATAGCCGCCGGAAACATCGAGCGTCGAGGTCTTGCTAACAACGATCGAGCCGCCGGCCTGGAGATTGATATTTCCACCGGCAGCGGTGAGCTGCGCGGCGTTTCGTTCGATCAGTCCCGCCAGACCGGTGACGTCGCCGAGCGGAGTGCCAATCCAGTATTTTCCGTTATAGACTCCGCTGTTGCGGAGATCGACTGTCAGTTCCTGTCCACGAAGATTGGTGTCGCGCAGGAGCGGGGAATCCGCGAGCTCGGAGCCCAGCAGTTTCACCTTGAGGATGCTTTGTTCGAGCGGGACAAAGACATCGGTGCTTCCCGCCACGCTGATGATTGCGGAATCGTCGATGTAGATTTGGCCGTTATCGAAGAAGAAGCGCTGCTCTTCTCCCGAATAGAAATTGGAGAGGCCGGATTCGACCTTGCCCGCTTCGTCAAAGACCGAGCGGTTTCCGTCCGCGTCCTTGTAGGGCCAGCTCCCGGCGCGGACGTTGACCTCGGCGTTTGGAGCTAACATAATTGATCCGGTGTCGAAGTGGATGGCGAGACCGTCGATGTTCACTTGCGAGCGCTCCGGCAGTGACAGGCCGGGGACCGATTTCTTGCTGGCGTAGTCGGGCAGAATTTGTGTGACGCTGTTTTCTCCCAAAGTCACGACTCCGGTGAACTGGTTGAAAAACATCGGGCCGCCCCCACCGAGTTCGGTAGCGCTATCGAAGTTGGGATTCCCAACAGCTCCATAGCTGGCCTTCAGATCGATGCGACCGTTCAGGTTCACGGACGTGCTGCTTTCGATGGCACCGAACTGGTTGACGTTTTTTCCGGTCATCCACGTGCTTCCCGTATAAGCCTCGACGATGCCGGTATTGGTGGCTGTGCCGCCATAACTGCCGACGTCTCCGACCCATACATCAAGGCCGCGGAGGCTTGGATCGCTGCCATTGTGCGCAGCCACGCCGACCTGCAAACCGGCGGCAAGGATGGTCTGGCCGGATTCGGTGGAAATCGTTCCGTTGTTAGTGACGTTGGGGCCGACGAGCATGATGCGTCCGCCATTGCCACCGCTGCCTGCGGGGCTTTTAAGGACAGCGCCTTCCTGAACGATGACGTCGCCGTATTTGCCGCTGGCGGGCAATGGGCCGGGATCGAATATTGGTGTGCCGTCCGCGCCGCCAGGAACAGTTAGACCAGAGAAAAGGAACTGCGCGTCCGGATTGTTGAGGAGGCTGCGCTGGATGAGGTTTTCGTTGATGGGCAGCGAGGAGGCGGTCAGGCCACGGGCGTTCACCTGGCTGCCGCCGCCGAAGATGATCCCGTTGGGGTTGATGAGGTAGATCTGGCCGTCGGCTTTGATGTGGCCGAGGATCTGGGTGGGGTTGCCGGACGGATCGGTGATCTTGTTGAAGGCGATCCATTGCGCGGAGTTCTCGCCGCCTTTGGATTGATCGAAGGTGAGGGTGGTGTTTTTACCGACGTTGAGGGTCTGCCACTCGAGGAGCGCCTGTTGGGTGGTTTGCTTGATGGTGACCTGGGTCTTGCCGTTCTTGACGGTTTGGACGGCGGCGTTGGCACCGGTCCATTTGGTAGGATCGATGGTTGGGTTGAGGCCGCCGACACCTAGACCGTTAGGAACTTTGGGAAGGGTGACCGTGAGGTTGTTGGGATTTTTACCGAGGTTGTTGGTGCCGTTGGCGAGGGCGGCGTTGCGGGCGGCGTTCTGCATGGCCCGCATGGCGTCAAGCGTGCGGTTGGTGCGGGCGAGGGTGTCCTTCGCGTTGGCGCGGGCGGCGTCGGTGGCGTCCGGGGTGTCGGCTCCGGCGGCGGTGTTGCGGCCAGGTTTGGGACGCGATGAGGAACTGCCGCCGCGCAGGAGGTCTCCGGCCCATGCGTCTGATAGACCGGTGGCGATGATGGTGAGGCCGATGAAGACGGGGGTGCCGTACCGCAGCGGGGTGCTGAAAATGGCGGGAGCGCGAAAGAGGTGGCGGCGGGGTTTCATGGCAGGGAAGAGGAAGAGGAAGAAGTGCCGAGAGCAGTGAGCAGTGAAGAAAATAGGTCCTATGGGTCTTATGGGACCTATGGCTTCGCAGCCGGTGCCGAAATCCTGTTATCGAGGATCCTGTCCTTATAGCCCTGGACCTGGTTCTCCACCTTCACGCGGGTGGTGCTCACGAAGGGCTCGCGGGCTGCGAGGGCTTTGCCAAGGGCATAGTTTTCGTAGCGGTCGAGGATTTCGGTGGCGGTGTTGAAGAGGGAGATGTTCTTGGTCTCGCGGTCGGCGAGGGTTCGCTTGAGGATGATGATTTCGGACGCGAGGCCGGCGCGTTCGTCTTCCTTGGTGCGGGCCACGGCGGCGGCTTTCTGATAGCCGTCCTTCCATTTTTCGAGAGACTCCTGAAGCCCGGTGAGGCGCTGGTCGCGCTCGGCGAGTTTGTTGTTGAGGGCGGTGAGGGTTCCCTCGGAGGCCGCCTTGGCGCTGGTGGACTCTTTGCTGAGGGTGGCGATGCGTTTTTCGAGGGCGGCGGTTTTATCGGTGAGCTCCTTGTTTCCGGCTTCGGCGGTGGCGGCGGCGGCCTGGGCGTTGGCGCTTTCGGTCTGGGCGGTACGGAGCTGGAGCAGGACGCTGCGGAGTTGCTCGCGGAGTTTGATAGATGGGTCCGCAGGCTCGGCGGCTTGGAGCGCGGTGGTCAGGAGAAGAGGGAGCAGGATGCTCCCGCAACGGCCTGGGGCGAGACGCCCCAGCCACTTGCGTGGTGTGGTGGAGAGGCTTTTCAGTTGCGCGCGGGTGGTGATTTGGAAGGATTTCATGAGCGTAGTTAGAACTTGGCGTTGAGGTCGATCTGGAGGGTGTCGGTGCTCAGTGGGGAGCCGATGATTTCGTCGGAGCTCATCCAGCGCAGGCCGACGCGCACGGCGGGCGAGAGGGCCATGTTGCCGCCGAGGGTGAAGCCTTGGACGTTGGTGCCGCCTCCGCCGAAGTCGGAATCGGTGAAACCGTCGACGACGGCGTCACTCTCGACGTAGCGGTAGCCGAAGCCGGCCTGCCAGTCGCCGAAGGTTTCCATGGTGGGCTTGCCGAACTGGAGGCCGATGTTCCAGGCGGTGTCGCCGCCTTCGAAGGCGCCGGGAGTGGTGCCGCTGCCGGGGCCGCGGTTGTTGACGGCTTTTTTGGCGATGCCGGATTCGTCGAAGGCGAGGTTCTTGGTGGCCTCACCTAACAAGGTGAGACGGTAGGGATCCCAGTGGTCGTAGTCGAGGCGGCCGGTGATGGTGAGGTTGCGGAACTGGGAGGCGAGGCCGTAGTATTGGTATTGGAATTTGTTACCGAAATCGTTGGCGGCGGTGGGGACGATGTCGCGCAGGGCCATGTAGGTGTTGCCGCGCTGGGCGAAACCGGGGCGGGTGGAGTCGGTGTCGCCGGCGTCACTGCTGGTTAGAGGGGTGAAGGGACTGGAGAGTTTTCCTTCGATGGCATTGAAGTCGTAGTAGGCGATGGCGAGCTTGGCGGTGAGGTCGTCGGCGATTTTCCAATCGACACCGATCTGGGCTCCCGTGAGCCATTTGTCGGTGCTCTCGAATTTGGAGGGCTGGTTGGTGGCGAAGTTGAAGTCGGTGTTGAAGACGGGGAAGTAACCGGCGGTGAAGAAGGTGGAGGAGCAGTCGTTGATCTTCACCTTGCCGCGCACGGCGAGTCCATCGAAGCCGAGGTCGTCGTCCCACTGGATGTCGGTGGAGAAGAAGGGGTTGTCGAAGCGGCCTATCAGGAACTTGAGTTCCTGACCGTCGCCGGGGCCGGCGTCGTAGCTGATGAAGGCGCGGTCGAGCCAGATGGAGTATTTGGAAAAGTTCCCGCCGTTGGCTCCGAGGGATTGGTTGGGCGAGGTGGGGCTGTTGGACTCGCCGGTGGCGAGGCGGATGCCGCCGTTGAAGCCATCGCCCAGCATGATTTCGGTCCCGATGCGGGCGCGCAAGCGGGTGCGGTTGCGATCCTGATCGACGTTATATTGCGGGGAAAACTGGGTGCCGGAGGTGTCGAAGGGCGCGCCGGTGTTGATGGCGTTGAAGTTGGGGAAGGCTCCGGTGTTGTCGTTGCCATCGGCGAACATGACGCTTTCGTAACGGGCGCGGATGTCGCCGAAGGGACGGAACTTCGAGGTCCAGTCGGGCGAGGATTTCTCACTCCATTTTTCCTCGCGGGCGGCGGCCATGAGTTCCTGTTTGATCTGATCGCGCATGTCGTTCCTGACGACTTCGGGGATGTAGGTGACGCGGGTTTCGTCGTCGCCAGCAGGTGATTTCAAAGCGGCGACATCGGCCTTCGCTGCGGCGTTCTGTGCGGCGGTGGCGGCGTCGGCTTCTGCCTGTTGGATCATTTCACCGGCTTCGGCCTGGCTGAGGATGCCTTTCTGGACGAGGCGGTTGATGAGATTGACGGTGACGTTCTGCGAGGGAGCGGCGGTGGGTGCGGGCCCGGCGGGGAGGTCGGTGGCGAGCGGGGCGTCGACGGCGGGGTCGAGCGTTTCTGCGAGATTTTTGGCAGAGGTTTCCTGGGCACGGAGATGGGTGCCGAGGGCAAACAGGAGGGTAGCTGCGATGGGACGAATGGGAGACATGGGAATGATGCTAGATGGCGGGCTTCCGCGCGGTGATCTTGTAGTCGATGTAGGAAGGCATCCCGGATGGCGGGGCCTGGGGGGTTTGGAGACCGATGAGAACTTGTTCGAGAGCGGCGGCATTGCCGGTGCTGCCGAGAGGCTTGATGCGGGTGATGCGTCCGTTTTTGTCCACCCAGATGCGGATGCCGTCGTCCATGACGGCGTGTTGGGTGGAAGGGCTTTTTTCGAGCGCTTCCCGGATGCCGGTCAGGAGGATTTTTTTGGCATACCAATCGATGCGCGCCTGCTTGGAGCCGCCGCCACCGATGCTGTTGCGGTTGCCGCCGCCGTTGCCGCTGGTGCCCAGTCCGTTCATGCCGGGGCCGTTGCCCTGGATGTTGGTGCCGAGGACTTCGGATGGAGGGTCAGGACTCGGGGCCTCGGGTGGTGGCTCAGCTAACGGAGGTTCCTCGACGAGTTCCTCCTTCTTCTCATCGGGTGGGGGCTCGACCTTGGGGGGCTCGACCTTCGGCGGCGGAGGTGGAGGCGGCGGAGGCAGGGTGATCGTAACTACTTCCTGCTTGGGCGCGGCCTTGCGGTGGGGCTTGGCATCCGACATGAGGAAGGAGGCGATGCCGCCCAACAGGACGACGCCGAGCAGGACGCCGATGAAGAGGCGGTGCTTGCTGGGTTTGGCCGGGGTGGTGGTGGGCGGCGGGGACATCTTCGTTTCGAATTTCGTGCTTTGGATTTAGTGCTTCCTCTTCACTTCGCGGGTTGGGTGGCGAGGCCGATTTGGGTGATGCCGGTGCGGCCTAACACGTCGAGCACGTCCATGACGCCTTGGTACTGGCTGGCGCGGTCGCCGCGGACGACGACGGGGACCTCGGGGGTGGCGGCTTTGAGGGCGGCGAGCTTGGTTTCGAGATCCGCAAGGGTTACGGGCAGGGTGTTGAGGCGGATTTTTCCATCGGTGTCGATGGTGATGGCCTGGGTCTTGGGGGCGTCGAGCTTCGGCGATGAGGCTTTGCTGGCGCTGGGGAGGTTCACCTTCACGCCCTGCACGCCGGCGGTGGTCATGATGATGAAGATGAGCAGCAGGACGAGATAGAGGTCCACCATCGGGGTGACGTTGATGTCGTCGTAGCTTTTGTCGTCGGCGGAGGCCATCGGTGGGAGTTGATGGTTGAGAGTTGATGGTTGATGGAAAGAGGAAGACCCGGCTGATCAATGACCGGAGCGGCCGGTGTGGTCGGACTCGCTGGCGGGGCGGTAGAACTCGGCCATCTTGGCGACGAACTCGTCGATGAAGACCTGCATGAGGCCTAACGAGTTTTTGATGCGGCCGTTGAGGTAGCTGTAGATGAAGAGCGCGGGGATGGCGACGACGAGGCCGACAACGGTGGCCAGCAGCGCGGAGGCGATGCCGGGGGCGATGGAGTTGACGTTGACCTCGCCCGATTTCGCGATGATGGCGAAGGTGATCATGACGCCGACGACGGTGCCTAACAATCCAACGTAGGGGCCGCCGGCGATGCTGATGGTGAGGTAGACCAATCCGTCGGAGAGACGGTGGCTTTCATGGACGAGGCCGGCGTCGAGGCTGGCGCGGATGGCCTGGATGGAGCGGCCGCTGAGGCCCTGGACGCGGGTGTTGTCCTTGTCGAGGCGGTGGCGGATCTCCTCGGCGCCGATGTGGTAGATGTGATAGAGCGGGGATTTTTCAACGAGCGCCTGCTGGGCGGGATCGATGTTGCCGCCGAGACTGCCGACGCTGGAGCTGTCGTCCGGATCCATGGCGGTGAGGTCGGTAGAGAGGGATTTCCACTTTTTCAGGAACTCGCGGGTGCCTTTCTCGATCGAGTTCAGATAGAGAAACTTTTTCACGGCGACGGTCCAGCCGATGACGATCATGATGGCGCAGACGCCGATGGCGATCCATCCGTCGAACATCATGTTGTTGGCGATATCGCCGAAGAGCGAGAGGTGCTCCATGAACTTGCTCTGTTCCTTCGCTCCGTCGCCTTCGACGGGGGCGACGGTTAGCGTGGCGTCGGTGGTGGACTGGTTGGCGGCGGCGAGTTTGATCCAGCCGGGGCTGCGGGCGGTGGTGGAGATGGTCAGCTCGTCGAGTTCACCGGCGTAACCGCTTTCGGCAGCGCCGAGGGTGAGGGGGCCGGTGGCGGCGGGGAGGGTGGCATCGAGGCTGGCGTAGGGGGCTCCGTTGAGGAAGAGCTGGAGGTTCTTGCCATCGGCGACGAGGGCGAGGTGGGACCACGCACCGGTGCTGATAGGAGCGGCGGGCGCGCTGGTTTTCGAGCCGAGCTTGATGACGGGGATGCCTTGGTCGAGGAGGAGTTGAAAAATGTCGGAGCCTTCGCCGCGGCTGAAAACGATGGCGTTGGGTTGGAGTGTGCCGGCCTTGATCCAGGTGGAGAAGGTGAGGGTTTGGCCGGCTTTCCATTCGAGGGTGGGGGAGTTTTTGATGGAGACGGGGACGTTGCCTAGCAAACGAAGGCCGCTGCCGATGAGGGAGCCCTCGGCGGTGGTGGCGGGCGCTTCGGCGTTGTTGCCGTTGGCGGTGGAGTCGGCGGGGGCGGTGCCGCGGCCGGCGAAGTGCCAGACGAGGGCGGTCTCCGGGTCGTAGGCGTCGGTGGCTTTGGGGGCGGCGGAAGCAGGGGCGGGGTTGCCGAAGTA
This sequence comes from Luteolibacter sp., assembly GCA_039925065.1. Classification (GTDB taxonomy): domain Bacteria; phylum Verrucomicrobiota; class Verrucomicrobiia; order Verrucomicrobiales; family Akkermansiaceae; genus Luteolibacter. The sequence continues at coordinate 73,669 of JBDSZP010000039.1, forward strand.
GAGGTAGAAGTTTTGCTTCGCGTCGGGCTTGAGATCGGGGAGTTTCACCCAGACGTAGCCTTCGTGGAGCATGCTGTCGAAGCTCTCGATCTGATAGGAAAGAGGAGTTTTGCCATCGGCGGCGATGAAGCGGAGGTCGGAGCCGTTTTCCGCGGCGGAGTCGAAGGAGAAGTTTCCGTCGTGCAGGCGGACGAGCACGCTGGCGGTGCCGGGTGCGGTGGCGGCCCCGGCGGTGTCGAGCGTGAGTTTCTGGCGCTGGGTCCAAGCGGGGTTCCACCACGGGTCCTTGCTTTCTTCGGCGTGCGCGAAGTTTGACAGAAGGAGGGCGGCGGCGAGGAGTCGGGATGCTGGCTTCATGGAGAAAGAGGGAGGTTGGAAATTCAGAAATCGGCCCAGCTGCGGAAGGTGACGCGGATGTCGCCCTGGTCGGCAGTGGGTTGTTTTTCAACGAGCGGGGTGGCGACATCGAGGGAGCCGTTGTAGTGGCCGGCGAGCTTGAAGCGGGTGCCGAAGCCGACGCTGGCGAAGCCGAACTGCGTCTGCTGGCCGGGCAGGGCGTCCCAAATGCCTAACAATCCTGCGTCGGCAAACGCATGGAAGCGCCATTCGTCCGACGCAGTGTCGCCGGGCTTGGGGTTTCCTATCAGCGCCGGGCTTCTCAGCTCGGCGGTGGCGAAGACGCCGTTGTCGCCGAGCGAGGTGGACTCGAGATAACCGCGGGCGGTGCCGAGTCCGCCGCCGGAGAACTGCTCGCTGTTGACGAGCGGGCGGCTGGCGACCTGGGCCTGGAGTTTTCCGAAAATCTGCGAGCCGCCTTTGAGATCTTGGGTGTGGGCGACGTCGCCGCGCAGCGTGACGAAGTTGCCGTCGGCGTTGTAGCGCTTGTTGGAATAATCCGTCTGGCCGCTGCCGAGGCCGCGCAGGCCGAAGGTGAGGGTGTGGTTCATTTCGGTGAAGCCTTTTTCACCCATCCACGTCGCGCCGTAGGTGGCGCTGAGCGGATAGTATTCGATGGGCGAGGCGATGACGTCCTTGCCGATGACGAGGTTTTCCGACAGGTTCTTGTAGTCGATGCCGAGGCTGAAGTTCTGGTAGAACTTGTCGGTGACGGGCAGGTCGTAGAGGGCGCGCAGGCCGAGGATCTCGCCGCGTCCGGTGGAGGCAGCGCCGCCGATGGTGCTCACGTCGCTGTTCTGCTTGGTGGCGGTGAACATCAGGCTGGTGCCGTCCGAAACGCGGGCGAGGTAGTAGCCGGAGTAGACCTGGGCGTCGTCGAGCCGCTGCGGGGCGATCTGGAAGTTCGCGCCGAGGGTGTGGCCTAACTGAAAGAGGTTGCCGTAGCTCAGCGCGCCGTTGAGGCGCAGGCCGGTGGTGTCCGGGCTGTTGCGGTTGTTGAGCTCGAGCGAGCCGTGGAGCGGCAGCTTGTCCTCGACGGCGAGGTCGATATCCACCGTGCCCGGCTCCATTCCTGCGCGCAGCGACGGAGTGACACGGCGGTCGGCGTTGCGGTTGAGGCCGACGATTTCCTTGCTGACCCGGTTGAAATCCGGGACGCTGCCTTCCGCGATCGACGGGGCGTCGCGCTTGATTTTACTCGGTAAAAACCACTTCGCGCCGTTCACGCGCAGGCGGCCGACCTTGCCTTCGACGACCTCCAGCCGGATCACCCCGCGGCGCGGGTCCTGCTGCGGGACGGTGACGGACACGGTCTGCCAGCCCTTGTCGTGGTAGGATTTTTCCAGCACGGCGCGCGCCTGCTCGACATCACCGGCCGAGCGCTGGGGCCCGAGGAACGGATAGACGGCGCGGCCGACCTCGGCGTTGGAAAGGAGCTTCGAGCCGGTGACACGGTACTCCCGGATGTAGAACGCGGGGATTTCCTCCGCGGACACAGATCCACAAAATGCGATGACAGCGGCGAGCTGCGGTAAAATCGAGGATATGTGATAGGGGCGGGACATTCCGTTGGCTGGAAACTTGAGGCCGGAAGTCTCTTCCCGCCCAAGCCAGCGCCTCAAGGGTGCTCCTGTGACTATCCTGTCACATAAAACTCCTATTCCGCATGCTAACCGATACCTCCGGTGGTGTTTCGAACCCGTTTCGGAGTCGATTTCGACACATTAGGCGGTTTTCACCCGCTTCTCCGCTTTCAGCATTCCGCAGCCTGCGGCGACATCGATGCCGCGGCGCTGGCGGAAGGTGCAGGGAAATCCGGCGGATTGCAGGATTTTCTGAAACTCGTGGCCGCTGTTGCTTTCGACTCCGGAGAATCCGCCGGTCGGATTGAGCGGGATCAGATTGATGTGGGCGTCGAGGCCTTCCAACAATTTTGCCAGGCGATGCGCGGTTTCGGACGAATCGTTTTTCCCGGCAATGAGCGTCCACTCGAAAAAGATCCGCTTGCCGGTAATCTCACCGTATTTCCGGCAGGCGTCGATGAGCATGGCGAGCGACCAACGTTTGCTGGCGGGGACGAGGGCCGAGCGTTCCTCCTCCGTCGAGCCGTGGAGGCTAACCGCGAGTCGGTAAGGCCGCGCTTCTTCGGCGAGTCGTAAGATGCTGGGAACGACGCCCACCGTGCTGATGGAGATTTTCGATGGGCCGATGCTTGAGCCGCGGACATCGGAAATCATGCTGAGCGCGTGCATCACCGAGTCGTAGTTGTGGAGCGGCTCGCCCATGCCCATCAGCACCATGTTGCGGAGGCGCTTTTTGGGATCGATGGTTTTGAGAATCCGGCGTGCATGCAAAACCTGCGCGACGATTTCGCCCGGACGAAGGTGGCGGACGAATCCCATCTGCCCGGTGGCACAGAAAACACAACCCATCGCGCATCCCGCCTGGGTACTGACGCAGACCGTGTGACGGCCGTCGTAACCCATGAGCACGGTCTCGATGGTCTGGCCGTCGCGCAGGCGCAGGAGGAATTTGCGCGTCAGGCCGTCCGTGCTGCGGATCTCATCGACGACTTCCGGGGCATCGAGGAAAAACGGTTTGCCCTCGCCGACGGAGTTTTCCACCCATTGTTTCAGCGGTGGGAGGAAATTTAGCGAAGCCAGCTCCAGTTCGCCCTCGCGATGGACCGCACGCCAGAGGGCTTTCACGTGATGGAGAATCACGCCATCCGCCGCAAGAACGTCCACGAGCTCGGAAAAACCGAGGTCGTGCAGGGATCGTTGGTGAGTGACGTTCACGCGTGAATGCAACCTTGGGCGAGGGGGCATTCAAGCGTGATTTTGTAAATTGCGGATTTCAACGGGACTTAGAAAGGAACATTCAGGCGGAGGTTCCAGTGATCGATGTCATATTGTTCGTCGATGATTTTCCCGTATTCGAGGCCGAGCGAGAGATTGTCGCTGTTGATGAGTTCGACCCCGACCGAGGCGTGGGCATAGGATCCGAGATCGATCGGCACGCCCATCGGATCCACTCCGGCGGGAGCACCTGCGAAGCCGGCGACCGCCTCGGTGTTTTCGTCACCCAGGTAATATTGCAAGCCGACTTCCGCATGGAGATGCAGCTTCAGTCCGGAACCAAATGTGTGGATCGTCCCAAGCCGGAGTGCGGGATTGATCCATGCGTGAATCTCGGTGGAATCTTTCAAAACCAAATCGGTCGCGCCCGCTCCGGTTTCGGAGGCGGATTCGGCCATGAGGCGGACAACTCCGAAGTCCACGGTGGGCTTCAGATAGAAGTCGCCCGCATCGATTTCGCGCGAAACCCTGATCATCGCGCCGAAGGTTTCCAGATCCCTGCTGACATCGGTTTCGAAAGGATCTGTGACTTGTCCCGTCCGCGTCGAGTCGGTTTCATTCCAGCTGTAGGAAACGGTTCCTGCAAATTCGGTGGCTCCGAACGCACGCTTGGCGACCGCTCCGAGATGCATCGTGTTGCCATCGGACTTCCAGCGGCCGTCGTAACCGTTGGAGTCGTTGTTTTCGAGAGACATGCCGACTCCGGTCGTCCATACGTTGTCGAAGGTTTTCTGAATTCCGATAGACCCGCTGCTGGAGTTGTGCTCGACCCTCTTGTAATCGCCGTAGGAATCGTGGGTCGTGGAATCCGTTTCATAGTTGAACCAGATCAGCTTGTCCTGACTCATGAAACGGAACTCGCCGCCGTCCGCCATCGTTTCCTCGAAACGCTGGGTGCTGCGGAGCATTTCCGCCTGATGCTCGCCGTAGAAGTCGGGTCCGAGCTGGGAAAGCGACTCGCGGTAAGCATCCATCGTCGGGTCGTAGAGCAGCTTGGTGACGGTGTCTGCCAGTGCCTTCGAACTTCCGGCGTTCTGGATGCGGTTGAAGTAATCGCCGACCTCGCGGAGATTCCGGCTCATGCCGCCGCCGGCTTTTGGCGAGAAGTCCACATTGTAGTCGAGGATCGCGTCATTGCCTGTCGGATAGAGAATCCGGTAGTTGATCACGACCGAGGGTGCGGTGGTGAGTTTCAATCCATCGTCGGTGACGCCCATGTCCGCGGAGAAGAGTGTCTTGCGGAAATGACCGGCTTTGACCAACTGGGGATTGAGCAGGGAAACGTTGATCTCCCCATCGAGACGGGCGCTGCCGGTCATGAACATCTGATCGAGCATGCCGGTGCCGAAATCGAGTTCGGCGAAGGTGAGGCCGGTGCCGGACTGGACGAAGCTGCCGTTCATGTCGGTGTGTTGGGCGAGTTTCATGTCGCCGATTTTCATGATGCCATTGTTGACGAGCGTGTTGCCTGGCGCACCGAGCGAGAGTTTTTCTCCCGGGACAAACTGCGCTTTCCTGCCGTTGACGAAGGTGTTAGCTCCGGTTCCCAGATCGAACTGACCGAAGAAGGTGCCGAAGTTTCGGATGGTGTCGTTGCCATCTTCACCGATGATTGCCCGTCCGGCCAGTCCATCGCCGGTGAAGATGGTGCCGCGGTTGAGGAACTGGTTATTATTACCGCCGGAGAGGTGGAGACCTTCGCCGTCTTTTCCGCCGTAGATCGTCTTGTCTTTCGCCAGATCGACGGTGATGTCGCCCTGGCCGTCCGCCGCGCGGGACTGGGCGAAGACGGCGGTTCCTTCCTTCCCTGAGGCGAGCACGTCGTCGTGGAAAGTTAGGGAAACCTCGCCGGAGGTGCCTGCACCGCCTGCTGTATCGGCGAAGATCCGGTCCACCGCGCCGCCGCCGCCGCCGAGGCTTTGGGCGAGCACGCCGATGGAACCTTTTCCGAGGACCACGACCTTGCCGGTTTGGTCGAAGGTGATGTCACCACCGTTTCCGGTGTTGTTGCTGTTGTAGCTGATGTTGACGACCTCCGCATCGGTGAGCGCCATTCCGCCGCCGCCGCCGATGGACTGGATGGTCAGGCCGTTGGAAAACTTTCCTTTGGTGCTGACGAGGCCGTCGTTGGAAAGCGCGATGTTTCCGCCGTTGCCGGAGGAACCGCTGGAGCCGATTGCGAGATTCAGTTCGTCGATGCCGGTGAGGTCGAGCTTGCCGCCACCGCCGCCGATGCTCTGGACGATCAGTCCGAGGGACCGCGCGCCGGTGGTCTGGGTGTCGCCGCTGTAGTTCAACGTTAGATCTCCTCCGTCGCTGTTGCCGCCGCCGGTAGCGCCTAGCAGGGCGTTCGCGGTGATCAGGGGTGCGGCAGGCACGATCGGCGTTGCCAAGGGTGCGAGCGATGATGATGCGGTGGTGGCCGGGGCGACCTGGCGGACGTTGACAGACAGGTTTCCGCCACCGCCGCCGATGGATTGGACGACGACGGCTTGGGATTGTTTTCCGACGGTCGCCGCATCACCGTTGCGGGTGATGATGACGTCGCCGCCCGCGTTGTTGGTGGAATTGATACCGCCGAGCGCGAGTTCGAGATTCACGGTCGCGGTGGTGTCCACCACGACTTCCTGTTCGGCGTTTCCGCCGCCGCCGCCGATGGACTGCATGAGGGAGGCGATGGAACTTCTGCCCTGGGTGTAGAGGTCGCCGACGTGGGTGGCATCAACGGCACTGCCGATCGCTCCATCGATGGTGTCGGTGCCGAGCTTGATGTTGGATTTCACGAAGGCTCTCACCTTGTCGACATCGCCGCTGTTGTCCGGAAGTTCGATGCCGTCGTCACCGATGGCGACCGCATGTTTGCTGACGTCCAGGAAGAGGTCGATGTTGCCGCCGCCGCCGTTGACGGACTGGCCGAGTTGGGCCGTGCTGTTAGCGCCGAGCATCGAGATCGAGCCGGTGGTGTTGATGGTGACGGTGCCGGCTGTTCCGGTAGATCCGCCGCCGAGCAAGGTGACGAAGGCGAGGTCCGCTGCGGTCCAGGCCGGGCTGGAAATGGAGTGGGCTGCATTTCCACCGCCACCGCCGACCGACTGGGCGAAGATGCCGAAGGAATTTTTTCCATGGGAAATGATCGAGCCGCTGTGATTGACGGTGACGTTGCCGCTGTCCGCGCCGGTGCCACCGAGGCCGCCGAGGGCCATGGTCATCAGAGAGGCTGCTAGATCGGTTTTCGGGTTCTTGAGGGAATTCCGGGAGAGGGACATGGCGAAGCCGCCATCGCCGCCACCGCCGCCGACAGACTGTGCGAAGATGCCGTCGGCTCTTTCGCCGAAGACTTCGATGGAACCGGAGTTGTTGACGGTGACGTCGCCAGAGCGGTTGCCATCGCCGCCGAAGCCGCCGATGGAGAATGTGCCGGTCTTGCCGCTGGCCGGAGCGGCCTTGGAACTGAAGGCCAGGTCACCGCTGTAGCTGGTGCCGCCGTTTCCGCCGCCGCCGCCGATGGACTGGGCGAGGATGCCGTGGGCCTTGAAGCCGTAAGTGGTGATGGAGCCTTCGTTGAGGACGTTGACCAATCCGCCGGTGCCGCCTTCGCCGCCGGCACCGCCGAGGCTGAAGGAGACGTTGTTGGCCGAGGACGGCTTTCTGGATGTCAGGGCTCCGCGGTTGATGTTGACGACGCTGCTGCCGTTGCCGCCGCCACCGCCGATGCTCATGGCTGCGATGCCGTGGGAAAAGTTTCCAACCGTGATGATTTTTCCGGAATTCGGATCCGTGGTGATCTTGTTGTTCACGGTGACGGTGCCGCCGGTGGCGCCTTTTCCTCCGGTGCCGCCGATGTTGACGGAAAAGTTATTTCCCGTGGCCCCGATCACACTGTTGTTGGTCACGCTCCTGCCGTTTCCGCCGCCGCCGCCGATGGATTGGGCGAAGAGGCCGATGGAGTTTTCCTTAGCGGTTCCAATGCCGCCGGTGTTGTTGATGATGACCGCGCCGCCAGCCGCGCCTTCACCGCCGTTGCCGCCGATGTTGACGGCGACGCGGGTGGAATCATCGGCGCTGGATTTCGTGATGGCGCTG
>JBDSZP010000040.1:0-27980 GCA_039925065.1 Luteolibacter sp.
GGTGTGGAGGATCATGGTGAAGCCGCTGGTTTTCGCACCGAGCCATTTGGGATTGGCGAGCGTGTCTGACAGGGCGGAGGAGGCGGCGGCGAAGAAGAGTTGATAGACGTCCTTTGCCGCAGCCTTGAGCAGCGGGAGGCAAGCGGTTGGATTGCCGGATCGTCCAGCGTTTGGATGGCTTCCACGGCGGCACGGCGGATGGTGATGTCGGGGGAGGCGGGTAAAGTGATGTTCTTGTCAGGCCGCTATCACTAACGAGACTGTGGCGATATAGATGAGTAAGAATGAACTGGATTTCATGGGCTCTGGCGTATTTCAAAAATGATATGATCGATAGGTCGCATTCCGGCGGCTGTGGCCTGTGTTCTCGACCGTATGCCAAAATAGAATGCCGAAATGGGAGGACGCGACACCTGTCTAGCAGTGGTCCGGAGTTCAAGCTTCAGCTTGTCTTCGCGAAGAGCACGCTAAAGCGCGAACTCCGGACAACCTCTCGGCGGCACAAGTCGGAGGATGTTTTGGGTAGTTGATTTTGGGATGTGGTGAGACTTGGGCGCGTTAGCGGGATTCCGCCTCTATCAATCGTATGATTCGCCCCGCGACGCTGGGAGAAATCAGGAGCAGCAGCTTTAATTGCGCCGGGTGGAAGTGGCGGACGTCGGTAAGGATTTCCTGTTCGCTGCCGTTCGGATGCTGGGGTGGAAAATTTTGGCAGGACAGAAGAGGCAGCACCTTGTTTACCTCGTCCATCCATTGGTGCCGAATGATCATTTTGTCGATATCAGGCGGAAGATTGGAGGAATAGAGGAACAAGGGACCTCCGGTGATGCTCGCTTGTTGATGGTTGTCGGGCAGGGGCGTGGACGATGGTTTCGAATTGGATTTCTCCAATAATGTTGAAAAGAACTTCCACGTGATTTTTTCCTGATCGGGTGTGAGCGTGCAGAGGTTCCACGGTTGGAAATCGGGGTGATTGATCAACCAGGAGTAAGGGGCAGCTAGGTGCCCGAAAATCGGGTCCGGGTTTTTGGTGTCGCGATCGGGTGCGCTGGCGTAGTTGTCGAGGTCGCGTTGGAATTGAGATTGGGCAGTGACGAAGAGTTCGGAGAGGCGATTCTGAACCCTGGCTGACTGATCCGGTGTGAGACGAAGGCCATCGACAAGGATATCATGATACCAGCGTTGCTGAGCGGCCCGGAAGGCAATCAGGCCCTTTGGATCTTCTTTGAGGTTCTGGTAGTAGCGGTCAAGACCGGCATTTTCGAAGTCCTCGATGATCCAGTCGATTTCCTGATCGGTTAGACCTTTTTCGCAGCGCTCGATGTAGTCGGCGGCGGGATCGCCGGTGAAGGTGGCTGGCGCGGGACGGATCGCGTGGCGGGTTTTTGCGGGTGACGGGAGGACCTTGTTTTTTGCGGCGATTTCCTTGGCCATGGTGATCTGCGCCTGCCAGAAGGCGATGCCGACGATGGCGGTGGCGAAGACCATCCAAACCAGCGTGTTCCTGAGATCCTTGTTCATCGGTTGGCGTATCCGGGGAAACTAGGGGGTGTTTGTCCGCAAAGCGATGGGAAATCCGGCGATTCTTGGGGCGGGGGGATGTCCCAGTTGCTGGGAGATTTTTGGCCGCAAGGAGGCGCAAGAGGACGCAAAAAGAGTGGGATGGGACGTAGTGGAGGGGAAGACTCGGAGCAAGATGCTCCCACAACGGCTTGGCGCGAGACGCGCCAGCCACGTGGCGAAGATGGTGTTGCTGTTGGTGGGGGATGAGGGCTAGGGATGGACGCCCTCGTCCATTCCAGTCGGGGCCGGGCGGGATGGCGATGGGAAATCTGGTGACTCTTGGGGAGGCGATGTCCCGGGTGGTGGGAGATTTTTGGCCGCAAGGAGGCGAAAGGGGACGCAAAAAGAGTGGATGGGACGTAGTGGAGGGGAAGACTCGGAGCAAGATGCTCCGACAACGGCCGGGCGCGAGACGCGCCAGCCACGTGGTGAAGAGGTCGTTGCTCCTTATTATTCTTGGCAGCGGTGTTTGGGGGGCTTGAATGGCGGCACCTTGATCAAATCACCCATTTACCCACCGTTCGAGCATTGGATCTGGCTGATCCCGGCGTTTCTCATTGGAGGCTGTATCGGCTCGTTTTTGAATGTCGTGATTTATCGGGTGCCGCTCGGGATGTCGGTGAACGATCCGAAGCGTTCATTCTGCCCGCTCTGCAAGAAGCCGATTCCGATGTGGCTGAATCTACCGATGATCAGTTGGCTGTGGCTGCGCGGAAGATGCCGCGAGTGCCATGCGCCGATCGCGTTCCGTTACTTCGGGGTGGAGCTGCTCACGGCGGTTCTGTTCACCGTGGTTTGGTGGCTCTATGCGCAACAAATTCCTGCGGTAGAGGTGGTGGTTTTCCTTTGGATACTGATGGCATTGCTAGTGGCGATCACGTTCATCGACGCCGAGCATTTGATCATTCCGACATCGCTTACATGGGTTGGTTCGATCATTGGTCTCGGGGCCTGCGCAGCGTGGCCGCAGTTGCCGGTGCTGGCGGGCGAGGCTGGAAATTGGTTTGCGGGTTTGAAATCCGGTGTGATCGGCTGGATCGCGGGATTTGGGGGGCTTTGGCTGGTAGTGGAACTCGGGAAAATGGCTTTCGGCAAGAAGGCGCTCAAGTTCGATAAGCCCGTGGAATGGTCGTTGAAGGAGGCTGAAAACGATGTGGATCCGATGCTTTTCATGATCGATGGCGAGCCGATCCCATGGTGGGACATTTTTTCACGGAAGACCGATTGTTTGTTAGTCGAGACGCAGGACATCCGTGTGGATGGCGAGTCGGTGGGTGGGGGTTCCCTGATCATCCGTGAGTTCGAAATCCAATTGCCGGACGGAACGGTCGTCCATCTGGCCAAAATGAAATCGCTGGATGGCACCGCGACCTCGACGGTGATCCCGCGTGAGGCGATGGGCATGGGCGACGTGCATTTGCTAGGGATGATCGGCGCGTTTTTCGGATGGACCGGCGTGTTTTTCTCGCTGTTCGCGGCGTCGATTTTCGCGATCGTCGCGGCGATGATCGGGCGGATCGGATTCGGAAAACAACTGCCGTTCGGGCCGTTTCTCGCGATGGGGGCGGCGGCGTGGGTTTTTGGTGCGTGGCGGATCTGGGAGTGGTATCTTAACTCGCTCGGGCCGATCGGCATGCCTTGAGTCACAGGAGAATTCACCATGGCGGATCAGCAACCAGGATCATGGAATAATAGCACCGACCTGGCGCGGGCGATTCTGCACGACCGAAAGGAACGGCGGAAATGGCTTGGCCGCATGATGCTGGTGCCGATCCTGATGCTGGCCATCGGGTTGTGGGGGATCAGTGGTTGGCTGGCGGCAAGCCCGATGCGTTTCCTGATGTGGTGGGGCGGATGCGGACTGGCGACTTTGGTGATGATGTTGTTCGCGCTGTATGATGCGCTGGCCGTGATCCGTGAGGAGCGGGGAAAACGGCATGATGTCGATCCGCGCTAATGGTTTAGAGAAATCCATCCATCTGCGGGAAAAGTTTCGAATCGCGTCCCCGTGCTTGCGGAGAGGGGATCACAGGGTGCTAATCTGTGATTTCGACAACCCATTCACCGCATGTCAGAAAAACCCCGTCTTTCGTTTTGGCAAATTTGGAACATGTCCTTTGGCTTCTTCGGCATCCAGTTCGGCTGGGGATTGCAGATGGCGAACATGTCGGCGATCTATCAGTTTCTCGGGGCTGACGAAAAGGACATCCCGATTCTGTGGTTGGCGGCGCCTTTGACGGGACTGGTCATGCAGCCAATTATCGGTTACTACAGCGACCGGACATGGACGAAACTGGGACGGCGGCATCCCTATTTCCTGACAGGGGCGGTGCTGGCGAGTCTGGCGTTGATAGCGATGCCGAATTCCTCGTCGCTGTGGATGGCGGCGGGTTTGCTTTGGGTGCTCGATGCATCGGTGAATATCAGCATGGAGCCGTTTCGGGCGTTCGTGGGGGACATGCTGCCCAAGGAGCAGCGGAAAAGTGGGTTCGCGATGCAGAGCTTGCTGATTGGGCTGGGCGCGGTGCTTTCCTCCGCGCTGCCGTTTATTTTGAGCAACGGATTTGGCGTCAGCAAGGAAGCTACCGTCGGGAGCCCGATTCCTCCGGCGGTGAAGCTGGCGTTCTATATCGGTGCTGGGATTTTCATTGGGGCGGTGTTGGTAACGATCCTGACCACCCGTGAATATCCACCGGAGAACCCGGAGGAATTCGAGGCGATGAAGCGCAGGACTGCGGGAGTGGGGCATGCGTTTCGTGAAATTTTTCAAGGGATCGGTTCGATGCCGACCGCGATGAAGCAGCTCTCGGTCGTGCAGTTTTTCACCTGGCTGGCGTTGTTCAGCATGTGGATTTATTTCGTTCCAGCAGTGGGAAAAGGCGTTTTTGGCGGGATGCCGCTGGGGTTGCATGACGCGGAGTCGAAATCCCGGATCGAAAAGGAACCCCGATGGATGGGCCCAGGCGCGGCGTTGGCAAGAGCCTACGAGGCGAAAAAGACCGAACTCGCCAGCGAGGCCAAGGCAGCACAAACACCGAAGCCTTGGTATGGAGCACTCCAGCAGATGCTCGGCCTTAGTCCGGCCGATCCTGATCCGGGCGAACGGATCGACGCGACGATTCTCGGAACATTGATTCGCAGCAATGCCACCGCTGGGGTGTCGGCCACCGGAGACGAGGCAAAGAGCCCGCTGGTGCAAAGTTTCGCTCTGGCGCTCGCCACCCATCAGGTGGACTCGGCGGCTGCGGCTGGCGTCCCGGACGCGGCGGAGGCGTTGCAATCAACGTTGGCAGCCGCGCGTCGCTATCAGGAAGGCACTGCCTGGGGCGGGGTCTGTTTCTCGGCGTATAACCTGGTCGCGTTCGGATTTTCGTTCGTGCTGCTGGCAATGACGCGTTTTCTCCCGGCCAAGCGCATCCATCTGATTTGTTTGGGAATTGGTGCGCTCGGCTTGATCTCCGCAATTCTGGTGAAACAGCCGTCGTTGCTGCTACTATCGATGGCGGGTGTCGGTGTGGCATGGGCTTCCATTTTGTCCATGCCCTACGCGATGCTCGCCAATGTGATTCCCAGCCACAAAATGGGTTTTTATATGGGAGTGTTCAATTTCTTCATCGTCCTGCCGCAGATTTTGGCATCGGTGGCGCTCGGGAAAATGGTGGATTCGCTGCTCGGTGGCGATCCGATGAAGGCGGTGCTGACCGGCGGGATTTCGATGGCAATCGCCTCGCTCGCCACCCTGATCGTCAGCGATGAAGCCGAAACAGGAACCCTTCAGGAACCATGACTTGGCAAGCAATCCTTCTCAGTGTTGGATTGGCCGCGATGACAGCCAGCAGCCAAGCCATCGAATCGACACGTCCGGTGATCTATCAATTGATGGTCAGGACCTTCGGAAACACCAACGAAACTCGCAAGATCAACGGCACGCTCGCGGAAAACGGCTGTGGAAAATTTAACGACATCAACGACGCGGCTCTCGGCTCGTTGAAACAAATGGGCTTCACCCACATTTGGTTGACCGGTGTCCTGGAGCAGGCCAGCGGCACCGCCTATCCAAACCGTCCCGCCGATGATCCGGATATCCTGAAAGGCATCGCGGGCAGTCCTTATGCGATCAAGGATTACTTCGATGTCTGCCCGGACTACGCGGTGGATCCGGACAAGCGGCTGGAGGAATTCAAATCGCTGTTGGGTCGTTGTCACTCGCATGGCTTCAAGGTGATCATCGATTTCGTGCCGAATCATGTCGCCCGCTCCTATGACTCGGATGTGAAGCCGGAATCGTCATTTGGAAAAGGTGACAACCGCGATGTGTTTTTTGATAGGGACAATCATTTCTACTATCTCCGTCCGAGTGATGCCGGTGGCGGACCGCCGCTGAAATTGCCAACCGCGCACCTGCCGGGTTGTAACGGAAGTTTCGCTCCTGAAACTTCGTTCGGTCGCGTGACGGGAAACAACGTCATTTCGTGGGCTCCATCGATCAATGATTGGTATGAAACCGTGAAGCTGAATTACGGCCATGATTTCACCACCGGCCGTGCCACCTCCTCGCTTCCCGGACCGGACGCCGCGCCTGCCGATGTTCCGAAAACCTGGCGCACGATGGATGAAATCCTCGCATATTGGCAGGCCATGGGCGTGAACGGATTCCGCGCGGACATGGCTCACATGATCCCGATGGAATTCTGGCGCTGGTCCGTGAAGCGTGCCCGCTCCCGGCAGGCCGATGTGTTCTTCTCGGCGGAAGCCTATAACAACGACCCCGCGAAGTTAACGGAAGGCCACGTGCTCGACGAGCTGTTGGGCGCGGGATTCGATGCGGTTTACGACGATCCATCCTACGATGCGCTGGAAGGAATTTATGATTCCGGAAAATGGGCGAACGATCTCGACCAGCTCACTTTCACTGGCGCGCGGTTCCACAAATCGCTTCGTTACGGGGAAAATCACGATGAAGTCCGCCTCGCCAGCCCGAAGGAATGGGGTGGCCTCGGGATGAAAGTCGGCAAGCCTGTCAGCGCCGTGCTCTTCGCCATGGGGCGCGGGGCGGTGATGCTCTATCATGGTCAGGAAGTCGGCGAACCTGCCGCCGGTCCTGAAGGCTTCGGCGGCGATGACGCGCGGACGTCGATCTTCGATTACTGGTCGATGCCCGAGTTCACGAAATGGTCGAACGGCGGGAAATACGATGGGGCGCGCCTCAGCGACGAGCAGAAGTCACTGCGCGAGTGGTATGGAAAACTGATCCGTGCCACGCAATCGCCGGCGTTCACCGCAGGGGAGTTTTACGGACTCAATCATGCGAACCAGCAGAACCCGCATTTCGGCAGGGTGGGGGATGAAACGGTATCCGGACACTGGCTCTATGCCTTCCTCCGCCACGATCCGAAGAGCGGCCAGTCATTCCTGATCGTCGCGAATTTCCATGGCTCGGAAACGTTGAGGAATGTGAAAATCAGCATCCCGGAAAATGCCTGGGAGTTCATGAAACGGCAGGACGATGCGACATGGAAATTTACCGACCGGCTGGCGACGACGTGGTCCGCAAGCGCTGCTAGGGATGCCCTCACGAACGAAGGAATCGCGCTGCCGGACATGGGCCCATGCAGCGCGATGGTGATTGAGATCTCCAAGCAGTAGCACAGACATTCCCGTGTGGTAGCCCGGACATTCCTGTCTGGGCATCGTGCTTGGGCTTGTGAAAGAACAGACAGGAATGTCTGTGCTACGCGGTGAGACAGACAGGAATGTCTGTGCTACGATGGTAGGGTCACTTGCAGGACGATCGAATCTTCGAGTGCCGTCAGTGGTGCGCCATCGCGTGGCAGCAGGATGAACTGTCCCTTTTTGAAACGCCGGCCGCCGTCGCTTTCGAGTTCGCCTTCCACGACGGATAGAATCGAAAATTGATCGTCGTGGGGGTTGGTGATGGATTCGCCGGTCTCTAGGGATTTCCTGTCGGTTTTGAAATATTCACAGGTTGCGAGATTGTCGCCGACAGGAGTATCCATTGCTGGCTCGAAGTCGTCGAAATCAATGCTGGCGAGGGATTGGGAAACGTGGAGTTCGCGGGGTTTTCCATCGAGGCCCACGCGGTTCCAATCGAAGACCCGATAGGTGGTGTCCGAGTTCTGCTGGATTTCATGGATCAGGAATCCGGCTCCGATGGCATGCAGGCGGCCAGAAGCGATGAAAATGGAATCGCCCACCTGCGGGGTGATCGCATGCACCACATCCGCCACGCTGCCGTCTTCGATGGATTTTTCGAAATCCTCGCGGGTGACGCCGTTTTTCAGGCCGACGTAAAGTTTCGCGCCTGGATCACAATCCGCGATGAACCACATTTCGGTTTTCGGCTCGCCACCGAGGCTGGCGGCAAGTTGCACAGGCGGATGGACTTGGATCGAAAGGTCGTCGCGGGCATCCAGCACCTTGATCAGGATCGGGAAACGCGGGTGGTTCTGAAAATGCTCGCCGAAAATTTCCTCGCGATGATTCGTCCACAGGTCATGCAGCGTGCTGCCGGTGTAGGTGCCTTGATCGACGACCGACTGCTCATTTTCGCGATCCACGATTTCCCATGACTCGCCGAAGGGTTGGTGGGGATTCGGGAGATGACGGCCGTAAACGCGTTCGAGTTCGCGTCCGCCCCAGACGCGTTCCATGTAAAGTGGGCTGAAAGTGATTGGCTCCATGTGGGGTGAGATAGGTGTTATGCCGGGTTTTGGCAATATAAAGCCTGCGGTTGACCCGGCGGCTCTGTGAGGCAAACTTCCCCCAGTTTGGCAGATCAGGAAACAATCCCCGAAGATCCCGCACCGCTTCCGAAAAAGCGGCGCAAATATTGGCGTGCGCTGGTGGTGTTCGTGCTCCTGCTGCTCTGGCTGAACGGCCCCGGCGTGCGGTGGATCGCTCCAAAGGTGGCCTCCCATTTTCTCGAAAAAGCAGGCATCCGCGGGACTTTCAGTGTGAAGGGCAGTCTGATCGGCGGGCTCTCGATTTCCGACCTTCATCTGGATGGCGACAAGGATCTCGCAGGTATTTCGGTGGATCAATTGATCCCCGCCTACCAACTCAAGAAGCTGATCCACGGCGAGATCGAGAGTCTCACGATCGACGGCCTTCATGTGGATCTGCGTCTCGGCCTAAAAAGGGACGCCGTGGAAAGGCCTCCGCTCGACCTCGCGAAACTCGTCGAAACCCTGCGCAATGTCCGCAGCAGGATCCTGCCGGTTTCCATCGATCTCAAAAATATCAGCCTATCCGCCACCCGCGATGGGAAACCCGCGTTCAATCTGGCCTCCAGCCACATTACCCACCCATCGGGCAGTGACGAAATCACGCTGGAACTCGGCACTCTCACCGATCCCACCGGCAAAGCATGGCCCTCTCAAAAATCCTCCGTGCTCTGGAGTAACGACGCCCTCACCATCGCCCGCCTCGATCCCTATCCGGGCATCAGCGTCCGTGATTTTTCCCTCCAGCTTCCCGCTGGCGGTGCGCCTTCGTTGGAAACGCAGGTCCACGTGGACGACGCGGTTTTTGTCGTCACCAGCAATCCCGGATTCGCCTCGGCGAAAATCGACCTTCGGGAGGGAAAACTCCTGATCGCGGAAACAGCGAAGCGCTTCGGCTTGGAAATTCCCGCCAGTGCCACACTCACATCGCTCGGCGTGGATCTCGACGGCATTTTCCCCGATCCCAAGGCCGTCACCGGCAACGCGCGTATCCTGTTGGAAAACGTGGTGTGGAAGGACTGGAGCGCTTCCGAAGTGAACATGGATGCCTCGCTCTTTTCCGACAAAACGTCTCTCGTCGCCAATATCAAGGCTCTGAATACGGCGCTTTCGCTGAATGCCGAAGCCCCCGTCACCCGATCCTCCAATCAGTTCCTACTGGGAAATGCCGCTGGCCATTTCAACATCGCCAGCATCCCCAATCTCCTCGCGGAACTGGCGAAGCGCAGTCCGGTCATCGATCCCAAAGCACCCGTCCCGCCGTCTTCCCTCGATGGAAATTTCAATCTCACTCTTCTTCAAAACCGCCCGCAAGCCGCCGAAGCCGATATTCTCATCAAACCCAACGACGCGACACTCGCGTCCGCCATCTCGCTCAAGGGCCGCTGGCAGCCGGACCAGCCTGTCACTGCCGAAGCGGTGTTGGACGGATTGAAAGCCGCCGCGAGCTATCAAATCGCGCCCGCCGCCTATCAAGCCACTGCCGATTTCGACGAATTCACCAACTACCGGATCGATCGCTGGCTGGCCATTGTCAGGGTGAAACCTGGTGGTATCGCAAATCTCACGGGAAAATGGAGCGGCAGTGGCGAAATCAAAACCGGCAAACATCGCGGGGAGGTCGCATTCACCCAAGCAACCTGGACGCGCGAATCCGTGCCGCCGGTCACCGCCATCGGCGGAGTTGCTTACGATTGGCCGGGCAGTTTCGAAACGAAAGGCCTGCGCCTGCAATCCCAGGAGCAAACCGTCGCCCTCGACGCCGCGCTCTCCGATGGGTTGTTGGTCCTCAGGCATTTCCTCTGGACCGATGGCAAGGAGGAGATGGCGGAAGGAAGCGCCAGCCTGCCCGTGCCGAAGGATTTTTCGAAATGGCGCGAAATGTTAGCCTCCGACGCGCGTCCGGTGGAGGTTTCCATCAACTCCCGCAAGCTCTCTCTCGGGTTGCTCAAGGAATGGATTCCCGCTATCGAAACGATCGATCCGCGTTCGAGCGGACAGGTTCAGCTCGAGGTTTCCGGAACTTACGCGGAGCCGATCATCGATGCCAAACTGGAAGCGAAGGACCTCCGCTCACCCGCGAGACCCGATCTTCCACCCGCCGATCTGATTGTGACGCTCAAAGGTGCGGATGGAAAAATCGTGGTCGATGCCACGGCGACGGCACCGGATTTTCCGGCGGCGGTGATGAAAGCGAATCTGCCGTTCCGTCCGGCGGATTGGGCGAAGGATCCCGGTTTGTTGGCCAATGAACCCATCGAAGGCCGTCTCGATCTTCCGCGTCTGGACCTTTCGCGTTTCACCACCCTCGTTCCTGGCGCGAAACAGCTCAGCGGGTTTCTGACAGGAAATGTCGTGGCATCGGGGAAAATCGGAAAACCCGAGCTGAAAGGGGAGATCAATCTCGCAGGGGGTGGCATCCGTTTCAAAAATGACCGCATCCCCACCATCGAGAACGTCACCGCCGCGATCGGTCTGGCCTTGGACAAGATCACTCTGAAAAGCCTGAAAACCACCGTGGCCGGCGGAACGCTGGTTGGCGACGGCTCGCTCGCCATCAATTCCGGCAAGGCGGGCAATCTCGATATCAAGCTGCGCGGCGATCACCTTCCCATCATGCGGAATGAACTGCTCATCCTCCGCACGAATGCCGATCTGCGTTTGCAAGGACCGTGGGACAAAGCGGTGATTTCCGGGACTGCCAGTACGGTGGACAGCGTTTTCTATCGAGACATCGAGCTTCTGCCGATCGGAACACCGTTCAGCACGCCATCGGCAGCGGCCTTGCCGAAAATCGATCCGCCGAAAAGCCAGGGCGCATCCATGCCCGAACCTTTTCGCAACTGGGGCCTGAACGTCACAGTCCGGAGCCAGGACCCGTTTCTCATCCGGGGAAATCTGGCGACGGGCGAAGTCAATGGCAGCGTCCGGATTGGCGGGACCTTGGGAAATCCTCTGCCGGATGGCACGGTGAAAATCACCGACTTCCGCGCGACATTGCCATTCAGCACCTTATACGTCCGCTCCGGCACGGCGACCTTTACGCCGGCGACCGGTTTCGATCCTATTCTGGAAATCCGAGGAACCGCCGAGCCGCGTCCCTATCAGGTGACCGTTTACGCCTATGGCCGCATGTCGGATCCGCAGCTGGTTCTGACTTCGAATCCGCCTCTGCCTGACAATGAAATCATGACCTTGCTTGCGACCGGCACCACCACCAGCGGGTTGGAAAATCCTCAGGCCGCATCTTCCCGCGCCATGCAGCTTTTGGCGGAGGAACTCAGACGCGGGCGTTTCGGATTTGGCAAACAACTCCGTCCGTTGCTGGGCCTGCTGGATAATGTCGATTTCAGCCTGGCCGAGGCCGATCCGTATTCGAGCGAATCATTCTCCACCGCCACGCTGAAGATCACCGACCGATGGTTTCTATCGGCCGGAATGGGTGCCGAGGGCGATTCCCGTATCCTGGCCATCTGGCGTCTTTCCTTCCGCTAATGATTTTCCCCCGTTTCATTTCAGTCTTTCTGCTCGCGACGCTCGTCGCAGGTGCGCAGACGCGGGTGCGGATCGCGGGATCGGTGGTGAAAAGCGAAACCCAACTGCTCGGGTTGATGGGCGGGCGGCTCACTCACGTCGAGAGCAAGCCTGCCTCCACCTCGCGCGCGGACGACGCCGCGTTCCTTCTCCGCGAGGTCATGCTGAAGGACGGTTATGCGGATGTGCATGTGGATTGGAAGATCGTCGGCAGGGATGAAATTTTGCTCACCGTGCATGAAGGGGTTCGGCTTTCGCTAGGAACTGTTACCATCAAGGGATTGCCCGATGAGGATGTGAAACGATTCGTCAAACTCTACAGCGCTCCTGCGGAAAAGGGCCGCCCGATCACTTCCGGCAGCGCGCCCTTCCGCGAGGAAGACGTGGAGAAAGGCCTGTCGAACATCCGGCAGGAATTGAATGCCGAAGGCTATTGGTCGGCGGAAGCCAGCATCGCTTCGCGGGAAATGGATCCAGCCACGGGAGCGGTGAACATTTCGATCAATGCGAGTTCCGGTCTGATTCATAAGATCGCCACGCCAAGGATTTCCAGCCCGGACGGGCGTGGCATTGGAGAGACGAAAGAAGCGATCAAGCCCTACATCGGCCGCAAGGCGACAACGGCGAATCTGAATGCGATGCGGCTGGCGGTGGAGGAGAAATTCGGCAGCAGTGGTTATAAGGACGCGACGATCCGGATGGGCCGCACGATTTCGTCGCCGCAGTTTATCCCGGAATTTTGGGTCGATCTGGGCAAGCGGGTGAAGTTGAACGATATCCACATCGAAGGGTTGGAACGCACCAATCCCAACCGCATCGCCAAGCGCATGGAGAAACTCCAAGGCGATTGGTACGACGAGGCGGCGATGAACAAATATCTGCGCAGCTTCCTCGCCACCGGGGCATTTTCCTCGGCCCGCGTTGAGACTAACGAGGTGGATGAAAATACCATCGATGCTACGCTGCATTTCACGGAGGCCCGGGCGAAGGAGGTCACGCTGGCGGCCGGAGTTGGATCCTATCAGGGGGCCATCGCCCGCGTCACTTATGCGGACCGGAATCTGATGGGCGAGCTGCTTGGTTTCAGTTCCGGATTCGAGTTCAGTTCGCGCGGTGTGTTGGGGGAAACGAAGATCACCGACCCCTGGTTGTTCGGCTCGGACGTCTCCGGCACGGCGCGGGTTTATGCCTTGGTTTACGGACGTGAGGGATACAGCACTTTGGAATCAGGACTCGACGGCAAGTTGACTTGGAAATTCGGCGATCACTACACGCTGGATCTGCTCGCGGGTGCCTCGGTGGTGAACGCGACCAGTGACGGCATACCCACCGACGATCTCGGAGAAAACGTTTATACCCACCCGAAAATCCGCCTTACGCAGTCCGTCGATTACCGGGACAGTCCGGTGTTGCCGACCAAGGGCTGGCATTTGGAATCGCCTTTTGAAATCGGAGCTGCGGTGGGGGATCTATCCACATCCTACGTCCAGGCCGGGCTGAGCGGTGGCTGGTATCATAAAATCAGCAGGAAATACCAACTCGGCATCGGCGGCGAGTGGGGGATGATCGTTCCGTCCGGCGACGACACGGACCTACCGATCGATCTGCGGTTGTTCAACGGTGGCTCCCGAAGCGTCCGCAGTTTTCCCGAACGCGAACTCGGCCCGACCTCATCGAACGGCTATCCGCTGGGCGGCGAGGCGATGTGGAATTCCAACATCGAGCTCAGCCGCAGTATCACCAGTGCGCTCGCTGCGGTGGCCTTTGTCGATGCGGGTTCGCTCTCGAAGAAATACGACGGGCTCACGTCAGCCGATATCGAAGTGGCAGCCGGTCTCGGGCTGCGGCTCAATTTGCCCATCGGGCCGGTGAGATTGGAATATGGCTACAACCTCACTCGGGACCCCGGAGAGCCGGTCGGGACCATCCACTTCGCTATTGGCTTTGCTTATTGAGGAATTCCGAAGATTTTTACCACGGAGGGAAGGAGGGAAGAGGGAGGGCACGGAGAAGAGTTGGGGTTCCAGCAGTTCGAGTTTCTGAGATCTGAAAACTCTCTTCCCTCCATCTTTCCACTGTGCCTCCGTGGTAAAATTCTTCGAAGCAAGCAGTTCAAGCAAATCATTTTGAGTTTCGGACAAGCTTGACCGCCAGGGGGATCCGGGGAATTGAATAGCGGCCGATGAGCGTGAGAGATTCCATAAACCCGGTGGATTGGGTGAGGCGCGTGAACCGTGCGTGGATCGTGCGGAATGGATTGGCGGAGCGCGCGGATGAGTGGCTGGCCTATCTGGAGCAAATCGGGGATGGGCGGTTGAAAATTTCCTGTGAAATGGCGATGGCGATGATTCATTGCTGCGATCATTCGGAAGACCCGAAGCCTTGGTTTTATGTCGGACTCTTCAGCCCGGCGACCGCGGAAGAAGCCAGGGAATTTCTCGCCAACCACCGACTGACGCCAGCCAGCGTCCCGGCGATGTGGGAGGATGAGAACGTGAAAAAATGGATCACCGAAATCGGACCTGAGACCCGTGTGCTGCTGGAAAGGCTGAGGATGGGGTTGATGGCCTGCGGTGGCGTGTGACCACTTTCATTTGCCAGCCGGAAGGCTGATGGTGGCGGGTTCGAGGCCTTCTGCGGTGGCGGTTAGGGTGACGGTTCCGCTGGCTGTGGCGCGGAGGATGGCGAGGGCCCGGCCTTCGAATGCCTTGCGCTCGGTGGCTTGGAAGGGCTCGATGCTGGTAACGTTGCCGCTATCCAAGCCGAGGATTTTCGCGGGTCCGCTGGTGGTGAATTTGATCAGCTCACCGTAACTGGGGACGAGGGTGTCGTTTTGATCGACGACCCGGACTTCGATGTTAGCGACATCGTCCCATGTATTTCCCAGTGATTTTCGATCTGCCAGAAAAACGATCTTCGCCGGGGTTTCCGCAGTGCGGAGGATGTCGGTGGCGACTTCCTTGTTCTTGTTTCGGGCGACGGCCTTGAGCGTGCCGGGCTGGAAGGGGACCTGCCAATTGATCGCCGCGTTGTCCTTGCGGGTGGGTTTCCGGCCGAGGGATTGATCGTTGAGGAAAAGCTCCACTTCGTCAGCGTTGCTGTAAATTTCGACGTTCTCGTTATGTGGCGTCAACGCGGCGGGCGTCCAATCAGGGAAAAGGACGTGGCGGCGTTTCCACTCGACGGCTTCGTAACCGGGATCTTTCGGAGTGGCCTCGGTGGCAGCCGTGCGGCGGACCATGCGGACCATCGGCTGCCCGCTCCACCAGCTCTGGCGTTCCAATCCGCGGGGTTGGACGAATCCCGCGCGATCTAGCAACCCTCCTGCGAAAACGGTGAGCGGCCAGGAACGTGATTCCCCGAGGTAATCGATGCCCGCCCAAATGAATTGCCCGGAGTAGGGCGGGTTGTCGCGGCAGATCGCCCAACTGGATCGATCATGGCCTTGCTCGGTGCCGACGATCTTGCGGGTGGGCTTGTCTTTCCACGCGTCCATCAGCTCCTTGTCTCGGTAGTTTGTGCCGACGACGCCGAGCAGATCGGCGAGGCCGTTTTTGTAATCGCCGGAAGTGTTGGGTCGAAACAAAGCCTGGGTGACGGGGCGGGTGGGGTCGTTCGTGTGGCAGACCTCGACGAGGCCGCTGAGAATGGATTTTGCGAGCGCCGCATCGGGAGTGTCGTGGATTTCATTTCCCACGCTGTAGAGGATGATGCTCGGGTGATTTCGGTCGCGGAGGATGTCGTCGCGCAGATCATTTTTCGACCAATCGTTGAAGAAGAGATGATAGTCGTAGTCGTTTTTCCCTTTGGTCCAGAAGTCGAAGAACTCGTCCATGACCAGAAAGCCCATGCGGTCGCAGAGATCGAGAAACTCCGGAGCCGG
This sequence comes from Luteolibacter sp., assembly GCA_039925065.1. Lineage (GTDB taxonomy): Bacteria > Verrucomicrobiota > Verrucomicrobiia > Verrucomicrobiales > Akkermansiaceae > Luteolibacter. Next base: position 15,724 of record JBDSZP010000040.1, read on the forward strand.
CGGCGTGTGGGCGGTGCGGATGGCATTCACTCCGAGTTCCCGCAGGGTTTTTAAACGGCGTTCCCAAACCCCTGTCGGCACGGCGGCTCCGACCGCGCCGCCGTCCTGATGGAGACAGACGCCTTTGATCTTAAAATTTTTCCCGTTCAGCCAGAATCCGGTGTCGGCTTTGAACTCGGCGTGGCGGATGCCGAAGGGCGTGGAAACTTCGTCGAGCACGGTTTCGCCAGCCATGATGCGGGTGACGAGAGTGTGAAGCTGCGGGGATTCGATACTCCAGAGTTTCGGCTGGGGGAGCTTGATCTGTTCGGTGAGATCGCTGTCCTTGCCGGGAGCGAGGGTGATGGCGGTGTTGAGGGTGGCGAGCGGTTTTCCGTCGGGCGCCAGGACGATGGAGCGCAGGGTGATTTTCCCGGAATTGTCGGCGGTGTTGGTGAGCTTGGTTTGAATGTTCACCGTGGCGCTGTCGGCACTGGCTTCCGGGGTGCTGACGAAAACTCCCCACGGCGCGACGTGGGCGGGGTGGGCGATGACAAGCCTGACGTGGCGATAGATTCCAGCGCCGGAATACCAGCGGGAGGCGGGCTGGGCGGAGGTGTCCGCTTTGACGACGAGGATGTTTTCCGCGTCCGCCATGATTTTTCCGGTCATGTCGTAACGGAAGCTGGTGTAGCCGCTCGGTCGATGGCCGAGGAGCGCGCCGTTCAGCCAAACATCGCTGTTCTGCATGACTCCATCGAACTCGATCCAAACGCTCTTCCCCTCGCTGCCGGGCGGCAGGGTGATTTCCTTGCGATACCAAGCGACGCCGGATGGCAGCCACGCACCGGCACCGGTGGTGGGTGCGGATTCCCTGAAATTTCCTTCAATGCTCCAATCGTGCGGGACATCGAGTTTCCTCCAGCCCGATGCATCGAATCCGGGACTTTCCGCGCCGGGGGAATCGGCTTGGAGAAATTTCCAATCCGGATCGAGGGAAACGATGGTGCGGGCCTCGCCGTGGAGTGCGGCGAGAACAAACAGGGTGAGGATGGGTTTCACCTGTTCATGCTGGAGGGAAATGCGGCAATTGCCAGTCCCCGGAAAGGGTTATCCTTATCCTACCGTGTAGAGTTCACCGCAAAGCCGCGAAGTTCGCAGAGGGACGCAAAGATGTGAAAGAATGTTAACTGCCAAGACGCTAAGTTCGCCAAGTAAGAGGAGTTAGGTGCTGGGGTTTCGAGGGTTAAACTCGTTCACTTCTTTTCATTTCGACTTTCGACTTTCGACTTTCGACTTTCGACTTTCGACTTTCGACTTTCGACTTTCGACTTTCGACTTTCGACTTTCGACTTTTCACACCGGCTGGTTTCCAGCGAGTTCGATCCATAGGACGGCTTCGCGGATCAAGGCGGGAGCGTCCGGCAGGCCGAGCTTGGCTTTGATGTTGCTGCGATGGGCGTCCACGGTTCTGGGGCTGATGTTGAGCTGATCGGCGATCTGCCCGGTGGTCCGGCAGCGGCCGATCAGTTCGAAAATTTCGAGTTCCCGGTCGGTGAGGCGTTCGACTCCGACCTGGCCGACTTGTCCGGGCAATCGATTGTTTGACAGGCAGTTGAGCAGGTGGGTGGAGACGCGTTCGCTCAAATGATGTCCGCCGGTCAGCACGCGTTCGATCGCCTCGGTGATTTTTTCCGCTGCGGCTCCTTTCATGAGATAGCCTTTTGCTCCGGCGCGCACGACTCTTTCGGCGTAGAGCATTTCGTCATGCATCGAGAAAACGAGGATGCGCACGTCCGGGACGAGGCATTGGAAATCCTTGAGCAATTCGAGGCCGTTTTTGTCGGGCAGGGAAATATCCATCACGACCAGATCGGGCAGTAGCCGCGGGACGGCTTCCAGTGCGTCGGCGGAGGTCGCTGCTTCTCCACAAACCTGGCAATCCGAGATTTGGGTGATCAGCCGACGCAAGCCTTCCCGTAGCATGGGATGGTCGTCGACTAGGAATATGCGTTTCATGGGTTGATTGGTGGGGGTTGGTTTTGGAGGGGGACTAGCAGACGGGGGGCCAGAATGGTCGCTTCCACTCCGTGGTTTCGTCTGCTTCTGATTTCGAGGCTTCCGCCGAGCATTTCCAGTCGTTCGCGGATGCTCATGAGGCCGAATCCGGTGGAACTATGGGCGATTTCCTTGTTTCCGTTGTCGAAGCCGGTGCCGTGATCCCGGACGGTGACACGCAGGTGTTCCGCATCATGCATGGCGAGTTCGACAATGGCTTCTTTGACAGTCGAGTGTTTCACAACGTTGAACAGGAGCTCCTTGGTGGCGAGAAATACGAGAATCCGCATATCTTCCTGACGGGTATCGAGGGTTGTGTCAATTTCGCATTCCACTGTCATGCCGTGTCTTTCTTTCATCCAGACGGAGCAAAGCCATACGAGCGCCGGTCCCAAGCCTTCGACAAGGATCGGCGGGGACAATTCCACAGCGAGGGAGCGTGAATTGACGAGGGCTTCATCGATGAGGCTGATCAACTTCTCCCGTTCCGCTTTCCTGCATTCCCGGTCATCGTTATCGAGGGATTCGATCCTCATCTTTGCGGCGACGAGGACCTGTTGAAGTTGGTCATGTAAGACATGGGCCATGTCTTTCCTTTCACGTTGCTCGGTGAAGGTCAGCTCGGAAGCCATCAGGGCGAGTTGTTTGGCCCGCTTCTTGAGTTCCACGGTGCGTTGTTCGACTCGGAATTCGAGCTCATCTTTCGCATATTTGAGCTCTTCGACCGCCCGTTTGCGCACCGAGTTGTCCTGAATGATGGCGGTGGCACCTTGAATCTCGCCGGCTTCATTTTTCATCACCGAGGCGGATATTGCCACGTCCAGCCACTGCCCTTCCTTGCTGAGTCGAACGGTTTCGAAGGATTCGACGGCTTCATCGCGGCTGAGTTTTTCAAGCAGGGAAACCGTCTCTTCGGATCTATCGGTGGGAGCGAGAACATTGATCGAGCGCCCTTTGATTTCGTCCGCCTTGTAACCAAACACCCTTTCCGCGCCCTGGTTCCAACTGAGGATGATTCCCTCAAGGCTGAAGCTGATGATCGCGTCGTTGGAAGACTCGACGATGGCGGCCATCCAACGTTTCGATTCTTCCGCCTGCTTGCGGGCGGTGATGTCCACGCAGGTGATGACGACTCCGGCGATCTGGTCCTCAGCCGTCCGATAGGGAAGCAGCCGGGCCAGGAACCAATGGCCGTCCGAGTCGCGGACCTCGCGTTCGATGAGGATCAGCCGTTCGAGAACCTTCTGGGCGTCGGCAGTGATGTCGGGATACTCGAGGCGGTGGGTGAAATCGGACAGAGGGCGGCCGATATCGCTGAGGATGAAGTTGAAAAGCCCGGTGGAGGAGGGGGTGAAACGTTTGATCTGGAGCTGCCGGTCGAGGAAAATGGTGGCGATGTTGGTGGACGCCATCAGGTTTTGCAGATCGTTGTTGGATCGGCTGAGTTCCTCCACCTTGCTTTTGAGTTCCAGGTTGATGGTGATGATTTCCTCGTTGATGGATTGGAGTTCCTCACGGCTGGTTTCCAGCTCCTCGGTGGCGGAGCGGAGCTCCTCATTCATGGCCTGGAGTTCCTCGTTGGAGGCTTTGAGCTCTTCGGTGGATGTTTCATATTGTTCGACGGTTTCCCGCAGGCGGGATCTCATTTCGTCGAGTTCTTCCTCGAGATGCTGGACCACAGCGGCTTGGGCGGCCGACCGGTCTGTGACGGAGGAGGGTGCCTCCGATACTGATTTTTCAAGCGGGTCCCGCTCACGGAAAATGACGAGTTGGAAGTCCGGTGCGAGGTCTTCCACGGATTCCACCGTGATATCCACCACCCGAGGAACACCATCCAACTCCAGCGGAATGCCGGTCACCTGGAGGGGCACTGCGGATTTTCCCGCACGGAACAGGGCGGCCCGCAGTTCGCTCCTCAGCTTCGGGTGGATGACCCGCAAAAGGTTCATCGTGGGTTCGCCGCCCGCAAACTGGAGGTAGCGCCCGGCACCTTTGGACAGATGGACGATTTCATGATCCCCGCTGACCACCAGTGATGGCGGGGCGATGCGCTCGATGAGTTTGAAATGCAATTCGCTCCAGGTATTGCGTGGGACGAAATCGGTCGTTCCCGCAGGCGGCACGACCATGCCGGGAATCGATGGGCGATCAGGTGGGAGAATGGGAGGCTCACGCCTCGGCTGGCTTTGCATGGCGAATGACAACGTGGCGGAACCCGTCGGGACCGACAGCCCGATGCGGGGAACGGCCCGGCGGAAGTAGAGCCGGTGTTTCTTGTCCAAAGGGGCGAAAAGGGAGCTCGCCTCTTCCGCGGATTCCGACGAGCCGAGGAACAATTTGCCTCCCGGGTGAAGCGCGAAATGGAAGATATCGAAGACCTTGCCTTGGGCGTCCCGGTTCAGATAGATCAGCAGGTTCCGGCAGCTAATGAGGTCCAGCCGTGAAAAGGGTGAGTCCTTCAGCAGGTCATGCATCGCGAAAAGGACGACTTCCCTCACTTCCCGCCGCACACGGTAGCTGCTGGCTTCCTTGGTGAAAAACCGGCTCAGGCGTTCGTCGGAAACGTCGGCGGTGATGGTCTCCGGGTAGCGGCCTTCCCTTGCCACCTCGATGCCGATTTTATCCAGATCCGTGGCGAACACTTGAAGATGGGGCGGCGATTCAAGTTTCGCAGCATGCTCGCAAAGCAGCATGGCGACGGAATACGCTTCTTCTCCGGTGGCGCAGGCCGGTACCCAGACCCGGACCTGATCGGCCGAACCCTTGTTTGTGAAAAGTTCCGCAATGTGGCTTTCGAGGGTCGCAAACGCTTCGGGATCCCGAAAGAAATTGGTAACACTGATGAGAAGGTCCTGAAGGAGTGCTCCCGTTTCGCCAGGGTGGGTTCGCAGATAGGCGAGGTAGGTTGCAAGATCTTCCGTGCCGTTCACCTGCATCCGTCTGCCGATCCTGCGTAAAATCGTCGCCCGCTTGTAAGATCCGAAATCATGGGCGGTCCGTGCTTTTAAAAACATCAGAACGTCGCGTAAGGATGCTTCATCCTTTTCCTCGTTTCTGACTTTGTCGCGGATTTGCTGCGAGGGGATCTCCGGGGGGAGCTGGATTTTACGTCCGTTTTCCTGATATTCGACGAGACGTGCGGGCATTTCGGCGATGGGCAGGACCCAGTCCACCATGCCCGTGCCGATGGCCGATCGCGGCATGCTGCCGTGCTCCGCCTCATCCGGATCCTGGGCGATTGTCAGACCTCCCTGTTCCTTCACCCGTTTCAGCCCGATGGACCCATCTCCATCGCCACCGGAAAGAATGATGGCCGTGGCACGGGAGCCGTGGGTATCTGCCAGAGCCCGGAAAAACAAATCGATGGTGACGTGCCTGCCTTTGGGACGGGTCATCTCTAAGGTTTGGAGAATTCCATCAGTCATTGATAAGTGTTTCCCCGGCGGGATGACATAGACATGGTCCGGCTCCAGGGAAACAGGCTCGGTCACTTGAATCACCGGAAGAGAGGTGCTTCGCTGGATGATCGGTGCCATCAGGCTGACATGCTCCGGGGACAAATGGACCACCACGACATAGGCCATCCCGGTATTGGCGGGAAGCTTGGAAAAAAATTGCTGGAGCGGTTCAAGACTTCCCGCAGACCCACCGATTCCGACGACAGGGATCGTTTGTTTCTGTAGCTCTTCCGACTCCACATCTGATGGGGCATCCGATGGGAGGGGAGCCATGTCTTCGCCGGGTGCCGGAGATCCAGTCTCCGCCGCGGGGTCCTCTTCATTCACCTGCATAGGGGCGGCACTGTAGCATCGGTGTAAAGGATGGCCAGTTCTCAGGAGCGAAATCATTGGGTGTGTGTAGGGGCTTCGCGATCATCAGATTGGAAATCATTGATGCTGTGTCACTCTAGGAGATTCTCCTACCCCGGCTATAGACATCCATCAGGTGATGCTAACGAATAACCCAATAGACGTAGACACGGATCTGTCGTGGGATGTCACCATGCAAATCCGCAACGAGATGGCTGGGACGACGACAGAATTGATGAGCCAGGCTCCGCATTCCTTGCGATTTACAAGTCCTTCGAGCCGCCCGTCGCAGGCTTTTTCCGACTCCACGTATCTCCTGAACATCATCGCATTTCTGAAGAGGGAGAGGAACAATCAGGCACTGAGCCTTGATGCGGTCACCCGAAAAGCTCGGATGAAAAAAGGAGTGATCGACCGTGCGGAACGTTGCGGAATCATCCCCACCACGCGGGATTTCAAGGCATGGTGCGCCGCCCTCGGTCTCACTTGGGAAGACGTCTGGGGCGAAACTTTGGAAAGGGGGCGCAATTTGCACGACCGCCAGACCCCACATGCTCCGAGGGCGCTGATCGGGAAGTTTCATCCCAAGCCCGCCTATTTTCATCCACACGGCGTCCACCGCCAGGCCGTTTGAGATATCCTCACGAAATCTGCGGAATGATGCCGTTCCTTGTTTTTTCACGCCCGGGACTTGTGCCGCGCGGATGCCGAATCCTTAAAGGCATTACCTTCAAGGGTTGGACGAACGGAAGAGGCGGGTTTTTCGAGTCCTCGACAAAACATCTTCTTTGCCGCATTTTCGTTCAAACGTGCGTCTTCTCAGCCTCATTTTTCTATTACTCACCCTCCATGCCGGCGCTGCGGATTTTTCCGCGCAGCCGGGGATGCTGGTCCGTGTCTGGCAGTCCCAGGACGGACTTCCGAGCAATGTCGTTCGTTCGGTAGTGCAGGCCAGCGATGGATACCTGTGGGTGGCGACGGCTGAAGGGGTCGCGAGGTTTGATGGATTTGATTTTGAATTGATCGAGCCGGTGGGCGAGCTGCGGCGCTACCGTCTCGCTTTTTCCAGACTGTTTGCGACGGAGAATGGCGATGTGTGGGCGGCCACCTATCAGGGCGGGCTTTTTCGGGCGAACAAAGGTCGGCTATATCAGATATTGGACAACATGCGCAGTCCGCGTCCACCATTGGTGACGCAGTTGATCCAGGACCCTGACGGCTCGATCTTCTTCAAACGCGGGAACCAATTCGGCCAGGTGGCTTCCTCTGGTGGGGTTGTGAAGGTGACACCCACCGAGGGATTGCTCCGGCGTTTCGACGAGGATTTCAAAAAACAGGCGGCCAGGGGCAGGGTGGAGGAAGTTGGGAAAACTCCGGTGCTCCAGGACAGGGCTGGCAGCGAATGGAGAGCGGGTGCCGCCGGAGGGCTAACGGTTTCAAAGGAGGGCGAGCCGACGATCGCGGTGGAATACCCACAGCGCGGGCTGGTGTATGAGGTGAATGAAATGTTGGAAGACTCCGAGGGGAATGTCTGGATCGCGTCTCCGATCAACGGGCTGGCACGTGTCCGGCAAGCGCGGGTGGATGTGCTGGATCCTAACGCCGGACAGAACGAGCGGGCGGTAGCGGCCTTGATCGAGGATCACACCGGTGCCTGGTGGATTGCCAACCGCCGGGGAGGATTGAATCGCTGGACCACCACGGAGTCCCGCTACATGGAATTTTCCAACTCCCATTATTATCGTCCGGCGGCGGCGTTGTTTGAGGACAAAAGCTTCCGCCTGTGGGTCGCATCCCGGGATGGCAGCGTGTTCAGATATGAGAACGGGGTTTTCGAACCGCAGTTTTTGAAGACGCAGGTCCCTTCGAAAGTCCGGTCGATTACCCAGGATGCGGCGGGGACCTTGTGGTTCGGTGGCACGCAGGGGCTGACATCGTATTCGGGCGAAACGGTCCGCGAATATGGCAAGGAGGATGGGGTGGGGGATCTGCTGGACGTGACGGTGTTGCAACCGTTCCCCGGCGGGAAAATCATTGCCGGGACCGCTTCCGGTAGTGTGCTGCTGGGCGACGGCCACGGCTTCATCACGATTGCCAAACCCGGGGTTCTCAAACATCAGTGGATTTCCGGAATTCTCCCGATTTCTGCCAAGGAAACCTGGGTCACCACACTCGGCAGCGGGCTCTATCTGTGGGATGGGAAGAAGTGGCTGTGTTTCGACTCCAACGACGGGCTTCCTGATTCCCGGCTCACCTGCGTGCTCAATGATGAGCGCGGGTATATTTGGTTAGGCTCGCTGGGCGGAATCATTCGGGCGGATCGGAAGGAACTTCTCGCCCGTCTCCGCGATCCGGACGCTCCGGTGAAATGGCTGCGCCTCGATCATACGGACGGTATGCCATCGCGCGAATGTATCGGCGGCTATCAGCCTGCGGGATGGAGGGGCAAGGACGGCCTGCTCTGGTTTCCCACCGGCAGCGGCGTGGTCCGGGTGCGGCCGAATTTGGTGGAGTTCAACAAGGTGGCTCCGCCGATTTATCTACAGGCGGCGAGGGCCAATGGTGTGCTTCATGTGGAGGAAACCGGTCCGATCACCACCGAGCCCGGACGCGCGCGGCTCGAATTCCGTTTTGTGGGGTTGAGTTTCAGCGCACCCGAGAAAATCACCTACCGGGCACGTCTCGCGGGACTGGATGATTCATGGCGGGAACTCGGCAACCAGCGTGTCGCCGCGTTCGAGGCTGTGCCTCCAGGGAAATATACTTTTGAAGTGATGGCGGTGAATGGCGATGGTCTTCGCAGCACGGAGCCCGCGCGGATTTCCGTGGTCATCGAGCCGCACTTCTGGGAGACCTCGTGGTTTTATGTGTTGGGCGGGATGGTGATCTTATCCGCAGCCGCAGGGATCGGCTGGGCGGGCGCGCGGGTGCGGATGAAGAGCCGGATCCAGGCTTTGAAAATCCGTAATGCGAGGGAAGGGGAGCGTTCCCGGATTGCCAGGGATCTTCACGATGATCTGGGAGCGAGTCTAACGGAGATATCCATTCTCGCGGCCCTTGCTGCCGAAGATGCGGATCAAACGCCACTCTATCCGGCGCTCGATCAGCTCTCGGCAAAGGCGAAGCACGTCGTCGGTAGTCTGGACGAAATCGTCTGGGCGGTGAACCCGCGTGAAGACACGCTGCGTTCGCTGGTGGATTATCTAGCGGCGTTCGCCCGTGAATTTCTCGATATTGCCCGCATCCCGCTGAGGACGGATGTGACCCGTGAGATCCCGGAATACCCGCTGTCCACGCCCCAGCGCCATGGTGTTTTCCTGGCGGCAAGAGAGGCGCTCAATAACATCGTGAAACACTCCGGAGCGACTGAAGTTCACCTCGCGATCACTCTGAGTAACAACATCCTCGAGATCCGGATCCAAGACAACGGCAGCGGTTTCGAGCCTGACTACGCGACCGGTGGAAACGGACTCGGAAATCTCCGCATGCGCATGCAAGAGGCGGGCGGGGATTGTCGTATCGAGACCTACCACAAGCAGGGAACCACCGTTTTTCTCACTCTTCCCTTGCTTGCACTCACCAAACCCGTTTCCTAGACCTATGTCGATTTCCAAGGAGCAGATTACCGAAGTTGCAATCGTCGAGGACAATGCCGCCCTCGGTTCGAGTCTTCGTAAAATTGTCGAATCCGCCCCTGATTTCCGCTGCCTCGGAGTCTGGACCAGCGCAGAGGAAGCATTGAAGAAAATCGACGCGTTCCGGCCGCAGGTCGTACTGATGGACATCAATCTTCCGGGCATGTCCGGCATCGAGGCGACCGCTAAAATCAAACAGCATCTGCCGGAACTCCAGGTGATCATGGTCACCGTCTATCGCGACCACGATCAGATTTTCGCTGCGCTCAAGGCGGGGGCGTCCGGCTATCTTCTCAAGCGCTCCACACCGGAGGAAGTCCGCCAGGCGATCCGTGATGTGCGCTCCGGCGGTGCCCCGATGAGTGCGGAAATCGCCCGCCGCGTGGTGGAGGCATTCCATCAGCCGCTGAAGGCTCCGGGGCCGGAATCGGTCAAGCTTTCCAAACGCGAGACGGAGATTCTGGAACTGCTAACAAAAGGCCTTGCGAACAAGGAGATCGCAGACCGTCTGGACATCAGTGTGGAGACCGTCCGCGTGCATCTCCGGCGGGTTTACGAGAAACTCCACGTTCACTCACGGACTGAGGCGGCCATGAAATTCAGGGATTCCAAGGACGGCTCCCGAGGGCCGATTTGAGCTGCGGAACCGCTTGGTGTGGGGGTCATTTCCGTGTGTGGAAGTGAAATTGTTGGGAGCGCTGTGGGGTTACCCCTCTTGGGGTAGTGGACTGTCCATTTGGCGAATGGGATAACTGGTATTGTAAACGTGGAAGCGGCCTTTCGCATTCCGCCGCAGAAACCAGTCCATTCAAAAACCCCAAAAATTCATGAAACCCACCCGCAATGCCTTCTTGGCATCCCCCCTCGCACACCGCCGTGTTTCCTTCGCTGCAACCTTCGTCATCAGTCTCTGCGCTTCCCATTTCGCCTCTGCTGCCAGTGCAACTTGGAATGCCGTCGCAGTCGACAGTAATTGGCCTAACGTGACGGGCCTCAACTGGACGAGCGCGGTGCCAGGTGCCACCGCTCCCGGTAGTAATAATACTACGAACGCCGACGTTGCGACGTTTAATGCGGTTTCTAACTTTTCGTCGGTTGCCATCGACAATACCCGTTTCATCAAATCGATCGTCTTTGATTCGACTGCGGGTGCCTACACCTTCACCGGTGGCTTGCTGTATCTTTTTAATGCCGGTTCGATTACCATGAACGCCGCTGTCACGAATCCACAGCTTTTCAGTAACACGTGGCAGGCGAGGCAGTTGTCGAGTAACAATGGCGTGTATTCGTTTGTGAACAATTCCAGCACGTCCACCGCGACGATGACCTTCAATGCGTCCGCCATCACGCTAACCAGTGCCAATGGTCGTCCGACGACGTTGACTTTGGATGGCTCAAACACCGGCGACAATACCATCAGTTCGAATCTGACTGATGCCGGCGGCACTCAAGGCGTCAATATCATCACCAAGCAGGGGGCTGGTACATGGATTCTCTCCGGTGCGAATACCTTCACTGGCTCCGCAGCAACCAACGTCGGAAACGGGATTCAGATCAACGGCGGAACTTTGGTGGCGTCCAATAACGCGGCGCTTGGCACGAACGCCACCGCCAACACCAATCAGGTCAGCGTCAACAACACGGGTATCCTGCGGCTTTCCAATGGAATCACGTTAGACGATGGCCTGACATTGAACCTGAATACGGGCGGGACGATCACTTCCAACGGCAGTAACATCACGAATGCACGGATTAAGGTCTCGGCTACGGCATCGACGTCAGTTACCATTTCGACAGTCGGCGCCTCGGATGTCTTCACGGTCGGTAACGCTGCAAACGACTTCACCGGTGGCCTGAGCGCCGATACGGTCACTCACTTCGCCGGTCCTGGCACCGTCTTGCTCGGCCAAGCCAGCAACTATCAGGGCTTTGTGTCGGTTGATGCTGGCACGCTGAAACTTGGCAATGCGACGGCTCTGGGGACCGCTGGCGTCACTTTCGGCGCGAGCAGCACCGGAAAACTTCAGCTCGATGGAAACAGTGTTAGCATCGGGTCGCTCAATTCCAGCGGGGCGGTGGGAACGATTGAAAATAACAACGCGAACGCCGCAATCCTGACAGTGGGCAATGTTTCCGACGTGTCCGCTTATGGTGGTGCCCTGCAGAATGGTGCCGCAGCGGGTAATCTTGCGCTGATCAAGGTCGGGGCCAGCTCGCTCACGCTGTCCGGTAATTCCAACGCCTACACCGGTGGCACAACCATTAGCGCCGGCACGCTTCTCGCGACCAATACCTCCGGTTCCGCCACGGGCACGGGCACGGTGGCGGTGAATGGGGGCATTCTTGGTGGCACGGGTTTTGTCACGGGGGCCGTCAGCGTGGCTTCCGCCGCCGGTATCGCTCCGGGCAATGGCGGAGTCGGCACGCTCACCGTCGGGCCAACGACCTTGGATAGCGGTTCCAATCTGGACTATGATATCACCAGTACCTCGACGTTGGATAAGATCACCGTGAACGGTGCTCTAACGATCAATGGCGGCCAATTGAACATCAACGGTGGTGCTGCTGCGTTCACTACGAACGGTGTTTATAATTTGATCGGCGGCTTTGGTAGCATCAGTGGAACGGGGGTCAGCGCGCTCTCCGTGAACTCGCTCAACAAAGACATCACCAAAACTTATACGTTCGGGCAGAGCGGTGGCTTTGTTACTCTGACCGTTGCCAACTCGGGTGCTGCCGTGAGTTACTGGAACACCAACGCCAATGGCAATTGGAG
>JBDSZP010000041.1:0-9928 GCA_039925065.1 Luteolibacter sp.
AGGTTTTGGCTTGGCGCTGGAGGCGCTTCGGGGTTGTATCGGCTTGGTTGTCGGGGTGGGTATTGCTGTTTTTCATAGCAGGACCACCGTGATGCCGATCCCCACAACCCACCATCGCCCTGAACCCCCGAAATCACGTAACAGATCTTCGCGAAACCGCTGCCGCGCAGCGGCTTAGTTCAACAATTCGCGACTCCCAACGGGCCATAAGCTTTTCAATTTCACCTCAACCACCGTTCATCCGCACCCGTAGGAGCGCTTCTGACGTTGGGCAAAAAATCTCACACCACAACCAATAATCAATATGAGCGTCAGCAATCACTTCATCTCGATCAACTGGAACAAGATTAAAGATCTTCCTCCCACCGATGACGAATTTTGGGGCATCTCCAACGAAGCAAAGGATAACAACGAGGAATGGCTCAAAGATGTGCCATTTGGTGAAGAAGGCCAGATATTCAAATATTTTACGGGATTGATGGATTTTCAAGAGTGGTTCCAGGAAGCGAGAGACTCAATGGATCCAAAGGTTGTCGCAAGTTTCTCGTCTGTGTTTACCGATGTAGGCATACTATACGACGACGAAGCTTACGCACCGAGGCCCATCAAGAAGGATGTTGAATTTGAGTGGGTCACAGGAGCGATTCCTCCGGCTGACATTCTGGAGATTCTCGATCGGATCGCAAAGTTGGACATCGATGAGACCCAAAAGGCATTCGATGCTGCGAATGAAGAGAATCCATGTGATTTCTTTGAAGATGGCGTATCCGTTGTAAGTTGGATCAAGGCGCTGGAGATTGGACTTAAAGCAGTCGCCGAGGACACACACGGAATGCTCCTTGTTGTCGGCTAATATCTAACATTAAGAATCCCAACAAGGCGTCTCTGATAACGGGGACTCGCCCCGAGTTTGATTTTTCATGGTAGTTTGGAAGTTGTGAGAGTAGTCAGCGGGCGCTCCCATCCCCGTATCAGGACTCGACGTTGTGCAGAAAAATGAGACGGATCAAATATGACTGGATTCGCAAGGTGGCACTCATGCCTCTGTTGTTGCTTCTTGGTGGATACTTGCTCTGGGTGGCAACACCATTCAACGACACCATCAGAGTGCACAATTCTGCGGGGATCGCTGAGCGAGATGTCGAACAGGTGATTGCCTATGCGCGCAGCATTGGTGCCTACAGCCAAGGGACATCGACGAAGCTCGCCTCCGAGTCCCGTTGGACACCTTGGAAGCGCGGATTTCTATTCATAGAGATCGAGGGAGACACCGAGCACATCAAAGTTCAGGCTGGCTTTTTCGGAGGCCCACTTTACGGCGGCGGACCCACGTTCGAGGGAGACAAGACCACAGATGGATGGAGTTTCCAGCGCCGGGGCTTCTGGGTGAGTTGATCCCTCCTCGATAGCTACGAAGAAGCACAACAAGGTGGGATGCAACCGGCGAAAACCCACCAGGTTGAATTCGGGCTTCCCTCCGCCGGGACCTCCACTCTATCGTTAGCATGAAATCCATGCAGTCGAGCGTCACATTCACCGGAGTAGATTCGTCCGATTTTGAAGACTTGGCCGACATTCGTGTTGCCGCCATGCGCGAGAGCCTGGAACGCGTTGGGCGTTTCGATACGATTCGAGCTCGTGAGCGGTTGCGGAGCACTTTCACTCCCGAACACACGCGCTTCATCATCTTTGGAGGTGCCAAGGTTGGCTTCTTCACAGTGCGACCATCTGCGGAAGGTGCGCAGCTGGATCATCTCTACATCCACCCAGACCATCAAAGCCGCGGGATTGGCAGTGCGGCGCTGACGTCCATCATTTGCGATGCCGAGAAGCAGGGCATTCCGATTCTCGTCGGCGCATTGAAGGAAAGCGCGTCAAATCAGTTTTATCAGCGTCACGGGTTCATGTTCCGCAGCGAAGGCGATTGGGATAATTACTATGTCCGTCCTGCATCCCGACCTCGTTGGCTCTAGCGCCTCGGTTAGCCCTTTTTCGCCGAACTCAAGACAGCCTCATATCGCGGAGGTGTTGTCACATTCCGGGTTCCAGCGAATTGGCAGGAGGAGTATGCACCCGTCGGCGGTGCTGGTTTTTACGAGACGCCGCCGACTCCCCGACATTTCGCCCGAAGGTGATAACGGTCAAGTTTCCGAGGGGGGCTTGGATCCATTACCACATTGATGACGCGGGCTGGATCGACGACGCCGCACGAGCTTTTAAGACGATTGGACACCCGAGCGTTAGCAGGAACCTTGTGAACTGTCGGAATCGATACTTGGCAACGCGTGGGGATTTTGAGAATTGGAATGACTCCGATTTTTCTGAGTCTGTCTGGGAGAATGAACATCAAATCTTGCGAGATCTTTATCAGCATCTCGTGAATGCGGAATTTGATTTTCAGGGTTCTTAGGCAGCTCTCGCTGCTTGAATAATAACCGAACGAAGCGCGGCTGGACAATCAGCCACAAGCGATTCAATTTCATCTCAACCACTCCATCATTCACCGGCCGGTCGCCAGCGTCTGACGTTCGGCTAAAAATAAAACAATGAAATCAAAACTACTCGCCATCGCACTTACGGTTTTTCCGATCACAAGCTATGCGGCTGAAATCGCATCCGTAAATTTCCAAGCTCTTAAAGAGGGCCTGCGTGAATATTATTTCGCAAAGCCCGAAAATGCAGAAATCAAAGAGAAGTTTAGTTCTGCCGTTCGCGAAGAAAATGCATTTCAGGAAGATATCCAAAAGAAAATTATGGATGGGAAAAAGCCTATTGATATACGAACTTCGATGCCGAAAGGGGGAGTGTCCGAGCGTTATCAATTAGAGAAGAAGATCGATGCTGAAATCAGAAAAGAGCTGTACCTGATTGTTAAGGGGCTGGGGTTGAAATATGAATTGATTTATGATTCTTCGGATTCGGAAACTGTAATTTACGCCAAGAGCCAGGTTGATGATATTACAACCACGGTGAAGCAGGCGATAATCGACCTCCGGCAGAAGAAGTGAAGACTGAGCCCAACGAGGCGAGGCTCGGCAACGCTCACTAGCCGGCCAGTCATCAATGCCACCCGTAGTATGAACCTCGTCCCAACGCTCGTGACGAGGAAGGGATCTACCCGAAAAGCGCGTGGAGCTCGGTCCAGCGGTGGAAAGTGTGATCGGGGGAGCAATCGCCGGGACGGAGGGAATCGGGGTGGCCTAGGAAAAGAGCGGTGCGGAAACCGGCTGCCGCGGCGGGGACGATATCATGGAGAGGATCGTTCCCAATGTAGAGCGTTTCGGCTGGAGATATGTTTCTACCTGCCAGTCGCTCTGCAAGCATTTGAAAAAGCTCCGGAGCTGGCTTGGCGATGCCGTGCTGATAGGAAAGAAGGGTAAGTTCGGGGGCGAACAGATCGGAGATGCTGCCGAACGAGCTGAGGGTATTACACTGGGCGTTGGACAAAAGGCCGAGTGAGATGCCCGAGCGGGAAAGTATTTGAATGATTCTGTCCGCGCCGGGCATGGGCTGGGCGGGATGCCAGGCGGCTTCGAGTTCCTCGATCAGCGGAGTGACTTCGGCGTCTGGTTCGAGCGAGAGAATTTCCCGCCAGAGGATGCGGAGGTCGATCTCCGGGAATGGCGCATCGGCGGCAGCATGGTGTCGGAGGACGGCGGAGTGGAGGTCGCTGCTGGGGGATTTCGGCGGCTCGTGACCGAAGTTCCGTAGGATTTCTCGGAGCACGGGATCGATCATGGGATCCGGCTTCACGCCGCCGGATGGTGCGATGAGAAGCGTGCCGTAGATATCGAAGATGACCGCGCGGAATTTTAGCGCAGGCGGTTCGGGCTCGAGCGCGGACAGCAGGAAATGGAACGACTGCGGGGTGAGATGGGCGGTGAGAATATCAGCAGCCGGGAGATAACGGACCGGAGATGCCGGTTGGCGGGAGAGCTGTTGATAGAGTCTGATGAGTTTCTTGCCATACTCTTCGAGTGAATAGGGCGCGAGCTGATCCGGCGTGGCGGTTGGCGTGGGGATGGCGATGACTTCGGCGAGCCAATCTTCCAATGGCCTGGATTCGCCGTCGGCTTCGACGAGAAGGACACAGCGGTTGGCCTTTTCCGACAGTCGCTCGATGATTCCCTGCTGGAGTGGCTCGGGGAGATTGCCGAAATCGACATGACCCCCCCGGACGAGCGCTTCGTAAGTGGTCGCGATGGCGGTGTTCGAAAGCGGACGCTGATAGAAGCGGTGGTTTCTCTCAAGGGTGGTGGTGAGGTAGCTCTCGAAAATCGTGGCGTCGATCCAATCGATGGGAACCAGGATCCGATCATAAAGCCGACCGCTGCGGATGCCATGGCTGGCGTGCTCCGCCGTGACATGCGGAAGATTCCGGCCGATGAGCGGTTTCCCGTGAGCGATCGATTCCAAATAGGTCATTCCGAACCCTTCGGCGACGGAGGTGGTGACGAAATGGGTGGCGTGTCCGACCCACGATTCAAAGCTCGCCGACGCTCCGGCCGCGGGAGCGAAATGATCAACGACATCGAACTCGATGGGCAGGCGATGTTTTCTGACAAACTTCAGCCAGGTATCGTGGATGGGAAGCGCTTCGGGATTTTCCGGTGCGCGGCTGATGGCGAAATACGCACCATCCGGTGCCAGCGCTGACAGCAGGACCAGCTCGCCAATGTTCTTCCGGCGAATGCCACGGATCGGCGCGAAGATGATCGGAGGCCCGGAATTATTCCGGGCGTTGGAGCTGGAAATGGGGCAGGGGATTGGGTTGGTCAGAATGCCCGTGTTTTGCCCGGGCAGTCCGGCAGCGGTGAAAATTTCCAAGTCCCGTGAGTTGAGGAATGCGTAATGGATGCGCGGGGAAATCGGATAGAGTGTTTCGCATCCGGCGATGAGTTGATAGTTCCCGGGGCGTCCGGCTTCAGCGAGATCATGGATTTGCAGGATGAGATTTTCCTGTTCTTCCGCCAGTCGGGCGATCACGTCAGCGATGAGGCAATTTTTCCCAAGCGAATGATTGTGGAAATGCCAGACATCGGGAGGGCCGCCGAGGGCATCGGAGGCCGCCGAGCGCATGGAATCCGCCAGCTCCCGGGCAGTAAAATCGCCAGGAGCCGCGAGATAGCCAAGACCTGCGACGTTTTCCCCGGTGAGGACGACGTGATCGATCCCGGCGAATGTAAGCACTCGCGAAGTGGATTCGATCACCCGCGTGACTCCTCCCGGACGGAGGTGATAATGGACAATGGCGATCCGCATGGCCGGACTATCGATCAGGATCCGTCGCCTTTCCAATCGCCGATGGTTTTGACGAAATGGAAGCCCCAGATTTCAAAGCCGAGGCGGTGATAGAGCCGGTGTGACGGCCGGTTCGCGGTATAGCTGTCCAGCACGACCAGCGTGCATTCCCGCTCGCGTGCGATCGCTTCCAGATGGCTGACGAGGCGGCTGCCAATGCCGGATGAGCGCTGTTCCGGATCGACGACGAGGTTGTCAATTTCCAGATAACGTCCGCACCAGATCTTGGTGGCGATCCAGGCCCCGGCGACTCCGACCAAGGTTTCGCCCGAAAATGCCCCGATGATTTCGTAATGCGGATGATCCGCGAGCAGGGTGTGCAACCGTTCCGCAATGAGCGCTGCGGGCGTCTCCGAATTGAGCGTGGCCAGCAGAACCGCAGCGTCCGCCAGATCAGTGGAAACCAGCGGACGGATGGTGATTTCTGCCATGATCCTTGGATGGGTTACCGGGCGGCGGGCTTGATGGAAATCATCAGGGCGTTTCTCGCCGCCATGTATTTTTTCGCCAGGGCGTTGATTTCCGCGAGGTTGATCGAGCGGTAGTCGGCATCCCGAGTGCGGGCGAGTTCGAGGCGTTTTGGATCGGTCTGGCATTGGCTCATGACGGTGCTGAGCCAGTAGTTGTTATTGCGCAGGGATTTGTCGAGCTGGCCGAGAGTGGGTTTGAGCGCGCGGTCGAGCTCGTCCGCGGTGGCACCGGTGCTGGCGAATTTATCAGCCAAATCACGCATGGTATTGAGGAGCAATTCGAGATCCTCGGGTTTGCCCACGCTTTCACCCATGACGTAGCCCACGTCGTCGAGCGCATCGGAACCGGAGGCGTAGGCACTCGGGCTGTAGGAGGCACCCAGCTTCTCGCGGATTTCCTCGCGCAGGCGATCTCCGTAGATTTCGGCCAGAATATTGAATCTGCGGAACTCCTTCTGATTGCCACGGATGCCTGCGGTTTTCCAAACGGTCAAAGCGACGGCCTGCGAGATTTTCGAATCATAGGTGAAAGTCTTGATGGCCGGCGCGTTCGGAAACTGGATTTTGCGGGCTGCTGGCAGGACCGCCGGCGCGGGCATGCGGGCGGGCAGGGCACCGAAGGACGAGAGCAGGTCCGGAATGATTTTATCGATTTCAAAATCGCCGACGATGGTGAGTTCCAGATAGCCCTTCGTCAGCTCGGGAGTGAGCCAGCTTTTCGCATCGGCGATGGTATAGGCCGAGAGTTTCTCGACCGGCGCGATCGTGAAACGGGAGTCATCGCCATAAAGCCACGCCTGCATCTCCTGTTGGGGACCGGCGGGTGTGTGTTTCAGTTTTTGAAACATCATCGGGATCGCCTTGCGGAACTGCCAGAGAGCCTCTTCACGGTAGCCGGGGCCCGTGATCGAGGCACACATCAACTGGGTTTGAATCGTGAAATCGCCGGGTGTGGTGGCCCCGCTCAGGACGAAAGCGTCCTCTCCGATCGTCAGCGACGAGCCGACATTGCGGCCTGCCAGAATCTGTTGGAGGTCATCGTTGGAATGCTTGCCGAGTCCACCACCTTCAAAAACGGCGGTGGCGAAGTCATCCAGCATCGGCTTGTCCTTGGGCTGGGTGAGCTTGCCGGAACCGATGCGTGCCAGCAGCCGGATCTTGCCTTTTTCAAACTCCGTCGGCTTGAGATTCACGCGCACCTGATTGGATAGGACCAACTGGGTGATCCCGAGATCGGCGATTTGCTTGCGTGAGGCGACCGTGCCGGGTTTGCCGAAATTCGTGTATTCGAAAGCCTGCGCTGTCCGGACGGATGGCGGCTCGACGGGTTTACCACGAGATTCTTCAAACAACGCTGCGAGGTCCTTCTCCGCGTTTTCCGGCTTCTCCTTGGTGGTGAGGACCAGATGATAGCCGTAGCCGGGCGCGTCCCAGAAGGATTTGAACGCTTCGTGGCAGTTTGCGATGGTGATGGAATCGAGATTCTTTTTGGCGATTTCGAGATCGGTCACAGGATCGGAAAGGACGGACTGGTCGTTGCTCGCTTCCGCGATGGCGGACGCCAGGTCTTCTGACTTCCGGGTGGCCTTTTGTTTCACCTGTTGCTCGTAGGCATTGAGAATGTTGGATTTCGCCTCCGCCAGTTCGGACTCCGTGAATCCATACTCGATCGCGCGTTGGAATTCCTGTTCCAAAATCGGCACGACTTCCTTCCAGCGATCATCGGCGGCGGTGATATCGATGGACCCGAGCTCGACATAGTTGAAAAGATCTTCCTTCGATGCCGATCCGGAAGCGATGGCGGATCCTTCCACTTTGGAAAGCCGTTCGAAGCGGCGGTCGATGATCGAGTGGGCGATCTCCAGCTTCATGTCTTCCAGACGGGTGGCGGCGGTGTCCGGCTTTTCCTTGAACGGGCGGACGAGCATCAGGGAAACCTCGGTGGAGGAAAGCTCCTTGTCGTTGAACACCGAGGCCTCGATGCCTTCGGGTTGTTTGATCGGGCCGAGCTCGGGGTTTTTGGTTGGCGTGGCCGGGTTGATCATCGAGCCGAAATACTTCTCGATCTGCGCCTGCATTTCCTTGGAATTGATGTCGCCCACCACGACGAAGGTCATTCGATCCGGCGTGTAGAAACGGTTGTAGAAATCCACGAATCGTTCGCGCTGGGCGGACTTGATCACGTCTTCCTTACCGATCGGGAACCGGCGTGCGAGCAGTGAATCCGGCAGAAGTTTCGCAAACTGCTGTTCCATGATCCGGCTGCTGACCGTATCGCGGCTCACTTTTTCAGAGAGAATGACGCCGCGTTCCTTTTCGATTTCGGAAGATTCGAGGAAGGCCCCATCCGCATAATCGCGCATCACCGTGAAGCCGAGTTTCATTGCGTCATCGGCGAGGTCCGGGATGTCCAACATATAGACCGTGCCATCGAATCCGGTGTGGGCATTGACGTCCGCACCGAAGGCGATCTGCATCCGCTGCATGATCGGGACAAGCTCGTCCGCCTTGAAATTTTTCGAGCCGTTGAAAACCATGTGCTCGATGAAATGGGCGAGGCCTTGCTGGTCATCGGCTTCCATCAGGGAACCGGAAGCGATGTGGAGGCGGAATGAAACGCGCTTCGGCGGTTCGCTATTGGGATAAATGATGTAGCGGAAACCATTGTCCAGAGTGCCGAACGTCGCGGCCGAATCCGGAGCGATGTCGGACGCCGCCTGAGGCCACGGGCGGGGCGTGACTTTCACCGGCGGCACGGCAGGAGCGGGCGCGGCCGTCGATTTTTCCAGCGCCTCCGCCTTGGGAGCGCCGTGCGACACCACCACCGGCACTTTCGCGAGGACGGGATCGTGTTTCGAGCGGAGGGAAAGGACGGTCGCTGTCAGCGCGAGCACCAACACAAGTATAAGAGGCGTAGCCTTCTGCATGGGCGCAGAGTGGTTGAGTTTGCGCTGGTTTGGCAACGTCGAAAACGGGCGTACACCCGTCATTTGGACGGCGATCTGGAAAACTTTGCGAAAACAGGATTGCAATCCTGCGCCCGGCATGCTGTTTTCCCGGCCGACCGCAAGGTCAACCTCAGTGCGCGCGTGGCGGAATTGGTAGACGCGCTAGATTCAGGTTCTAGTAGGGGCAACCCTGTTCAGGTTCGAGTCCTGTCGCGCGCACCATTTAAATCCAATAGGTTCGGAGTTTTTCTCCGGGGTTTCTGGGGGGGAGTTGGTTCCCCAGATCAAAGCAGGTTTTGCTGGATGATGCTCGGAGTCCGTTTGAGCGGATTTGGCACGTTCGCCATGGCAAGAGAGACTGCAGGACGGCTCCGTTGATGCGTCCTTCCGAATACTCTTTTAAACTATAAACTCGCAAGCGCACCGGCCTGCATCGCAACTCGGTGTCCAAGTGGAGAAAACGTTATCTCCAGGGTGGGCTTGAAGCAATCCATGACAAGCCTCGCCCGGGGCAACCGATCGAACACAAACCCTCGAGAATCCAGCAGGTCGTTACCCCGGTCTGCGGCACGCCGCCAAAAGGGCACGGAAGATGGAGCCCTCGCCTGCTTGCCATCCACATGAAGATGCCTAAATCGACCATTCAAGGAATCCTCAAGAAGTTCGACCTCCAGCCCCATCGTCTCAGGACATTCAACTTCAGTCCCGATCCACAGTTCGAAGAGAAGCTGTTGGAAGTTGTCGGCCTCTACATGGATCCGCCCGAGAACGCGATCGTGCTCTGCATGGATGAAAAGACCGGCATCCAAGCCCTCGACCGGACCCAACCGATGCTTCCGCTACGGGGAGGCAAGCCCGGTTGTGTGAGCAATGAATACGTCCGCCACGGGACGCGCACCATGTTGGCCACACTCGACATCCAAACAGGGAAGGCCACGACCTGGGTGAACAAGACCAGGAAGTCGGCGGAGTGGACAGTGAGCAGTGATCAGAGAAGAGGGGGAAGTGCCGAGTGGGCAGTGAGCAGTGATTAGAGGAGAGGAAGAGTTTCCGCAAAGGCGCGGAGGTCGCCAAGGGACGCAAAGGGACGCAAAGGGACGCAAAGGGGAGAGGGGTATTTGTTGGAGATGAAGAAAAGTGCCGAGTGGACAGTGATCAGAAAAGAGATGAAGAAGTGCCGGGTGAGGGGTGGGTCGGGAGGAGGGCCTT
>JBDSZP010000042.1:0-9026 GCA_039925065.1 Luteolibacter sp.
TCCACCCCTTCTCTTTCGTTTCAAGGCTGGCAATAACAGCAACACCAGTATCGAGAAAACTCCGATACCGATCAGCCACCGCATCTTCTTTCTCGATCGCAATGCCTGCTCGCTGGGCCACCTTGGAGCAGGCACATTCGGCGGGGGCTGCGGCAGGAGTTGGTCCGACATTTTGATAGTGTCTCGGATTTCCGATCCTCTCGCAAGTCGGCAATTTGATCTCGGGCCCTGGCGGTGGCCGACCGGCCTTGGACTGCGCGCAGTCCAAGGTTCATTCGCCAGCCCCTCTACGGCCGGTAGGCGTGGCGGTTGCGGAGGACGGATTGGAAGGCGGGCGGGGGATTGCAGATGCGTTCGATCAGGTCGTCCCAAATTTCGCGGCCTTTGAGGATTTCCACTTCGATGCGGAGGAAATAGACGGGCACATCAATGGAGGCGGGGCGGGGGAAACGGACGGCGTCCTTCTCAGTGGTGATGATGAGCTGCATGTCGCGCTCGACGCAGCGCTGCATGAATTTTTCGACTTCCTTGCACGAGAAACGGTAGTGGTCGGAGAAACGGCGGCGGATCTCGACGCGGGCTCCGAGTTTTTCCAAAGATCCTTCAAACGCTTCGGGCACGGCGATGGCGCTGATGGCTCCCACCCATTTGTCCTTGAGGAATTCCAAGGGCTGGCGCTCGCGGGTGAAGACGTCTTCCAGATAGATCGGGCCGTGGGTACACTCGATGATCTCGGCGGTTTTGTTGTATTTCCGGATGCGGGCGATGAGCGCTTCGTTGGACGAGCCATTGCACTTGGTGATGAGAATGTAGCTGGCGCGGCGTAGGTTTTTCGGGGGCTCGCGAAGGGTGCCGCGCGGGAGCAGGGCCTCGGTGCCGAAGGGCGCGCCGGAATCGACCAGCACGACATCGATGGCGTGGGCGAGATCGAGATATTGCATGCCGTCGTCGAGCAGCAGCGTGTCCGAGGCGAGATTGGCAATGGCGAAAAGCCCGCTCTTCACGCGGTTTTTGTCCACCACCACGGAAACGCCATCCAGGTTGCGGGCGAGCATGAAAGGCTCATCGCCGGCGAATTTGGAATCGAGCAACAGCGCTCTGCCGGTGGAGACGACTTTCGGCATTTTCTCGCCCGGGATCTGGCGGCCTTTGGCGTTCTGCCACTTCTGCGGGCGATCGAGCTTTTTGCTCTTATAGCCACGGGAAAGGATCGCGACGCTACGGCCGCGATCCCGGAGAGAGCGGGCCATCAGCTCGACAACGGGGGTTTTCCCCGTGCCGCCGACGGTGATATTGCCGATGGCGACAACGGTGGTGCCGAGGTGGTGTTGCTGTCGCCAACCGCTGCGATAACGCCACAAGCGGATTTGGACGATCATGCGGAAAACCCCGGAAAGCGCCCGCATGAAGAAACGCATCATCGCCGCCCGGAAGCCCTTGGCGCGCCCGAAGATCACATCCGCTCCCCAGCGTTCGAGTTCTTCGATGAGTTCCTTCATGTTCGGCGCTTACGATGCGCCGGGGAGGGTCTGTCGATCAAGGCCAATGAAAACATAGATCCTATGGGACTTATAGGACCTACTCAATCCCTGCGTCCTCCGAGTGCCATTGAGAGGAAATAAGCAAACTGCGCGATGGAGCCGACGGCTGCGACGACGTAGGTCATGGCTGCCCAGAACAGCGCGTTTTTCGCTTTGTCATGTTCCATGGTGGCGGCCACTCCGCTGGTTTCCAGCCAGACGAGCGCACGGCGGCTGGCATCAAATTCCACCGGCAGGGTGAGGACGGAAAACAAGGTGGTGACGCCGAAAAGCCCGACCCAGATCCAAAGCATCGTCGCGCTGCCGGCAAAGCCGAGGCCGATGAAACTCAGAATCATCAACCAATTGAGCGCGTTGGTGGAAAACTGCACCGCAGGCACCATTGCTGTGCGGAAGCCGAGCCAGATGTAAGCTTGCTGGTGCTGCACAGCGTGACCGCATTCGTGCGCGGCGACTGCGGCTGCGGCAACGGTGTTCATGTGATAGACCGGTTCACTGAGGTTCACGGTTTTTTTCACCGGATCGTAATGGTCGGTAAGTTGACCGGGCACGCTGATGACCTGCACATCGGTGATGCCGTTCTGACGGAGCATGGTTTCGGCGATTTGGGCGCCGGTCATGCGGATCGGGATTTGCGAGTATTCGGTGAAACGGCGTTTCAGCGTGCTGCTGATCACGAAGCTGACCAGCATCAGGATGCCGACGATGAGGATGTATTTCATCGATATGCCGCCGGGAGCGTAGGGCATGTAAGCGATTTGGTTGAATGTTTCGAAATTCATACCGCCAAGATAATTTTCATTCCCAATGCCGCAAATCAAAAGGCCTTGGAAAGGGTAGGGGATTTTCCAGTCGCGAAATCAGAGCGATTTCACCCGCAGTGTGAAGGTCTGCGACTTGCTGGTCCGGGGATCGGTGGCGGTGAGCGTGTGGATGCCGGGAGTCAGATGGATGATGGGTTCGGGCGTGCCGGGTTCGATGCGCAGGGTGTCCGATTTCCAAAGCGCGGTGCCGGGGAGATTTGTGACGGGGCGGAGCTTGTCGGAACCGGATGGGATTTCGGGATCGAGCAGGAAAACGGCGTTGTCCGCCGGGCTGATGACGCGCAGCGGTTCGAGTGCGGGTTGGGCGTTGAGCGCGAGATCGTTGCGGCGCAGGTTGTGTCGGCTGGAAAACCATTCGGCGTAAATGGGATCGAGCAGGGCTTTGCCTGAGTCATCGTAGTCGGAGGATGTCGTGCCGGACGGGAGTTTGTCAGGAGGCGCGAGATCATGGCGGAGATAGGGATTTCCTTCTGAATCGGGGATAAGTTTGCCGTTTCTCGCATCAATGACGATATCGACCAAGCCGTCCAGACGCTTGAACCAGCTTGGCTGGTTCGTCTGATAAAGGCGGACCATGGCGCGGTGGAAAATCGGCCCGGCCCCGGCGATCCCGGACAGCCCCTTCATCGGCTGCTGCTCGAAATTTCCTGCCCAGACGCCGACGGTGAATTCAGGGGTGAAGCCGAGACACCAGTTGTCGTGGAAATCGGAGGAGGTTCCTGTTTTCACCGCGCAAGGGAAGGGGAAATCGAGCGGCCCGCCGGGCTGAAACGAAGGGGCACGGGCGGTTTGATCGGAAAGGATGTCCGTAATCAGGTAGGCGGCGCGGGCATCGAAAAGCTGCTGGGCGGGTTCGTGTTTCGAAGAAAAAAGAACCGGCGGGAAATATTGGCCGCTGCGGGCGAGGGTGGCGTAGGCGTTGGTGAGTTCGAGCAAAGTGACCGGGGCATTTCCCAACGTCAGCCCGAGACCGTGGACCGACGGATCATGGCCGAGCGTGCGGATGCCGAGACGCGTCAGGAGATCGAAAAGCGGCTGCGGGCCGCCGAGCGCATTGAGTTCGCGGAGGGCGGGGACGTTGAGGGAACAGGCGAGAGCGGTGCGAAGCATGACCGGGCCGCGATAGGTGCGGTCGTAATTTTCCGGCAGATCCAGACCCTGCGGCGTGCGGAATGGCGTCGGAATATCGGCGAGAATGGAGCTGGGAACGCGCTGGTTTCGTTCTATGGCAAGCAGGTAGGTGAACGGCTTGAGCGTGGAGCCAGGCGAGCGCGGCATCAGAGCGCCATTGAGCTGGCCGCCGCGACGGTCATTCCAATCGGAGGAGGAGACGAGGGCGAGAATTTCTCCGGTGGGATTGTGGATGACGACGACGGCGGCGTGGCGAAGATTGGCGCTTTTGAGCTTTTCCGTCTCCTCGCGGACAATCGCTTCGAGGTCGTTTTGGAGCGGGAGATCGAGGGTGGTTTGGATGGCGGATCCGGCGTTCGGAAACTGAGCCTGGGTGGCCAGCCACGGTGCGGATTGGGATTCCTGAAGCGGGCGGAGCGTGAGCTTTTCCGAGAGGGCGGTGGAAATACGCCGTTTGTCGTAGCTCGTGTTGGCGAGCCGGGTGAGAACGGTGTTGCGGCGTTCGGTCGCGCGTTCGGAGTGGCGGATGGGATTGAGCCGCGACGGGGCCTGCGGCAGTCCGGCGAGCAGGGCGCACTCGGCGAGCGAGAGATCGGTGAGCGGTTTTTGGAAATAGAAACGGGCGGCTTCAGCAGTGCCGGTGCGAAGATTGCCGTAATCGATGCGGTTCAGGTAGGCGGTCAGGATTTGTTTTTTCGTCCACGTCATTTCCAACCGCCGTGCGGTCAGGGCTTCGCGGATTTTCGTGAGAGGGCTGCGTTTCGACGGTGGCGAGGCGATTTTGATCAACTGCTGGGTGATCGTGGATGCTCCGGAAACCACGCGACGGTGTGCCAGAAAGTCCCGCGCCGCCCGCAGCGTGGCGAGCGGATCGATCCCCCCATGTTCGTAAAACCGCTTGTCCTCCGCCGCCAGCGTGCAGGCGATGAGATCCGCCGGAACCTCCTCCAGCG
This sequence comes from Luteolibacter sp., assembly GCA_039925065.1. Taxonomy (GTDB): domain Bacteria; phylum Verrucomicrobiota; class Verrucomicrobiia; order Verrucomicrobiales; family Akkermansiaceae; genus Luteolibacter. Next base: position 4,450 of record JBDSZP010000042.1, read on the forward strand.
AAAACGGCGCGGCTCGTGATGAATCCGGCAGCGGCAAGTGCATGATCGGCGCGCCATGGCGGTCGAGAAAAACGGGCGACCCTGCATTTTTCACGAAAAGCCCCGGCGGCAGGGAGACGGCAAACGGCAGCGCAAACCATCCGAAAAGCACGCCCAGCACGGCGGCTAGAAGCACTTGGATGATCCTCCGACGCCTTTTCGATTTACCCTTCAAGCGCTGAACGATGCTGGAAATTTGGGAAAAATAAATGGGAAATTTGCGTTGGAAAGGGGAGGGGATTCGGTTCGTATTCGTGGCGTATGAAAAAACAACTGTTTCTATTGAGCTGTGCGATCGGCATGACCCTGATCCCCGTGAAGGCGCAGGATGACGACAAGGAAAAGACTCCCTTGGGCAAACAAATGGAAGCCGTGTCCGATGCTTTTAAAGCTTTTCGTAAGGAGACAGACCCCGTGAAGGGCGCCGCACTTGCCCGCACTGCCCAGCAAGGAGCTCTCAAGGCCGCCTTGGAAGTTCCCGCGGTGGTCAAGGAAATGCCGGAAGGCCCGGAAAAGGTGAAAGCCGCCGTCGAATATCGCAAGATGATGGGCAAGTTGTTCATTTCGCTCTGTGAGGTGGAGGAAGCTTTCATCAACGGTAAACCGGAAGAAGTCGCCAAGATCGTCGGCAACTTGAAGGAAATGAAGAAAAGCGGTCACGAAAAGTTCATGAAAGAGGACGAACATTGATTTTCGCCTCAAACCACCTCCATCAAACAATGCGACACTTTGGGGCTAGGGGCTAAAGGCTAGGGCAGAAAAGAGGCTTCTTCACTAGCCCCCGGTCCCTGAATCCCAGCCCCTCAATGGCGGTGCATAATTTCCCGGAAATGTATCAAACAAAAGGCCCGGACGTAAATGCGTCCGGGCCTTTTTTTGAAATTCTCAGGAATGGGTGAAACTCACTCGATGATTACACGGGTGCCGACCTTCACCTTCGAGTAAATGATCGGGATCGTGGCGCTTGGGCCGCGGACACACGCATGGGAAGCGGGGTGGCGCTTCACGGGGCCGATGTGGTGGCCGACGCCGTCATTGGTGAGGCGCATCCAATAACGCATCGAAGCTCCTTCGAAATGAGCACCTTCCGGGACCGGATCGAGTCCCATATCCACGTTGCTTTTCACGACTTCACCGGTTGCATCGAGGAAACTGCCATACTTGTTGGACTTTTTATCGACGACTTTTTCGAGGATGTAGAAGGTGCCGACCGGCGTCGGGCGTTCAGGGATGCCGGAGCAGATCGGGTAATCCATGACGATTTCATCGTTATTGTAAAGATAGGCGCGTTGGAGGCCCAGGTTCACCTTGATCGAGGAATTTTCCGGGTTGGTGCGTGAGAGAAGCTCGTCGTTTTTCCAAACGTCGTAAGTCTTCGGGTAGGTAGGCTCGGCCTTGAAGTGGTCGTAAGTGCCGGCGGGATAAGGATTTACGAACTTGGCCCCTTCCTTGGTGGCGTTAGCGTCAGGCTTGTGGGTGGCACAACTCGCGAGCAAAAGCAGGCTGGTGGCTGCGACGAATTGGACGATATTTCGGATCGGGGACATGGTCTGGGATGCGTAAGGCGCGGGGACTTAGGGGAGTTTTTCAAAAAAAGCAATGCCGATGAAATTTTGCGGCAGGCTTGACCGGAAATTACGATGCGCTTTCACCCATGGGCTTGACCGTCGTTCCATCCACCCAATGGCTTCCGATCAAGGTTGCCCGCGGGTATTCGGGGACGCCGCGTTCGTTGTGGTGGACCATGGAAATCAGCATGTCCACCGCCGCCTCGCCGACGAGGTCGTTGCGCTGATCCATCCCAGCCCATGCCGCGTGGTCCGTCCGCCATTCGTATTGGATCAGCCCGATGTCTTCGGGCACGCGCAGGCCGAGATCCTGGATCCAGCGGTATACTTCATGGTAAAGAGTGAAAATGACGTCCGGCTTGTTCTCCTCAAACCACTTCGAAAAAAGCGCCGGATTACTCCGCGCCGCCGCGACTTCATAAAACGGCTGGGTACGTTGCTCGATCGGCACCAGACGGTTCTGCCCCGTGAGAAATCCTGCGGAGAAACGGCCTTCGATGAGGTCGTCGATCACCGCGTCGAGCACCAGCGCAGGCCGCTTGTAGCCCAGCGCCACCGCCTTTTCGAAAGCGAATAAGGCTACCGCGTGCTGGTCGCTGCAAGCAAATGAAAGCGCCGGTTCGCGGGTCCGCACGCCGGTCACCAGAGCGGGAAATTCCTCCCAAATCGGAGCAAGATGCGCAGGTAGACGGTTTCTCTGCATCAGCCCGACAATCACCGCTCCCCGGATGTTTCGGGCCCGGAAAATGGAAATCCAGCGCGACACCGGCATGTTCGGCTCGTGCATCCAGAACTCATCCAGTTGATAACCAAGCTGTTTCGCCCGCCGCCGACAGCCATCGACATAGGCGGGAACCGTCGGATGCTTGGAAAGCGCGTCACGGCTTTCATGCGCATTGATCATCGCCAGCGTCGCTTGAAATCCCGGCGAGCGGTTTTTCCGCAACTCCGCCATCAGGTGCGCGACGGTCGGATTCAGCCGATAGCCCAAATCACGCGCCGCGTCCTCGATTCGCAGGCGGGTTTCTTCGGAAATCCGGGGACTTCCGCGCAAGGCGAGGCTCACGGTGTTCTTGGAAACTCCGGCGATTTTCGCCACTTCAGCCATGGTCGGTTGCAGCATCGGGTATGGTTAAAAACCAAATACCGACAATGGTCCAGCCGGAAAGATTACTGTCATACGATATGACTCTTCCCGCACTGGCTGCGGGCCGTCAGAAAGCAAGCGTCATGCCATTCACCATCGGTTTAGATTACGGCACCAACTCCGCGCGGGCTCTGGTTGTCGATTGCAGCAACGGCCGGGAAATCGGCACAGCGGTCGTCGATTACCCGTCCGGACATCAAGGGATTTTGCTCAATTCCGCAGATCACCACCTCGCCCGCCAAAATCCGGCCGACTACATTTTCGCGGTGGAAAAAGCCACGCTGCTCGCGCTTGCCGAAGCAAAGGTCAACGACCCTACATTTTCGAACGATCAAGTCGTCGGAATCGGCATGGACGGCACCGGATCGAGCCCGCTTCCCGTTGATAATCAAAACATCCCGCTGGCTTACGATCCGGCTTTCGCGGAAAATCTCAACGCGCATTGCTGGCTCTGGAAAGACCACACCAGCATTCCTGAGGCCGCCGCCATCACCAGCATCGCTGGAAAAATCCGCCCGCAATATCTTGCGAAAATCGGTGGGACCTATTCCTCCGAGTGGTTTTGGGCGAAAATCTGGCACTGCCTTAAAGTGGACCCCGCTGTTTTCGACGCCGCCTATTCCTGGGTCGAGCTCGCCGATTTCATCCCTGCCGTGCTCGCCGGAGTTTCCGATCCCCGCGAAATCCGCCGTGGCGTTTGCATGGCCGGCCACAAGGCCCTCTACGCTCCGGATTGGGGCGGCCTCCCGGACAAGGAATTCCTTTCCGCGCTCGATCCGAAACTCGCTTCTCTCCGCGATCGCCTCTACGACGAGGCCTTCGACGCCTCCGCCATCGCCGGAACACTTTGTGAAGTCTGGGCGGAAAACCTTGGCCTGCCCGCCGGAATTCCGATCGCGATTGGCGAGATGGACGTCCACTACGGAGCCATCGGCTGCGGCGTGGATGAAGGCACGCTGGTCAAAGTGATCGGCACCTCCACCTGCGATTGCGCCGTCGTTTCCGCCGAGAAAACCGTCGCCGACATCCCGGGCATCTGCGGCATCGTGAAAGGCGCGATCCTCCCCGGCTATTTCGGCGTCGAAGCCGGGCAATCCGCCGTCGGTGATATCTTCAAATGGTTCGTGGAAGGCGTGCTGGGCGATGTTTCCCTTCACGGAAAACTCACGGACGACGCTGCCATGCTGAAGCCCGGCCAATCCGGCTTGTTGGCGCTCGATTGGAACAACGGCAACCGCACGATCCTCGTCGACCAAAGCCTCACTGGTCTTCTTCTCGGCCAAACCCTCTACACGACCAAGGCGGAAATCTATCGGGCGCTCATCGAGGCCACCGCCTTCGGAGCTCGCGCCATTGTGGACCGCATCAAGGAATACGGCGTGCCTGTCGAGCGCATCGTTTGCTCCGGCGGTATCGCTGAGAAAAACGCCCTGCTCATGCAAATCTACGCCGACGTCACCGGCTGCGAAATGCGGCTTTCCCGCTCCTCGCAATCCTGCGCGCTCGGCTCCGCCATCGGTGCCGCCGTCGTCGCCGGTGCCCATCCGGATTTTAAAACCGCCCAAGCCGCGATGACCGCGCTCAAGGAAATCACCTACAAGCCGATTCCCGAAAACCAGGCGACCTATCAAAAACTCTATTCGCTCTACCGCGATCTCCACGACTCCTTCGGCGGCGTTTCAAACAACGTCAGCCTCGGCCATGTCATGAAAGACCTGCTCACGCTCAAAGCTCAACAATCCAACTAATCTCATGTCCTCCGACATCAATAAATTCGACCATCTCGAAATCTGGTTCGTCACCGGTTCCCAACATCTCTACGG
>JBDSZP010000043.1:0-2534 GCA_039925065.1 Luteolibacter sp.
GAGTATCGCCTCAAGCAATGCGAAAACTTCCTCACCATGCCACGCAACGTGGTGGAATACAGCCTCGACGACGGCGAGTCGTGGGTGATCCCTGTGGGCAACGAGCGGCGCGACATCCTGGAGAAAGCGGAGAAGAAGCAGCCGCTCTGCTTCGAGTGGAACGACGGCGGCGATCTCGTGCTGGTCTTCCTGACCTGGCCCTTCGCAGACTCACCCGAATGGAACGTGAAACTAAAAATCGCCCCCGGTCAGGAACGCGAAGTGAAGATGCACCGCCAGTGGCCCATGCTCCGCGTCTTCAGCAAATCCAATCCGAACTACGGACTCCGATAATGAAGACAATGATTGCCTTTAAGTCTGCGACTCCCACCTATCGCTGCGCGGGCTACCTTTTACGACTTATGGCCATGCTGCTTGCCGTCGTCTCGCTACGAGCGGATGAAGTAACACTGAGTGCGGATTTCTCTGTCCACACCGGGGCCATTCGCCCGCTCCACGGGATCAACAAAGGGCCGCTGGCTCCCGGCGGAATCTTCGACGTGATCAAGGAGCAGAAGGAACTGGGGATTCCGTTCACGCGCCTGCATGACTGCGGTTGGCCCAATCCGTATGTGGTCGATCACCACGTGGTTTTCCCAAATCCAAACGCGGATCCGACACGGCCCGAGAGCTATGATTTCCGGCTCACCGACGAATACATCGAGGCGGTGCGCAAGACCGGCGCGGAACCCATTTACCGCTTGGGCGAAAGCATCGAGCACACGAGCGTGAAGCGCTTTGTGCATCCACCTGCGGACATGGAAAAGTGGGCGGCGGTCTGCCTCGGGATCATCCGCCATTACAACGAAGGCTGGGCCGGCGGATTCCATTACCGAATCCGCTACTGGGAGATTTGGAACGAGCCGGAGAACCGCCCGGTGATGTGGAGCGGCACGGATGACGACTACCTGCGGCTTTACCGCACCGCTGCCACGGCCATCAAAAAGCAGTTCCCTGACGTGAAGGTGGGCGGGCCCGCACTCGGCGCCAGCGGCAGCTTTGTGAAAGGGGAATTTCGCCCCACGGATTTCGCCGTGAATTTTTTGGTCATGTGTCGCAAGGAGAACGTGCCGTTGAACTTTTTCTCGTGGCACTGCTACACGGCGGACCCCGCCGAGCTTTCCTCTCGCGCCCGAGCCATCCGGAGGTTGCTTGATTCCAAGGGCTTCACCGAGACCGAGAGCCATCTCAACGAATGGAATTATCTTCCCGGCAACGCTTGGGGACCCATCTCCCGCTCCGGAACTCCCAGCACCCGCCAACGCACCTACGAAGCGATGTCCGGCGCGCCGGGAGCGGCTTTCGTCGCCGCGGCCCTGCTGGAACTTCAGGACGTGCCCGTGAACATTTGCAATTTTTTCCACGGCGAATTGGGAGCCTTCGGCATTTTCACCGAGCAAGGCGTGCCGCTGAAAGTCTATCAGGCCTTCCGCGCGTTTCAGGGACTGATGGAAACGCCGCGCCGCGTGGAAACCCGCGGAGCCGTGGCCGGGAAAATCGCCTTCGCTGCCGGACTGAGCGCCGATGGCCGCGAAGCGACTTTGCTGGTGAGCAATTTTGCCGACCCGCGCTCAGAGGTTGTCCTAAATTGGAAAAGTTTCGCGTGGACCGGCGGGGTCACGGCGGAGATCCGAACCGTCGATGCCGCCAGCGATTTCACGAAAGTGCGGAGCGAGCCGGTGGTGGATGATAGCCCGAGTCTGCACCTGACGCTGAAGGCACCGGCCCTCGCGTTGATTCGTTTGCGCCCCACGGATGGCTCAATGGCGAAGACAAAGTTGTCGGTGACTTCACCCGCGAACCGACTGGTCTTCCAGCGCAATCAAGCTGGGAACGCGACGTTCTCCGTTACCGGGAGCTGTGCGTGGTCCGGGGCGGTGGTCGAGGCGCGAATGGTTGATGCTGCCACAGGCAAGACTGGCGATTGGATCTCATTGGGAACAGTCCAGCCGGACTCCACCTACCGGGGCAGCCTTGCAGTCGCAGCCGGCTGGTATTCGCTGGAAGTTCGCGCGCGTGGTGAAGGGCGTTCAGCCGTCGCAATTGTTGAGCGAGTCGGCGTCGGGGAGGTGTTTGTGGTCGTGGGCCATTCGGTGGCGCACGGCGGGGCGATCAATCTTCCGGGAGCGGAGGACGACCGTGTCAGCACCATTGCCTTGCCCGCAGGTGACCTGGAATCGCAGTCGCAGTATAAGTTCACCGGTGACCCGCGCTTCTTGCCAGACACGGTCGGAATACATTTCGATTCCGACGTTCAGCCTGCTCCGGCAGGGAACGGAACTTATTTCTGGGCCAGGTTTGGGGAACATGTCGCCAAGTCGCAAAACGTGCCAGTGCTGATCCTCAATGCCGCCTTTGGAGGCACCAGCCTGGAGCACTGGGCCAAGTCCGCGCGTGGCGAATCTTTCGCGCACCCATTCGTGGTTTCATCGATCCGCATGCCCTACATCCGTCTGGAGCATGCGCTAAAGAAATATTGTTCCGTTACGGGAGTG
>JBDSZP010000044.1:0-16734 GCA_039925065.1 Luteolibacter sp.
GCGGATTGCCGGAACAGCCTAACGATCTGGTGTCGACAAGCCGTCCGGCTTATTTCATCGTCTCCACGAGTATGAATCCTCTCAAACCCGCCTTTTTCGCGCTTCTCGCCACTGCCCTGACGGCCACTGCGGCACCTCGATTTGCCCTCGTCCGGGTGAAAGACATCTACACGTCCCTGCCATCGACGGCGAGTTTGCAGCAGGAAATTAAAAAAGAACGCGAAGACATCATGAAAAATGAACGCGCCGACCAACTCCGCAAAATCATCGGCGAGCTCCAAACCCTGCAAACCCAGCTTTCCGACAAGACCAACCCGCCCGACGAGGCGACCGGCCGGAAACTCGCACGCGACTACGAAATCAAGCGCCAGGAAGCGCAGACGCTTCAGCAGGAATTCGAGAGTTTCAAAGCCGACAAGGAAAAGGAGATTAACAAGCGGATGGTGAGTGGAATGCGTGCCTCTCTCGACCGGATCGTTAAAATTTCGAACAAAATCGCCAAAGAAAAAGGCTACGATTCGGTCTTTGACAGTTCCGGAGACACGAATACCGGTGTCCCGTTCGTGCTCTACAGCAAAGACGCCCCCGATCTCACCGACAACGTGCAAGCAGCCTTGAAAGACAGCGAACCCGCAGCGGCACCAAAAACCGCCGAGAAGCCTGCGGAAAAAGCCCCCGCAAGTCACTAACTCCCCCACCCCATGGATATTCTACAAGCAGTTCTGCATCATCCTTTTACCTGGGGCTTGCTCCTAGGTCTGCTGATCGCCGGTTTCATCTGGAAATCCGGATTCTCCGCCCGGCGCGCCGTTTCCCGCGACCTGAAGCGGGTGGAAGAGGAATTGAAAAACCTCCAAAGCCACCTCAATACGCAGTTAAAAATCAACGCCAGCGGAAATGAATCACTCCAAGCCGAACTCGAATCCCTGCGCAAACAAAACGAAACGTTGCGGGTAAACAATGCCGCGCTCCAGCAGAAGCCGGGACGCGCTGAACAAAAGCTGTTGCAGGTTCAGGAAATCGCGATCCGCACCATGCGCGAGCAAGCACCTGGTTTTGCGCCGGCTTGGGAAAAAGCACTCCGCCACGGTGAGGCGGAGGTCGATGCCGCCGAATCAGGTTTGAAGAAATTGGTCCGCAGGGTCATCCCCGGGTTGGGCGGATCATCTTCCACACAACCCGCACTGATCATCACGGAAGATACTTCGGATCATCCTTGATCGCAGCGTTTTCAGGCGGATATCAGATTTTTGAACCGCGGATTTCGCGGATGAATACGTATAAAGACTCTCGAATGAGGATGGATTCAAGGATCACTCCAAACCTCTTATCCATGATCATCCCGTAATCCGCGGTTAAAATATCTTTGTTCTGTAATTCACCTGACCTCCGTGGGTTATCAGTCCAAATAAGGATTATTAACAGCTTCCTCTCCAACCGTCGTTCCAGGCCCATGGCCTGGTAGTATTTTTGTTTCCGGAGGCAGTGTCATGAGGTGTTTGGCAATACCATCCAGCAATTGGGTGGTGCTACCGCCTGGAAGATCGGTTCTGCCAATGGATCCGGCAAAAAGCGTGTCCCCGGAGAAAACGACACCATGACCGACCAGATGGAATGTTACGCTGTCCGTCGCGTGCCCTGGAATGTGCGCCATGGAAATTTCCAGCCCGGCGAGACGCAGCGGCTTCTCCATGTCGAAGTGTTGATCAATTTGATAGGGCGTCACCGAGATCGGCAAACCCCATCCGCGGGCTGCGGATTCCAGCGTGAGATCCTTCGAATAATCCTCCAATGCGTGGAGACGGGCACCGAGCTCTTTAAGCGCGGCGGCATCCGTGACATGGTCGTAGTGCTGATGGGTTAGCAACACGTCGTCGATCCGAACGCCGCGCTGGGAAACCCAATCGGCAATTCCCTCGGGAGCATCGATGAGCAGGTTTCCATCGGGCGTTTCGACGAGATAGCCATTCGTTTGGACAAAGCCACCGGTGTAGGAAGTGATTTTCATTACTGCCGCGAACGTGAACGCCAACCGCTCGGGACGCAACCAGTTGGCCACAAAATCCAAATTTTGGCACCGATGACGAAGACAACGAATCAGCCGGAAAAGCTTCGTATTTACCGATAACCCATTGAATCCAAGGAGCTTCGAATGGCGGAGGGGGTGGGATTCGAACCCACGGAACCTTTCGGCTCTCCAGTTTTCAAGACTGGCGCAATCGACCACTCTACCACCCCTCCGGTGCGTTGTGTTGCGGAAGGGATATGCCTGTCCTTGGCTTGGCATTCAAGAAAAACCCTTCATCTGGCCCCCCGAATGTTCGATTTCACCTCGTTCGTCGCGGCCGCGACTCGGTTTCAAATTGAGAATCGCGAGCTTACGAGTAGCCTCCATTCCATGAAACGGCTCCGCATTGTGGGTTTGCTCGGGTTGTCGGTGATCTCGCCCGCATTTTCGCAAACGGATTTCCCGGGCAATCCAATGGTCACTCCCAAGAAATTTGTCACGCGCCCCATTGGCGGCGGGGTCAACACGGGGGCGACGGTTGAGCCTGCGAAACCGGAGGAGACGAAGGTCCGCTACGTGACCCATTTGGTTCTATACGAAAATCGAATGTGGACGAACACCGAGGGCAAACCGCTCGAAGCGAAGCTCATCGCCTTCGAAGATCTCGTTACAGAAGCACCGAAAGGCACAGCCGAACCTGTTATGCCAACTCCTCCCGCCAATCCGACGGTCACACGTGGAGGAAAGATCCGGCTTTTGGTCGATAAAAAGCCCGTCGAAATCTCATTAGCGCGATTGAGTCAGTCCGATCAGGAGTTCGTGCAACAAATGCAAGCCGCGCTCGCGAAAAAATCAGCAGCCGCCCATTGAAGGAGACAGCGAGCGAGTCTTACGATGAATTTTCCCATGGGAAATTCTGACTACATCAGAAATCGCCATGACCTATCGGACGGACTGGATGTTAGCGGACGATGATGGCTCGCGGTGCAGGATTGAACGCATCCTTCCCCGCGTTTTCCGCAGCGGGTGCAGGATCCAACTCCAGCATTGGAATGCTCATCGTAGGCTTCGGCACTGCGGGCGGGACGGTCTTCTTTTCACTGACCCGCGACGCCGGCTCGGAACCGAATTCCCTCTCGAAAAACTCGAACGCTTTCATCGCTGCGAACACCATGCCGCACGACACTACCAGCAGCACTAACATTGACATCACTCCATCATTTGAATCAATGCGCGGAGGAACATCAACTGTTCCATGACCGAGCCCATCGACCAACGGAAACAGCGGATCTCCTTCGATGAACGAGGACGGCCGCAGCGCATCGAGCCACGCATCTGCATCGACGTTCAGGAAATCGCTGTATTGGGACAGGAAACTCTTGGCATAAACCGGACTGGTGAAATGTGAGAAATCCTCTGCTTCCAACGCCTCCACGGCAGAACGGGGAATGCGGGTTTTAAACACCACATCATCGAGTGTCAGCCCGGCATTTTCGCGTGCCCTCTGCAATTGTTCACCGATTTGATCCGTACTATCGTTCACGTTTTACCTTTTCACCCTACAAAGATTGCTCTCGGAAGCAACCCCGGACCATTGCGATTTGACGGACGCGTCGGGACGTATAGGCTCCCCGCGATGTCCGATTTGAAGCACGTGCTGTTTGTTTGCACTGGAAATACCTGCCGCAGCCCGATGGCTGAGGGACTGTTTTTAAAAGCCGTGGCGGATCGCGCCGACTATGAGGTGAGCTCCGCAGGAGTGGCCGCGTCCAAAGGGACCCCGGCCAACCGCGAGACGGAAGCCGTCCTAAAAAAACGAGGCGCGTCGCTGGAAAATTTTCACAGCCGACCTGTCTCGGAAGCGATCCTATCAAAAGCGACCCATGTTTTCGCCATGACGCGCGGGCATTTGGAAGTGCTTGAAGCGCGTTTTCCCCACCATGTGGATAAATTCTATCTCACCTGCGAGTTTGCGGACCTCCCGAAAAAGGGAGGCAGCATTGACGTGCCCGACCCCATCGGCATGGGCAGAGCCGCCTACGAGGATGTGGCAAACGTGCTGGAGGCGGCGATCCCTACGATCATCGCCTACATCGACCAGACTTGGAAAAAGGAAGGGTGAATCCGAACGGATGGCTCAGATCATTCCGAGCTTCATCTTGCCTTCTTCGGAGATCATTTCCTGATTCCATGCAGGGTCCCAAACGAGTTCCACGCGGGCATCATCGATGCCATCGATGGTCATGATCTTGGCTTGAGCATCAGCAGCGATGACCGGGCCCATTCCGCAACCGGGAGCGGTGAGTGTCATTTTCACAGCGACGGTTTTCTTGCCTTCAGACTCTTCGATGATGCAGTCATAAACGAGCCCGAGGTTGACGATGTCTACCGGGATTTCCGGGTCATATACGCCCTTGAGCTGGGCCCACACCTGTTCTTCAAGCGGCGCATCCTTGAGTCGGACGACTTCGGCCTGCTTCTTCTGCTCCTCCTCGGGATTCACGCCGAGAGCATCCGCATCTTGCGAGGAAATCCGGGCCAGCCCTTGGGATGTCGCGACCGTGTAGGTGCCGCCGAGGCGTTGGGTAATAAAAACCGCAGTGCCTGCGGGAAGCGAAAGCGTGTCACCACTCGGGATCTGAATGGCGGCGACTTCGCGGGTAAGCTTGATTTCTTCGTGCATGCGCGGAGTTAAAACCAGCACTCCGCCGACGGCAAGGGATGAGTTTTTCCACCTGAAATGAAAATGACTGGTCCAGAATTCGGAAAATCACGGATCATCCGCGCCTGCATCCCTCACATCGCAGGATTTTCAGGCCCCACGTGCTCACCAGGACTTGGTGTGAGAAACTCATTGTGTCGCCACCTTGACCAACAGCCCTGTTTTGCGGACGTGACGAAGATTGGCGGCAAAGAAAAAGGCGGCCAACGATCCCCAGATGACATTGAGTCCAACGGCGGTTTGGACATTGACCCACGGTATCGCATGCCCCGATAGGACTGCGCGCATGCCTTCGAATACCGGTGTGCATGGCAAGGCGTTGGCAACCGGTTGAAGCCAGGCGGGCAGCACCGACACCGGATAGAAGACGGCGGCGAGCGGCTGGATAAAAAATGGCACCGCCCAGGCGAGACTTTCCGCAGCCTGCCCCCAGCGCATGATCAGGGCGGTGGAAATCATCCCGAGAAACCACCCGAATAGAATCAGATTTGCGAGGAATGGGAGCAGGGCGAAACCCAGATCCGTGAGATGAAACCCATATGCCAGCGCCGCCACGATCATGAGTACCAGCAAGGTCACGCCCAGCCGAAGCACGCCCACCAAGCAAGTCGCGGCTACGTATTCGACAGTCCGCACGGGAGCGACGAACACATTCAGCAGATTCCGCGTCCACACGTCTTCCAGGAAGGAAATGGCAACGCCTTGCTGCGACCGGAACAACACGTCCCACAGAATCATGCCGCCGATCAGGAAAGTGATGGCGGCAGGAAATTCCCCCGTGCCCTGCCTTTTCAGATAGATGGTGAGAAACCCCCACATCAGAAGATCGACCAGAGGCCAGAAGATCAGTTCCACGAAGCGCACGGGATTCCTCGTGTAGAGAAAAATATAACGAAGCACCAGAGCGCTGACGGCATTGAAAGAGAAAGGCATGAAAATAGATGGATTTAGAGTTTGTTGAGGCCGATTCCCTCGATCTCGCCCCGCGCCACGCCGATGAAAAGATCTTCCAGTGATTTCCGCTTAAAGCGGTCGTGGACTTCGCCGGGCGTGCCTTCCGCGATGACCTTGCCGCCATGAAGGAACACGAGACGGTCGCAGACCTCCTCAATGTCGCGCATGTTGTGGGACGTATAGAGAATGGACAGCCCATTTTCCTGCTGGAGTTTTCGTAGAAGCTTGCGCACACGGTCCGCGATGTCGGGATCAAGCGAAGCGGTGGGCTCGTCTAGCAACAGAAGGCGCGGTTCATTGAGCAACGCCTTGGCGAGATTGACGCGTGTGGATTCCCCGGCCGAGAGCTGACCGGTAACGGATTTCCGCAAGTGGGTGATATCAAGCAGTTCTAGCAATGAATCGATGCGCGCCTTGGGTCGGGCCACGCCATAGAGACGCGCAAAAACCGTCAGATTCTGCCAGACGAGCAAGTTGGATGGCAGGCTGGTGTAGGCTGAGGAGAAATTGACCTGCCTCAGGATCTCGATGCGATGCTTCCAGAAATCCAAGCCGAACATCCTTACCGTCCCGGAGGTCGGCGTGGTCAGACCGAGCAGGAGATTCATTGCGGTTGTCTTGCCAGCCCCGTTGACACCGAGCAATCCGAGCGATTCCCCTTTTGCCACCTTGAACGACAGCCCGTCGAGAGCGGTGGATTCACCAAAGACTTTGACGAGGCGGTCCGCCTCAAGAATGGGAGTGGTATCGGGCATTGATCGCAGCTTGTACCGGCCCGCAGAATTTTCCAGTCGGAATCTCACGGCCTGATCGGCAACAGTCGCGAACATAGGGTTCTCGCGCAGAGAAGCCGTTTCCACGAACCGAATGGAAATTTGATCACTGATCGCTCGGTAATTCCGGTTCCTCTGCATCCGGCACTGATTTCGGCGGGGCCGGAGCTTTGGCTTTCACCAGATGATGTGTCCCCGCAGCACTGATAAGACCAGCCCCCCAAGTTTCGGTCGTCTTCGGCACCAAGATACTATCCAGATAGTAGTAATCCGCCTGCACTTGATCTGCTGATACGGACAGCACGATATAACCGTGGCGATCCAGGTCGACAAACTTCATATGGGGGTTGGGATTGACCCCATCCTCGTCTGGATGGTTGAAATCATGCTCCAAGTTGCGGGTAATGAAATCGCCCACCTCCTCGTCGAAGTTAGCCGCTGAAATGCTTGGCGTGACGAACTCCACCGCCACCGCACCCTCTCCTGTCTTTGGATTGTATGATGGATTGTCGAACGCGGGATCCGCCACCTCCATTGCGAAACTACAATGGATGTCGCCCGTCAGGAAAACGGTATTATCGAGTGCCTCTGTGGCCATGAAATCCACCAATTCGGCACGTTCCGCGGGATAGCCATCCCAGATATCGAGGAACATGCTTTCCAATTCATTTGGTGAAATGAGCGGGTCCCCTTTGGCTGCAAAGCCGATGTTGAACTCCGAGAATATCACTTGGTTGCCAATGATTTTCCAAGTCGCATCGGAGCTTGTCAGACTTGTCTTCAGCCATTCTTTCTGTGGCTCACCCAAGATCGTCCGGTCCGGGTCGTCCAGCCGTGGATTGGTCACATCGTGAATCTGTTTGTCACGCCCCTCCACGCGGGTATCGAGCATGATCAGATCCATGAGCGGCCCGTAACTGATTTCGCGGAAAATGCTCCCGCCACTTTCACGAATCGGCATCCACTCCATGTATGCCCTCTTTGCCGCCGCCTTGCGTGCGCTCCAGCTCCCCTCGGTCTTTGGCTGGTGGTTTTCAGCCCCTCCCCTCCAAGCGTCGTTTGCGAATTCATGGTCATCCCAAATCGCAATGAACGGATGCCGACGATGTGCGTAACGCAAATTCGGGTCCAAGTGATAGGTGGAATAGCGCTTTCGATAGTTGTTCAGTGTGACGGTCTCATTTGAAGGGAATATCACCCGCTCGTCCCGGACTTCCGGAGAACTATAGGTAGCATTGTCTTCGTATTCATAAATATAATCACCGAGGTGGATCACCGCGTCGAGGTCGTTGCGCTTGGCAATCTTCCGGTATCCCGAGAAGTAGCCCCAATCCATGTCCGCGCAGGAAACGACAGCGAACTTCAATTGATCCACTTCCGCGTTAGGACAGGTCTTGGTTCTTCCGATGACGGAATTCCGACCAAGGGACTTGAACCCATAGAAGTAGGTCTTCCCCGCCTCCAATCCCCGGACATCGACCTTCACCGTAAAGTTCCTCTCCCTCGTGGCGGATGTATCGCCGTGAGCTACCACATTTTTCAGCTTGTTATCTGTGGCAACCGTCCAAACCACCCGTATGCTATCAGCATCGCGTTTCTCGCCCTGAGTCACTCGCGTCCAAATAATGAACCCGTCCGGCAACGGATCACCCGACGCCACGCCATGATAGAATGGTGCCAGATCCGGATCATATAAATCCTGGATCCGCTTGGGAAGTTCGGCGAAGGACGGAAGTGTGGTGGCTGCCAAGAGGGAAAGCAGCATACAAGGAAGTATCGAGGTTTTCATGGCTGTATTTTGATAGATGGGTCAACTGCGGGCGTTCGAAAAATTCGCAATGAGGGTCTCACAGCAGTCATCGGGCCCGTCTCATCCGCCACCTCGATTATTGATACTGAGATATTTACAAAGCGCTGCCAAGGACCAGTCCCGGCGGACAATTGCAAAAGGCCTGTTTCGATTGCATTCTGCCATGGAATCTACGCTCCCAGACCATAATGATAGAATGCCAACATCCACGAATATTCCATTTGCCATTGCTCCTCTTTGGGCGAGCATGGTTTTATGAGCAAACTTCTCAGCCTTGCGGTTCTTCTTCTCATCGTCTGGGTTGTCCTTCGCGTTGCCCTTGCGATCACCGGCGCGTTTCTTCATCTCCTCTGGATCGCAGCCGTCATCCTTTCAATCATGTGGTTGATCGGGAAATTGCGTGGAACTAGGTAGCAATACCGTTAGGCCTCCCACACTGAAAGCGGGGGGTATGAATGGAAATAGTTTGCACATACAAGCCGCGAAGGTCGCCAAGGAACGCGGAGAAGAAGGCTGTTTTTTGGAGTGAAACTCTTCCTCTTCACTTCTCTTCATTTCAACGTTCGATGTTGAGCGTTCGATGTTCAATGTTCAGAGAAGGTTTTGGCTCTCTCTTCCTTTGCCTCCCTTTGCGACCTACGCGCGACTTTCCCTCGGATTTGAGGCGTCAAATGCACGCTCGCGGTGCGAAATGCACTACCGGATTTACCCAGCTTCCCAACACTCTGGACGCCGATCAATGCAAAGCGTCGGATTTGAAGCATTCAACAGGGATTGCACCTGCTTGGCACCTCACCTGCAAGGATGGGTAACTCAACCCGCAACCACTGACTTATGAAATTCACAAAGCTCACACTCGCCTCGGCTTGCCTTGGTCTCGCCTTTTCCAACATCGGATTTTCCCAAGAAGATGGACTGAAAGGAAATCCTTCCAAGATGCCAGCCAAAGGCATGGCCATGAAGAAGGACCACATCATGATGAAGGACGGTAAAATGATGGTCATGAAAGACGGCAAGGTCATGCCGATGGAACAGCCGATGAAAATGGAAAACGGCACCATGGTGATGATGGATGGAACTCTGGTCATGAAGGACGGCACCACCATGAAAATGGCTGACGACGACATGATCACGATGGATGGCAATCTCACCAAAAGGGACCGCCTGATGCTCAAGGACGGCAAAATGGTGGTCGTCAAGGACGGCAAGTCCACCCCGATGGAAACGGAGATGGCTCTCGAAAACGGCAGCAAGGTCATGATGGATGGCACCGTCGTCATGAAAGATGGTACCACCAAAAAAATCGACGATACGGAAATGATCCTGATGGATGGAAAAATCATGAAGATCCCGAAAATGCCAGAAGGACCGAAGAGCAAAAAACCATAACCGGCTTTATCGCCCTCCTTTGAAAACACGGACAGCGGTTCAGTGACGAGGTAACAACCGCTATCTCAACGCCTGACTTCAGAGTCGCGAAGCACCGCACTTTTTCACCAAAAATCACTTGAGCCCAGCGAGTTCCGTGCAATTTAAAAATAGATGATTGCGACCGACGATCCCATTGAAACAAAACGCATGGAAGCGCTCCGGCGCTATCGAATCCTCGATACACCACCCGAGGCCGCGTTTGACAATATCACGGCGCTCGCGGCAAAGCTACTGGGCACACCCGTGGCTTTGACGACCTTCGTGGATACCAACCGAGTTTGGTGCAAGTCCACGCATGGCACGGAGATGTCGCAAATGCAGCGTGATGCAGGGCTATGCCCGTCCGCCATTCTTGAAGCGGGTGCATATGTCGTGGAAGACGCCGCATCCGATCCCCGCACCCGCTCGCATCCTCTGGTGACGGGAGAATTCGGGCTGCGCTTCTACGCCGCCATCCCGTTCACCACTCCGGATGGCCATCGTCTGGGAACCTTGTGTGTGATGGACGAAGCTCCCCGTAAAATCTCCGAAGCCGACTTGGAAATATTGAACAATCTCGCGCTGCTGGTGATGGATCAGATAGAACTGAGACTAGCCAAACAAGAACTAGCGGAAAAGAACGCCGCGCTCTCGCGAATCAGTCTGGATAAGGATCAACTGCTCATCAGCGCCATCCATGACCTCCGAACCCCGTTGAGCACGGCGACGATGTTGGGTATTCTTCTGGCCGAACAGCAAATGGGCGATCTCACTCCCAACCAAGTGAAGATGGTCTCATCCCTATGCGAAGCCTGCAAGGAAATGGCAGCTCAACTAACTGACTATTCCGACTTCGTCGCCCATGCACCAAGCCGCATCCACTTGGAAAAGTTTCCCACGGACATCACGAGTTTGGTGGAAGGCTGCATCTGCGAGCACCAGCTTCGCGCGGCCGACACCGGAATCCATCTGCGGTTGAATGTCCAAGCCGTCCTTCCCGAGATGAACCTCGATGCCCTGCGCATCCGACGCGCACTCGGCACTCTTGTTCAAAATGCGATACTGCGCTCCCAAGCCGAGGACATCATCGTCGTGGAAATGCGGATGCAGCCCCCCTATTTGCTCATCGAGGTGAATGACCAAGGACCCGCAATCACGGGGGACAAAAACGACCTGTTGTTCGATCCCTGTTCGGAAAAGCGTGCCCGGAAGATTCCGGGTGCGAAAAGCACCGGCCTCGCGCTGCCTGTGGCCAGGCGCCTCATTGAAGCCCACGGTGGTCGGATGGGTGCGGCTGGGAGAAGCGGTCGCGGCGGCACGTTTTACATACGGCTTCCTCTCGAAGGCGGCGACAATTGATTTTCAAATCAAATAGGTTCGATATCCAAAGCTCGCTTTAACTTTTCGGATAATTCCTAAGCCGCTTCGACACCCAGCTGCCTCAGGATGGAATCGAGCCGCGTGACATCGACCGGCTTTACCAGATGGTAGCGAAATCCATATTCCCGGCTCCTCTTCTGATCCTCCTCCATACCATATCCACTCAGTGCGATCCCGGGTGCGGCGTAACGTTTGGCTACCAGCGCCATCGCTTCACCCGCATTTCCATCAGGCAGACCGAGATCACTGATCAGGACATCGATCTCATTCACAGCAGCCAGTTCAAGGGCGGACTTCACGTTCAGCGCTGACAACACACTGTATCCGCGCATTTCCAACATCATGCGCAAGGCCTCATTAGTATCCGCATGATCTTCAACCAACAGAATCCTCAAAGGCACGTGATTGGCAGCCGGCGGCACCGTGCAATCGAGGGCTTGCGTGATAGGCGCGGCAGATAGGGGGAAATCCAGAAGGAATGTAGCGCCCTGGTATTTACCGGCGCTATTCACATGAATTTGTCCCTCGTGCAGATCCACCAGAGCCTTGGTGATGGTAAGGCCGAGGCCGAGGCCTCCGAAGAGACCACGTTCGCCCTGTTCAAAGGGCAGGAATATCCGCTTGAGGAGTTCAGGTTCCATACCCGCACCGGTATCACTCACTTCGATATGGAATCTCCCGTGGTCACTGCGGGTGGAAACCCGAATCCCTCCCGTATTCGTGAATTTTGTCGCGTTCCGGATAAGGTTCCAAAAGATCTGCTGAAGTCGGGCCGGATCGCCCTCGACGAAAATCTCTGTCGCCTGGAGATGAACGTTCAGACTGAGCGACTTTGCTTCGATATCGGGTCGGCAGATCTCCAACGCATTCTGCAGAAGGCTGTGGGCATTCACCACCTCCCTGCCAAGGTGGATCTGACCGGTTCCCACACGCGTTAGATCGAGAAGATCATCGATCAAGCGCGCCTCGAGTTCGACATTGCGACGCATCACAAGAAGTGCCTTTCGTGTGTCTGGAGCAAGAGTTTCATCCGCCTCCAGATTGAGGATGGAGGTGATGACGGGAGTGAGGGGTGTCCGCAGTTCATGGCTGAGCATGGCCAGAAACCTGTCCTTCGCTTTGTTAGCCGCTTCCGCTTCGTCCCTGGCGCGGTGGGCGGCAAGGAAAAGCGAGGCGTTTTCAAGCGCGAGAGCGGCGCGCTGCGCCAGTTCCTCAGCGAGGGACAGTTGGGCGGCTGTATACGGATCCGCAGCATCAGTCCGCACCATCGAGATGATTCCCATGATAGAATCCCGGGTTGCGATGGGAACCGCCAGGGAGTGATAGACACCGTCCGATTTCAGGTCTTCCCAGTCTCCGTCCGGGAAAAGCTCTCCAACAGTCACCGCATCAATGTTGTTTCTCAGCTCGGGTCGCTTGGCATCAAAAACGCGGGCCGCCATGGTGCGGCCCTCATCATCGACCGCCCCTGAGGGATGGAGCAAGCCGGCTTCGTCCACCCGGTGTATCAAACAAAAGTCCGAAAATCCCGGAACGATCAAGCGGGAAAGGTTCTCAAATATCTGTTCGTGATCCAACGAGCCCGACAGCACGCGGCCTGCCTCCGCGAGGAAGGCCAGACGCTCCCGCGCCGCTTCGGCCTCGACACGCGCGGCTTGTTCTTGAACGAAACGCGTATGCTCTTCCGCCTGTCGTTTGACCTTCTCGGTCTTTCGGAACAAATCGACAAAAACAGCAATCTTCGCCCTGAGAATTTCAGGAATCACTGGTGTTAGAATGTAATCCACCGCTCCCAGTGAGTATCCTTGGGACACATGGGTCTCGGCATCATTCACAGCGCTGATGAAAATGATGGGGGTGGTTTCGGACCGCTGACGCTTGCGGATCAGCGCCGCTGTCTCGAACCCGTCCATATCCGGCATGTTCACATCCAGAAGAATCACCGCGAAGTCCTGTTTGAGAAGCTGCCGTAGTGCTTCATTTCCGGACCGGACACAAACCAGGTTCTCATCGAGGCCATCCAGCATTGTCTGCATGGCAAGCAGTTTGTCCGACCGGTCATCGACGATGAGAATGCTGGCTTTTTCCGTAAACTCTTCCATAGGGTGAACTTGCTGTGATTCCATCGAAATTCAACGGTAAAGCCAGGTGCGCAGGAGCATCAGCAAGCGGTCGGTGTCCACGGGTTTTGAAATATAGTCGGAAGCGCCGGCTTCGATGCATTTCTCGCGATCTCCCTTCATCGCCTTTGCCGTTAGAGCGATGATGGGAAGCTCCTTGAAACCGTAGAGATTCCGAATGGCACCCATGATTTCGTAACCATCCATTTCAGGCATCATGATATCCATCAGCACAACATCAATGTCATTGGATTCCTGAATCATCTCCAATGCCACCTGGCCACGCTCTGCGGAGAGGATCACCATTTTGTGCCGTTCGAGAAGACTGGTCATGGCGAAGATGTTGCGGATATCGTCATCGACGATCAGGACTTTCTTACCTGCCAGAAGGGCGTTCGGATCGTTCAACCGATGGATGATTTCCCTCCCGTGGTCGGGCAGTCGGGCGACCTCGCGATGGAGCCATAGGGCGGTCTGGTCATAGAGCCTCTCAGGACTGCGCACGTCCTTCACGATCACCGTCTGCGCAAGGTGATTGAGCTTCCGCTCCTCGTCGCCGCTGATATCCTTGCCGGTGTAAACAATGATGGGCAGGTGGGGGAACTCTTCCCTAACATTCACAATCAGCTCGAATCCGGATATATCAGGCAGGATCAGATCGACAACGACACAGTCGAAGGAATCCGACCGGAGCGTTTCCATCGCTTGAGTTCCATTCTCGGCCAGCACCAGGTGTGCGGTTTCGTTTCCGATCAATTCGCGAATGAAGTTACGCTGGATTTCATCGTCCTCCACCACAAGAAGCTTGCCCACCGGGGCGTCGCTCAGGTGACGGATGCGCTCGAACAGACGGGTGACGGCTTCGATATCCACTGGCTTTGTGTGGTATGAGATCGCGCCCTGTTTGAGTGCATTCTCAGGCTCGGAATCAGCGGAAACCACGATTACGGGGATATGGCGCGTGAGAAGGTCCGCTTTCAGGCGGCTCAGCAACCTCCAGCCGTTCATATCCGGAAGTGTGATGTCCAGCGTGATACCGATGGGCTTGTAGTCCCGTGCGAAAGCCAGTGCCTTATACCCCCGGGAGGTTACGATCCCCTTCAATCCCTGGGCACGGGAACTTTCCAGCAGGAGATGGGCAAAATCAGGGTCATCCTCCACAATAAGGATCACCTTGTCACCGATTGAAATATCCAACCGGTCGTCAGGGAAAGGCACTTCGCCGGGCAAGGAGTCGCCGCTTTCCTCCTCCGGGGAAATGTAAGCCAGGGGCTTGGCCGCAGCGGGTTTTTCCAGAAGCGTTTCCGCAGGACGTTGCGGCAGGAGCAAGGTGAACGAACTCCCCTGCCCTTCTTCGCTTTCCACGCGGATTTCGCCCCCCAGAAGGCGGGCAAGTTCGCGACTGATCGCAAGGCCGAGGCCGGTGCCTCCATAACGGCGGCTGGTGCTGCCGTCCGCCTGTTGGAAGGCCTCGAAGATGACCAGTTGTTTGTCTTCCGGAATGCCGATTCCGGAATCCGTGACCGTGAAGGCCAGCACATCCGGCGAACCATTCAAAAGGAACCTGCCATTTTTCCCAGAGGGCTTCGCTTTCTCCACCCTGAAGGTGACATGCCCTTTGGTAGTGAATTTCAGGGCGTTCGAGACGAGGTTTTTCAAAACCTGATCAAGGCGCTGCTCGTCAGTGTGAATGATTTCCGGCAAGTCGTTCTCCAGTTCAAAAACAAATTTGAGGCCCTTCTCCTGCGCCACGTGGCGGAAGGTTCTATCGAGATTGTCAAAAAGATCCTTGAGCCGGACCTGCTCCACCGAAATGGTGAAGTTTCCGGATTCAATTTTCGAGAGATCCAGAATATCATTGATCAGGCGCAGGAGATCACGGCCCGAACCAAGAATCGTTCGGGCGAACTCGACTTGCTTCGGCGTGAGATTTCCATCGTAGTTGGAGCCCAGTTGGTCTGCTAGGATGAGGAGACTGTTGAGAGGCGTCCGCAACTCGTGTGACATGTTCGCGAGGAACTCGGATTTATAACGCGAGGTGAGGGACAACTGCTTGGCCTTTCCTTCCAGCGCCATGCGAGCCTGCTCAACCTCGCGGTTCTTGCGCTCCACTTCGGCATTCTGTTCGGCGAGCTGGCCCGCCTTTTCCTGCAGTTCCTCGTTGGTTTTTTCGAGCTCTTCCTGGCGGCTTTGCAGCTCTCCGGCAAGTGACTGGGACTGTTTGAGCAGATCCTCGGTCAGGGTGCTGGCCTTGATCGTGTTGAGCACGATGCCGATACTTTCCGCGAGTTGGCTGAGGAAGGTCTCGTGCGTGGGATTGAACCGCTCGAACGAAGCGAGTTCGATCACCGCCTTGACCTTTCCTTCGAAAACGATCGGCAGCACCATGATGTTCATCGGTGGTGCCTGCCCGAGGCCGGAGCTGATATGAATGTAATCGCCTGGGACATTCGTTAGGAGAATCGGTTGCTTCTCAAGCGCTGCCTGGCCCACAAGTCCCTCGCCGAGTTGATAGCGGTTGCTGACGCTCTTGCGCTCGCTGAATGCGTAACTGGCGAGCAACTGCAGCTCCGGCTCGGGAGCATCATTATCCATGATGTAAAAGATGCCGTGCTGCGCGGAAACCACCGGCGCGAGTTCGGATAGAATCAGACGCCCGACCGTCAGGAAGTCCTTCTGCCCCTGAAGCATCCGGGTGAATTTCGCGAGGTTGGTCTTCAGCCAGTCCTGTTCCTCGTTGCGGGAAGTCGTATCCTTCAGATTTCGGATCATCTCGTTGATGTTGTCCTTAACGAAGGCAACTTCGCCTCGTGCCGAGACTTGGATGCTCTGCGTGAGATCTCCCTTGGTCACCGCCGTCGCGACGTCCGCGATGGCCCGGAGCTGGGTTGTCAGATTCGCAGCGAGTTGGTTCACATTATCGGTTAGATCGAGCCAGGTTCCGGAAGCGCCGGGCACGTGGGCCTGGCCACCGAGTTTTCCTTCCACACCCACCTCGCGAGCGACACTGGTGACCTGCTCGGCAAATGTCGCCAGCGTGCTGGTCATGCTATTGATCGTGTCCGCAAGCTCGGCCATCTCGCCCTTCGCTTCCACCATTAGTTTCTGGTTCAGCTCGCCCTTGGCCACGGCGGTCACCACCTTCGCGACACTTCGCACCTGGTTGGTGAGGTTGCCTGCCATCGAGTTCACGGAGTCGGTGAGATCCTTCCACGTTCCGGCCACGCCTTTCACTTCGGCTTGTCCTCCCAGTTTTCCTTCCGTTCCCACTTCGCGGGCCACCCGCGTCACTTCAGAAGCGAAGGAATTCAACTGATCGACCATGGTGTTGACCGTGTCTTTGAGCTCGAGAATCTCGCCTTTGACATCCACCGTGATCTTCTTGGAAAGATCGCCGTTCGCCACCGCGGTGGTCACGGCGGCGATATTCCGCACCTGAGTCGTGAGGTTGGAAGCCATGAAGTTCACTGAATCAGTCAGATCCTTCCACGTTCCGGACACCCCTTCCACCCTCGCCTGTCCGCCAAGAGCACCTTCGGAACCCACCTCCCGTGCCA
>JBDSZP010000045.1:0-29264 GCA_039925065.1 Luteolibacter sp.
CCTGTCGCAGTCGCCGACTCCTATTCCACCAACCAGAACACCGCGCTGGTGGTCGCCGCCGCAGGAGTTCTCACCAACGACACGGACGCACAGGCCAACTCGCTGACCGCCGTGCTCAACGGCGGACCAAGTCATGGCAGTCTCAACTTGAGCGCGAACGGCGGCTTCACCTACACGCCGACCACCGGTTACAGCGGTGCCGATTCCTTCACTTATCATGCCAATGACGGCAGCCTGAATTCCAACATCGTCACAGCCAGCATCAACGTGCTGGCTGTGAACACCGCGCCCGTCGCCGCCGCCGATTCCTACTCGACCAATCAGGGTACCGCGCTGGTGGTTTCCGCCGCTGGAGTTCTATCAAATGACACGGACGCACAGGCCAACTCGCTGACCGCCGTGCTCAACGTCGGCCCGAGTCACGGAAGCGTCACCCTCAATGCAAACGGCGGCTTTACCTACACGCCCACCGCCAGCTACAGCGGTGCCGATTCCTTCACGTATCATGCCAATGACGGCAGCTTGGATTCCAACATCGTGACCGTCAGCATCAGCGTACTCGCGCCCAGCTCCGATGTGCTGGCCAACGGCAGTTTTGAAGCCGATTTCACCGGATGGACCGCCACCGGTAACGAAGTCATCAAATCCACGGCTCCCTACCTCGCGACGGATGGCGTGAAACTTGTCGCCTTCAACAGCGGCAATCTCACTCCCGACGCCGTCCTCACCCAAACCTTCGCGACGGTGACCGGTCAAACCTACACACTGACCTTTGATACCGGCGTCATCGGCTACGTGAAAAAGCAGCAGAAGCTCGATGTCACAGTCACCGGCGCTGGCTCCCTTGTTTCGAAAAACGTCATCATCAACAGCGTGAGTGACGGCGTAGCCCACTGGATTTCCAAAAGCTATTCCTTCGTCGCGGACAGCACCACCGCCACACTCACCTTCGCCGACCGCTCGACAACCACTGACGCACTCGACCTCCTGCTCGACAAGGTCCGCGTCACCGGTCCTCCGGCATTCGCCAACGGCGCGCCGACCGCCGTGGCCGACGCTTACTCCATCAACAAGGACAGCACGCTCACCGTCACTGCCCCAGGAATCCTGACAAACGATACCGACCTGCAACTCAACATTCTCACCGCCGTTTTGGAAAATGGTCCGAGCCACGGTAGCCTCACCCTCAGTGCCAGCGGCGGCTTCACCTACAAGCCGACCGCCGGTTACAGCGGTGCCGATTCCTTCACCTATCACGCCAACGACGGCAGCCTCGATTCCAATTCCGTCACCGTGAACCTGACCGTCAACAGCGTCGTGCCCGGCTTGCTGGTAAACCCAAGTTTCGAGTCCGGCTTCACCGGATGGACCGCGACAGGAAACCAATCCATCGAATTCTATCCAACGACCGATGGCATCCGGATGGTGGCCTTCAACGGTCAGAACCTGACGCCCAACGCCGTGCTTTCACAGACTTTCGCCACCACAGTTGGTCAAACCTACAGCCTCACCTTCGACGCAGCCGTCCTCGCTTACACCTCGGATCCGCAAACGCTGCAGGTTTCCACCAAAGGAACGGGAAATCTCCTCACCCAATCGATCACCCTCACCGGAAGTGACGGCGTCATTCGCTGGCTGCCGCAAGCTTACTCCTTCACGGCGGACAGCACCTCCACCACCCTTATCTTCCGGGATCTCTCCACCGCTACCATCGGGCTTGATCTCCTGTTGGACAATGTGCGGGTGGTCGCCGCGCCTTCGGGCAGCATCGCCAGCTTCGCCATCCCACCGGTGGCTGCACCGAGCCTCGGAACTCCTTCAATCTCAGTCGCCCCCGGAGACGCCGTCATCAGCATGATCGCTCCCCACGCAGGAAACTACGTCCTCGAAGCCTCGGAAGACCTCCAGACCTGGCAAATCATTGATAGCATCCAGTGCTACGATCAGGAACCCATCGAATTTCATGATCCCACTCCCCTAGGCACTGAAGCGCCGAGGCCAAAGCTGTTTTATCGCATCGGACTTCAACCTGACTCCCCAGCGAACTGACCACATCAGTAATGTGCACGACATCGGCAGGAATGCTTGTGCCACCTCATTCGAGATGACTGATGGATCAGGAATCATGCTGTTTCAGATCGGACGGATTGAAGAGCTTCAAGGGTGCGTTCGATTTCCTTCGCACGATCGCGGAGATTGGCAGCGGCACCGAACATGCCGTTTTTCACGGCGATCACCGCAGCAGCTTCCAGATCCTTCTTTTCCTGAGTCAGGGCGGAGATCGTTTCAGGCAGGCTCACTCGGACGCTCCTTTCGCGGGGAGCGCTTCGATGCGTTTGAGAAGATCCCCGCTTTTCCGGCGACCATTAAGCACTCCATAAATCGTCATCCAGTGGCGGCCCAACTGCTCCCCGGCCGTGCGATAGCTCCAGCCCTTTTCCTTGAGCATCCGCTTGTGGCCCTCATGGCTCCCGTCACACGGTTGAGGTGTAGGTTTATTGATTGTCATCATTTCCGGTTCCTGCTTTGCTCGCCCTGTTTCCGTAAGCGGGCTTACGAACGGAGATTGAAACAATTCGCTCAATCTGACAACACAAAAATGAAACAATGGTAACTTTTCCTGAGCGCCTCGCGTATTTAATGCAACAGCAGAGGTTCAACAACTCCACGCTCGGCCGCGCATTGGGTGTCACCCATTCAACCGTTGCACGCTGGCTGGCTGGATCCACGCCCGGCGGCGAAACACTGCAATTGTTAGCCATGGAATTAGGCGTCAGCGCACAGTATTTGATCTCCGGCGGTGACCTTCCCGAATCCCAATCCTCCTCCGTCCGCGAAGACCCCGCAGTCTATGGAAGCAAGCCCGCGCAGCAACCGGATGCCGCAATGGGAGAAATGTTAGCCCTGCTCATCCCCAAGCTGGGTGCCGCCGCCTTGCTGGATACCATCGAAGCCCTGAACGAAAAAAAACCTCCCGGATGGGAAGCCCTCGCCTCCCAAGCCATCGCCTTGCTGAAGGAGAAGATTCCAGCGGAAAACACCTGAAGAACAGGTGGGACAAAGAGCCGAGGGGTTTCGGCAAAGAATTTTTACCACGGAGGGAAGGAGAGAGGGAGGGAGGGCGCGGAGAAGAGTTGGAGCTCCAGCGGTTCAGCGTTGTTGTCCTTGGCACTGTCTGGAGTTCAAGCCTTCAGCTTGTCTTCGGAAGAGCATGGTAAACCATGAACTCCGGACAGCCTCCAGACGTGCGGATGCGAGCCTGTCGGGAAAGTCGGAGAGGAGCGCGTTCATCCTGAGCGCTGAGTGCGGCGGACATTCTGTCCGCCGTCATATCGTGAGGAGCTCACGCAGCGTCACCGTTTCGTCCGACAGAATGTCGGCCTGACTCAGTCGAAGAATATCGACGCCCCTTATTTCGCGCAGCCTCTTCAGAGCATGGTAAACCATGAATCCGTCACTTGATCCCGTGTGTGGTCTTGAATGCCTCGGCGGCGGCTTTGGAGGCATCGTCCTTTTTCGGCCAGCGCACATAGATGCCCCTAAGGGTTTCGTCGCGATCCTTGCCGGGCGGCAGGGTGACGGCCCATGGCACGGCAGCTTCGGGTTCGTAACGGGAAACGGTCTCGGCGTAGCTGCGGATCGCGATGTTTTTGGCTGGGCCGGCCGGTGTGGTGTTCAGCCAGGCCCCTGCGGCCTGATAATCGTTCTGGGTCCAGTTGCTGACGATGTTTTTGATTTTGCCATCGGATTGGTCCGCAGGAAGGGATTTGCCGAGCCATTCGATCCATTGGCCGTTGTTACCACCGTCGCTTTGAATACCGTCGGCGAAAGCTCCCAATTCCTCAGGGCTCAGCTTGGCTCCCGCCAGCCATTTCTGGGCGGAGTCGTAATTGTCCGACGACAGATTGGCTCCCAATTGCTCGAGCCCTGAATTACGCAGCTTTCCTGCGGCTTTGGCGTCCTGCATGGTTCCCACATGACTGCGGAGCGCCGCGAGGGTGGCGGTGCGGTCCTCATCGGTTTTCGCGGCACGGAAGATATCGGCGATGACATTGGCCGTATCCTTGAGTCCCAACTCGCCGATGAGCTTGAAGGCGAGTGCGGGATCGTTGGCGGCAGCGCCTGAAACCAAGCCGCGCTTGGCATCGTCCGTCACCAGATCGGGAAATTTCTCGCCGTTTTTCCGGACCCACTCCAGCGCACCCATCGGATCGTCCTTGGCCCATTTCGCCAGCGAGGTAGAAACCACGTGCTTGCCCATGCCGTTGTCTTTGAAGAGGTCCGAGGACTCCGTGAACATCGCGAGAGCGGCCTGTGGATGATCGCTGGCCATCATCATGATGGAGAAACCAATGAGGCCCTGGCGGGTTTTGTCCTTCAGATCCGGAGTGGCATGCACCTCGGCGATGAGGATTTTCAACTGGCTGGAATCCAGCGACATGATGCGATCCAAAAACGCCATGACGCGTTTCTGCGTGGCATCGTCGGGCGGGCCGCCCTTTTTCTCGATGGCCTCCATTTCCTTGGCGAAGGCGACGAATTCCTTGGCCGCGAGCCGGGCCTCCGCGTCCTTGTTCTCGCGCTCTCCGCGTTCACTGCGTTTGGTGAGATGAACGGAGTTTGCGGAGTTTTTGGAGTCGATGGAGATCCCGAGTTGCGCCGCCTCGGCGGTGAGTTTCGCGTGGGTTTGCAGGGCGGCGGCCAGCAGTTGGCGATCATGCAAGCCCCATGCTGAGCCGAGGGCAAGGATGAGGACGGATAGGGCGATGGAAGTTTTCATCGGGGTAGGGGGAAATGGTTATTTGAGATTTTTGAGGACTTGCTCGCGGCGTGTCGGATCAGCAATTTTCGCCGCCAGTTTGATGGATTCTTCTTTGTCTTCGGTCCGCCAACCATCGAGGAAATTGACCATCACGTCATCATTTCCGCTGGCTTCCTGATACTGGACCGCAAGGGCGGCGGCGTCCTCGAATTTGAACCGGCTATCTCCGCCCATCCCAAGCGCGCTGGCCAATACCTTCCCGGTGGTGGCATCGGCAGTGCCCGGCGACTGGGCATTCACCCATTCGCGCATCGTATCGAAGTCCTCACGGGCAACGTGTTTCTGATAGGCCAATTGCTGGATTTTCGAACTTGCAGCCTGTTCCACAGTGGCAGTCCGCTCGGCGGGAGTCGCTTCGATGTGGTCGAGATAGGCGGTGACTTCCGGATAACCTTTCGAAACAAGGCTGGATGCCGCTTGGGCGATCACTCCGCTTCTATCCTTTTCCGGCACCTGATCGCGCACCAATTTCGCAAAGGCCTTTTGATCCTCTTCCTTGATCTGGTTGACGGAATATTGCCGGAGCGCATCCGCACGTTGCTCTTCGGGAATGCCGCCCAACCTGCGGGCGGCACCCTCCGCATCGGTGGAAAGCAAGGTCCGGATCAGCGCGCTTTCGAACTGAAGGCGCGACTGGCTTTTCCCGTCGAGCGACTTGCTGTCGAATTTTCCTGCCTCGATCTGTTCGTCAAACCACGCGGTGGCTTTCGCCGGATCCTTTTCGGCCCATTTGCTCAGAGCCCTGGAAAGCTGCCAGCCGATGGCGCCATTTTGCTCCTGCAAGCGATCGGAGAAACGGGCGAGTGCGAGCTGTGGATCCTTCTCAATCAGCGGTCCGATGAGCATCTGCTCCAACATTTGGCGCGACTCCGCAGTGAGATCGAGCGTGGCGATTTCATTCAAAGCCGACACCAGTTCCTCCTTCGTCAGGGCCTGCATGCGCTGCTGCAAGCGGATAAGCGAGCGCATGTCGCCCATGCCCTCGCCATTCCGCATTTCCAACATCTGCGCGGCGATTTTTTTCCAATCCATCGCCTCCTTCTCCTTGGCGGGCTTGCCGTTCGGAGTTTCGGCCTCATGCTGGGAAGCCTCGCTCGCGGCGGCTGCACGGGCGGTGGCGATGTGATTTCGCAAAAGCTCACTTTCCTTCTCCAACGTGAAAATGGATTGGCGCTGCGTGCCAATCCAGCCACCAACAAGAGCAAGCGCAACAACGGGAGGGATGAGGGATATTGGTTTCAAGGCTCCACACCCAATGTATTTCGCCTTGGTCTGTCAACGAACTTATCGTTAGAACATCCGGCGCATTTTCCAATCCGTCACGCCGGCGATGCCCGCAAATGACATCTCCGGCGGCGGCTGAAACCTCAAACCGAGGCCGGAACAAATGAATGGCGGTCAAGGTTCCGCTGAATCCCCTACCGATGACCACGATCGGCAGAACGGTGTTCGATGAATCATGCCCTTTGGTTTCCATGGCAATGTCTGTTGAATTTCGGCCCCGCGCGGGGTGATATTGCCGCGCCGAACTTAATCCATACCTCTCGCTATAGATTCGATTGTCTAGAAAAATTCCAAAAGCCCGGGAATCCACAAAAATGGACCTTATTTCCGGTAAAAACAATTTCATAAGGTCTCGCCGCTACCCCCGAAATACCATAATCAAGGCTGTGTTTTGATACTTTTGACAAATTCATTTCAGCCAACTCATTCATTTTCAATAAATCACCACAACCCACTTCTGCCGTCCGCATTTTTTTCTTGGCAACCCGGCCCCAATCCATACCTTCCTGTCCACATAACCGAATGCACCTTTCGAAAAAAGCTGAATACGCGCTGCGCGCCACGATCAACCTCGGCATTGCGACCGAAGTCGGACGGAGCACTGTTTCAGGTGCGGAACTCGCAGAAGCGAACCGTCTGCCCCTGAAATTCGTCGAGCGCATCCTTCAGGAACTTCGTGAGGCGGGATTGGTCGAAACCCACCGGGGAAAATTCGGAGGTTACGCACTCGCCAAGCCTGCCGACCAGATCGGCATCGGCCAACTCGTCCGCCTGATGGACGGACGCCTCGCCCCGATCTGCTGCGCCAGCGAAAACGCCTATCAGCCCTGTACCTGTCCCGATGAAGCCCACTGCGGACTACGCATGGTGATGATCGATGTCCGCAACGCCATCGCCAACATTTTGGACCGCTACACCGTTGCCCAGGTCGTCGAGGTCACCCTGCGGAAAATGCGGCGGGATGGAATCGTCCCTCCCTTCGCGACGGCGGAATCGATGGCTGCGGCCGGCACCAGCATCAAACGAAAGGCAGACCCCGCCGATGGATTTCTGGCAGGACTGACACAACTCGCAACACAATCTCCAGACCCTAATGAAAACCACCAATTCTGAACGCAAGACACCAGACGGCCCTCAAGCCGATTGGCTGGAAATCGTTCGCAACAACGTGGCCAACCTTCGCTTCGGCTCCGTGCAAATCACCGTCCATGAAGGGCGCGTGACACAAGTCGAAAGCATTGAGAAGACACGCTTCGTCTCTCCGCGGGACGAAAGTTCCAATCAACAACAAGCCTGATTCTAACGAGCTTCACGCTCGCAACATCGCTGTAAGAGACCGACCGGACCACCGGAGGAATCGAGAAGCCCGCTGAAACCCGGTGTGAACCATTCGCATCGCCGGGCTGCGGATTCTCACCTCCCTGTCCGGTCGGTCTCTTTCTGCGTACCTTCTTCGCCGCCGATACCGCACGTGCGGATTGCGACCCGAACCAACTAACACACCCAAGCCGGATCACCGGACACAAATTAATATGAAAACACTACTTAACTCGAAATCGAAAAATCCATCACTGATAGGCACAGGCATGCTCCTGCTGTTACCAGCTCTCCCCACGGCCCTCCATGCAGAAAGCGCTCCCTCCGACAGCCTCACCGAAGCCTTCGACCAGATCTGGAGCTATGCCACACTCTACAAGGACGATCACAATCCCATCCTCGAGGAATTCAAACTCCGGGGACGCTATCAGGGCCAATACTGGGACACGGATGCGGACCAGGGCAGCCAGAGCAATTGGGAGGATCGGCGCTCGCGCTTCGGCTTCGACGCGAAACTGTGGGAGAAGAAGGTCGAGGTCCGCGTGGATTTTCAAAGCAACGATGGCTTCGACGATTTCTATGACGGACTCGTCGATGCCTACATCCGTTGGAAACCCGAATCATGGCTGAGCATCACCGCCGGAAAAACCAAACCGCTGATCGGCCAATATGATTTCCTGGAATCCACCAACACCCAGCCGACATTCGAGCGCTCGCAGTTTTTCAACCAGCTCAACATCAACCGCGCCACCGGACTCACCGTCGAGGGAACCTACGAAAAGTATTCATGGCGCGCCGGCGTCTATTCAAATGCCACTCCCACCACCACCGGCGGCACGGGAGCTTTCGGTGATGGGGAGTTCGGTGATTTCAATGGCGGCACCTCCTTCACTCTCGGGGCCGGTTATGATTTCAAGAGCTTGCTCAAAACCGACAAGGCCGACTTCCGGCTCGACTGGCTGCACAGCGAACGGGAAACCGACGACTTCGTCATGGGCCGTTATGATGACATTCTCGCATCCACCTTCATCGTGAAACAAGGCCCCACCGCCGTGGTCCTCGAAGGCTACTACGCCTTGGGCGGTGATGGAGATAACAGCGATGTCTTCGGATTTTTCATCCAACCCACCTACGACATCATTCCGAAAAAACTCCAGTTGGTCGGACGCTACTCGTTCGCCACCAGCGAGGGACCGTTGGGCGTGATCGGTCAGAGCCGCTATGAGAAACCCGTCGCCGACAACAGTGCCCGTGGCGATATCTATAACTCAGTCTACGGCGGCGCCCAATACTTCATCTATGGCGACAAACTGAAGCTGATGGCCGGCGCGGAGTGGGCGAGACTTTCAGGAGGCTCTGGAGAATCCTATGATGGCGTAACACTTCTGACAGGTATACGTCTCTCATTCTGAGTGTGATTGGAGGACGGGAACGGCGTTACGGAAATTGCTAGCGCCTGTCCCGAATTCCTATACAATGCAATCGGTCAGAACCTTGCCGGAAAGTAGTTCCCCTCCATCAAGCTCGTCATCCATCGACGATGAATTCGACGGCTCCCGCAGGATACCCGACCCAACCTATCAACCATGAAAATTGAATCTGTCATGAAAACCAAATTAATCCTTTCCACCGCTCTCGCCACCATCCTCGCGCTCACCGGTTGCGAGAAAAGCAAAACCACCGGTTCCCAAAGCACCTCCCCCCTCAAGCTCCTCAATGTTTCCTACGATCCGACCCGCGAATTCTACGCGGAGGTGAACGTGGCTTTCAAAAAGGACTGGGAGGAAAAAAACCACCGAAAAGTCGAGATCGAGCAATTCCACGGCGGTTTCGGCAAACAGGCGCGCTCCGTCATCGACGGCTTGGAAGCCGATGTCGTCACCCTCGCCCTGGCCGGTGACATCAACAGCATCGTCAAGGAGGCCAAAACCATCCCAGCTGATTGGCAGACCAAGCTCAAGGACAACAGCGCTCCTTACACTTCCACCATCGTATTGGTCGTTAGAAAAGGAAATCCGAAAGGCATCAAGGATTGGGGCGACCTTGTGAAGCCGGGGATCCAGGTCATCACCCCGAACCCGAAAACCTCCGGCGGCGCACGCTGGAACTACCTCGCCGCCTGGGCGTGGGCGAACAAGGAATTCGGCGGTGACCGCGCGAAGATCATCGATTACATCACCCATCTTTATAAAAACGTCCCGGTTCTCGATACTGGCGCGCGCGGATCCACCACCACCTTCGCCCAACGCCAGATCGGCGACGTGTTCCTTTCATGGGAAAACGAGGCCTATCTGATTGAAAAGGAGTTTCCCGGCAAAACCGAGATTATCTATCCATCCATCAGCATCCTCGCCGAGCCGCCGGTGGCCGTCGTTGAGAAAAACGCCGAAAAGCATGGAACCGCCGAGGTCGCCAGAGCCTATCTCGAGTTTCTCTACACGGATGCAGCCCAGGACCTCGCAGGGAAGAACTTCTATCGACCGCGCAATCCCAAGGTCGCCGCGAAGTATGTGGACAAGCTGCCAAAGCTCCCTCTCGTCACCATCGATGCAGACTTCGGCGGCTGGGTGAAAGCGCAGAAGGAACACTTCGACGACGGCGGCACTTTTGACCAAATCTATAACGTCAAGTAACGCCGCCCGGTCACTGCGAATCCCATATCCAAACAGATGTCAAAACGACGAGTCATACCCGGCTTCGGCCTCACCATGGGTTTCACAGTGACCTATCTGGGTCTCATCATCCTCATTCCACTGGCCGCCTTGTTCATCAAGGCGGCCGGCCTGGGTTGGTCCCAATGGTGGACTCTCCTCACTTCTCCACGGGTCATCGCCGCCACAAAGCTTACCTTCGGTGCGAGCGCGGCAGCAGCAGGAGTGAGCGTGGTGCTCGGATTGCTGGTGACGTGGGTCCTCGTCCGCTATCGATTTCCCGGCCGCAGGCTGTTGGATGCGATGGTGGATCTCCCTTTTGCCTTACCCACCGCCGTCGCGGGTATCACGCTGACCCAGATCTACGCACCTAATGGATGGATCGGCCAATACATCGTGAAACTCGCCGAATGGTTTCAGGAAACATTCCACCCCGGTGGCTGGCTCGGCGCGCAGATCCATGACTTCACCGTGAAAGGAGCCGCTTATAGTCCGCTAGGTGTTTTTATCGCTCTGACATTCATCGGATTCCCCTTTGTCGTCCGCACATTGCAACCGGTGATGGAAGACCTCGGAAAAGAGATCGAAGAGGCTGCCGCCACGCTCGGTGCGAACCGCTGGACGGTCTTCTATCGAGTCATCCTGCCGCTGCTGGTGCCAGCGCTCATCACCGGGTTCACCCTCGCTTTCGCCCGTGCGATCGGTGAATACGGTTCCGTCATTTTCATCTCCGGAAACCTGCCGATGAAAACCGAAATCCTGCCTCTGCTCATCGTCGCGCAACTGGAGCAATTCAAATACGAAGCCGCCGCCGTGATTGCCTCCGCGATGCTCATCGTGTCCTTCGCCCTCCTCTTCCTCATCAATCTCCTCCAACGCCGGCTCGACTGGCAGAATCGCTGATCCCATGGCACTCCGTCCTTCCACCACCGAGTCCCCGCTCGTCCGCGCCATTCTCATCGGGCTTGCCATCGTCGTGCTCAGCCTGTTCCTGCTACTTCCGTTAGTCGCCGTTTTTGCCGAGGCACTCCGCCGCGGATGGGAGGTGTTCCTCGCCTCCCTTCACGAGGAATCCGCTCTATCCGCCATCAAACTGACGCTGATCGCCGCCGGGGTGTCCGTGCCGCTCAACACCTTGTTCGGGGTTTCCGCCGCCTGGCTGGTCACGAAATATCGCTTCAAGGGGCGCTCGTTACTCCTTTCATTGATCGATCTCCCGTTCGCGGTTTCTCCGGTGATCGCCGGACTTGTCTGGATGATGATCTTCGGATCAAAGGGCTGGTTCCCGCCCCAAATGTTGGAGAACGTCCTGTCTCCCCTCGCCCATGTGGCGTCCAACCTGGCCAGCTATCAGGCATTCGGCTGGTTGTTCACGGATCTAGCGGAATGGCTGGCCAATCCGAAAATCGTTTTCGCCACCCCAGGAATCATCATCGCCACAGTCTTCGTGACATTTCCCTTCGTCGCCCGTGAATTGATCCCTCTCATGGAATCCCAGGGCAGTGATCAGGAGGAGGCCGCCGTCACGTTGGGCGCGAGAGGCTGGCAGGTTTTCCTGCGCGTCACGCTACCTAACATCAAGTGGGGATTGCTCTACGGAGTCTTACTTTGTAACGCCCGGGCCATGGGCGAGTTCGGCGCGGTTTCTGTCGTCTCCGGCCACATCCGGGGGAAAACGAACACGCTCCCGCTCCACATCGAAGTGCTCTATAACGAATACCAATTCAGCGCCGCCTTCGCCTGCGCCACCTTGCTCGCGTTTCTCGCCCTGGTCACGCTCGGGATGAAAAGCCTCGTCGAACATTTCTCCGGCCACTCGTCCTCAAGCCACAAATAACCATTTTTCCCATGTCGATCTCGATCCAATCCATCAACAAGACCTTCGGCAGCTACGCCGCGCTTGAAAACATATCTCTGGAAGTTCCCAACGGCTCGCTCACCGCGCTGCTAGGTCCTTCGGGTTCCGGGAAAACCACCTTGCTGCGCATCGTCGCCGGGCTTGAATTCGCCGATCCAGGAAATGGAAAAATCAAGTTTCACGGCGAGGATGTGGGCGACATCCCTGCCGGAAAGCGCGGCGTCGGCTTCGTCTTCCAGCACTACGCCCTGTTCCGCCACATGACGATCGCGGAGAACATCGCTTTTGGGCTAACCGTTCTTCCGCGCTCACAAAGCATCCCCAAAGCGGAGATTCATCACCGTGTTTTCGAACTCCTCAAACTCGTGAAACTCGAAGGCCTCGACAGACGCCGCCCGCACGAACTCTCCGGCGGCCAGCGCCAGCGCGTCGCCCTCGCCCGAGCTCTCGCCATCCGGCCGAAAGTGCTTCTGTTGGACGAGCCCTTCGGCGCGCTCGATGCCCAGGTTCGCAAGAGCCTCCGCCGTTGGTTGCGCCAGTTCCATGATGAGATCGGCCTCACCACGCTCTTCGTCACCCACGATCAGGAGGAAGCCCTCGAACTCGCCGACCAGGTCGTCGTGATGCGCAATGCCCGCGTCGAACAGGTCGGCAAGCCGCAGGTCATCTACGACCGTCCGCGCAGCCCCTTCGTTTACGAATTCCTCGGCAACGTCAACAAGCTCACCGACACCAGCGGCGAGACCCTCTATGTCCGTCCACACGAAGTCGAGGTGCTGTTCGCCGCTGAGCAGGATCCCCTAACGGACCGCATCGGCCGAGTCCAACATTTGTTTTCCGCCGGCCCCATCGCCACCCTCACCGTCCGACTCGACGACGGGCAGTTTCTCGATGTGGAGCTCTCCCGCAAGCAGCTCGACGACCTCGGCCTCAGTGTTGGCGACGAAGTGGCGGTCCGTGCGAAACCGGAAAACGAAGTGCATTTCTGATAGTTTCGCCACAACCCCGTTCTCCTTAGCGCTTGAAATCCCGCTGAATGCGATGAGGATATTCCTATATGGTTAATCCAGTAACCAGGAAATCCCAAGACGGTTCAGGATCGGAGAATCATCCGAAATTGTCGCGGCCGTCGCTTGAGCAAGTCGCGGAAATTTTCAGCGCGTTTGCCGATGCGACCCGCTTGGGAATCCTACAGGAACTCCGCGCCGGGCGACTCAGTGTCGGAGCGCTGGTGACCGCGCTCGGCACCTCCCAGGCGAACATTTCCAAGCACCTGAAGCATCTGCATCAAGCGGGTCTTCTGATCCGTGAGCGCGAGGGAGCACAGGTGTTCTACCGGGTTTCGGAGGAATCGGTTTATGAAATGTGCCAGTTCGCCTGCAAGCGACTCCATGCCAAGGCGAACGCCAGCGTGCTCCAGCCGGACGATTATTTTATCTAGCGATTAAGGAGCGCGTTCATTCTGAGCGCTGAGTGCGGCGGACATCCTGTCCGCCGTCTTCGTGTGAGACCATCGCGCAGCGCCACCGTTTCGGTCGACAGAATGTCGCCCTGACTCAGGCGATAGAATATCGACGCCCCTTTTTCGCAGAAACGCCTGCGCCCGAATCACCTCCGGCCGCGGCGCTTGGCCTTTTTGGGCTTGTCCTTGGGGCTGGCGTAGCGGGACGGCTTCAGCTTGGATGCAGGACCGACCTTGGCTGCGGTTTTCGAGTGGGGTTTACCATGTTTCTTTGCTGGCAGCGGATTCTTGGCTGAAACGTGCGTGCCTTCGGTGGTGGGCCTGCCAGCAACGGAGAAATCCACGAAGCGTTTGTCGAAATCAATATTGATCACTCGCAACGGGATGCGCATGCCTAACTGGATGACCTTTCCATCCATGGAAACCCAGGCCATGCGGTGTGCCTCGAAACGCCAGCGGCCTTCGGGCAGCTCTTCCCGCTTCACCACGCCGCGGACCCCCATTTCCGGAACCTCGACCATCAGGCCCATCGGGCGGACATCGGTGATCAAGCCATTGAAAATCGGCGGCTCTTCCGCTCTGGCGACGCGATCAAGATATTCCAACAGTTTGATCTGTTTGGTTTCGCTCTCGGCATCGGAGGAAGTGCGTTCGGTATCGGAAATGTGGCGGGAAATCTCGCGCAGGTCGGCTTGTGATGGAGTGCTGTCCTGCCGTGGCGGAGCATTTTCCAACAACGGCTGGAGTGCGCGGTGGACGATGAGATCGGCGTAGCGGCGGATGGGGCTGGTGAAGTGGCAGTAGTCACCTTTCGCAAGTCCGTAGTGGCCGATGGGCTCGGCGGAATAGGCGGCGCGCTTGAGGCTTTTGAGCAGGCCGAGCTTGATCACGTGCTCTTCCGGGCTGCCTTTCGATGCATCCAACAGATTTTGGATGTGCGAGCGGTTTGTCAGGTCTCCGGGTCGGTAGCCGTGGGCCTTCGCCGTTTCAGTGTAATCAAGAAGGCGTGACGGATCGGGATCATCGTGAATTCGATAGATCGATGGCTTCATGCGCTCTCTCAGGATCTTCGCAACCGCTTCATTGGCAGCGAGCATGCATTCCTCGACGAGCTGATGGCTCTCGGTGTGGATCACGGGCTCGGCAACTTCGGCGCGGCCCTGATCATCGAGACGGATCTTGATTTCCGGCATTTCGAGATCGAGCGCGCCGTTTTCAAAACGCCGTCTGCGCATGGCGGATGCGAGGTTCCAGCCTTCCTTGACCATTCCGGCGAGTGTCGGATCGGAGCCTGCGGGAGCAGGCTTGCCGTCGAGAATTGCCTGGGCCTGTTCGTAGGAAAGTTTCGCCCGGCTGTGGATGACGGCGTCGATGAATTTCGCCCGGGTGATTTCTCCCTGATGGGAAATTTCCATCAGCGCACATTTGGTGAGGCGATCCACATTCGGCTTCAGCGAGCAGATGCCGTTGGAGAGTTCTGTTGGAAGCATCGGCAACACGCGGTCCACGAGATAGGTGGAGTTCCCGCGCTCGACGGCTTCCTTATCCATCGGGCTGCCGGGCTTGATGTAGTGGGAAACATCGGCGATGTGGACGGCGAGCGTCCAGCCTCTGTCGGTTTTCTCCAGCCAGATCGCATCATCGTGATCCTTCGCATCAGCCGGATCGATGGTGATGACGAGCTTGTCCCTCCAATCCTTGCGACGGGCGATTTCCGATGGCTCCGGTTCTTCCGGCACCGACCGGGCTTCGGCCAGAACATCGTCAGGAAATGAAGTGCGCAGGCCGAAACGATGGATCACGGAAATGATGTCCACGCCGGGATCGCCGGGCCAGCCGAGCACCTCGATGACGCGGCCGCGTGGGTCGGTATTCCGATCGAGCCATTCCTCCAGATCTACGACGACCATCTGCCCTGGCAGCGCGGTGGTATCGCCCACGACATCCACGCGGCCCTCGACCGCCTTGTCATCGCAATCGATCCACCCGAAGTTGCCCATTTTTCGATAGATACCAGCCAGCCTTCCGGAGCGCCGGACGAGCACCGCATCCACCTTTGCCCGCATTTCATCGGCAGGGTCCGGCAGGAATTCGCTCCGTGTGCGGAACGGGCGGGCAACCTGCTTGATGATCGAGGCCGCCACGCGATCGCCGTCGAGCGAGGTACCGACATTCCGGCGGTCGATGAAAATGCGCGAGTGGAGGCTGAAATCGATGCCGCTGGCGAGGTTCTGCTCGTCCGTGAGATCGGGGAAAAAGAAGGCATGGCCCTTTGGTTGAAACTTGAGCGTGCCGGTGAGTTGGTCCTTGGGGGCGGTGGGCAGCAGGTAGCAATTTTTTTTCCCGGGAAGGATCACGCCTTCCTTGGCGAGGGCCTCGAGCGTGTTGCGGAGCTCGGTCACGCGGGTGCCGGGAATTTTGAGGCCACGGGCGAGTTGGGATTTGGAAAGGGGGTTTCCTTTGGCGGAGCGGAGGGCGTCGAGGATGGAATCTCGCAAATGATTGCCTAGCATGTCGGAAGCTTGCCGACTGAAGGCTCACACCGCAACGGCAAACGCGGGGAGGTGTGGCAAAATTATTCGGGAGTTTTGCCGCAAGGAGGCGCAAAGAAACCCAAAAAGGGAAGAAGGTGGTGATCGATCCTCTTCGGGAGGATTTCCGGGGACCCTTCCGCAACCCACAGCCAAACTCCTCTTTTTTGCGCCTCTTTGCGGCTAAAATCTCCAATGATGTTAGTTCCGAACGCTACGACGGAATAAATTCATTGCGGGAGCGCAAATATCCAATTAAGTGTTTACCATGTGAATGCGAGATTGATTGAGGTATTGTCAGCCCTCAGAATCTTGTATTTGCTTCGCGACTGTGAAATCCAACTCAAATTCCACTATGAAAACCCATCAATCCCGCCGTCAGGACGGCTTCACCCTGGTCGAACTTCTTGTCGTCATTGCGATCATCGCGGTGCTCGCCGGAGCGGGATTTGCCGCAGCAGCCTCAGCGATTCAAAGGGCCAAAAAAACCACCGCCCTCGCTTCCTGCGCGGCCCTCGAATCCGCTGTGAACAATTTCTACACGGAATATGGGACCATGCCGAACACCGCCGCCATGACTACAGACACTAAAGTCGATACTAAAGACGACGTTATTAACTTTCTCAACCCTTTGCTTGGTCTGGAAGCCGGGACGACGCCCATCAATACACGCACCATTAAATTTCTCAATGTGAAGGAGGGCAAATTAAAGGGTGCCAACGATGGAATCAACGGTCTGGTTTACAATGCCGCAGGCTCTACGGTTATCGGCCTTTTCGACCCTTGGGGCGGTACTTATAAGGTGATGCTCGACGGTGACTACGACGAAAAGCTCGATAAAGTCCAACCCAAGGGAGCCAAAAAGGAGGTCATCCTGAATAGCCGCCGGGCGGCTGCTTGGAGCGACGGAGCTGACGGTGCCACCAAAGCCACAAACGGCGAGGCCACCGACGATGTGACCACTTGG
The DNA here is from genome assembly GCA_039925065.1 of Luteolibacter sp. Taxonomy (GTDB): domain Bacteria; phylum Verrucomicrobiota; class Verrucomicrobiia; order Verrucomicrobiales; family Akkermansiaceae; genus Luteolibacter. Next base: position 16,893 of record JBDSZP010000045.1, read on the forward strand.
AAGTAATTAATTTTCATTTCTCCAAAACCCAATCAAACCCCGTCCAGCTAAGGCTGCGGCGGGGTTTCTGTTTTTCCAAGCGCTGCTTTTTCCGCCCCGCCGCCGCTCTTGTCAAACCACCGGGGACATGGAAAATCAACGGTCTGAACGATCCATGGAAACCCCACCAAAACCCAATCTGCCGGAACGCGCCTGGCTGCCCTTCGCGTGGATCATCGCCGCCAGCGCCCTAGCTCACCTCTGGTGCCTCGGTTCGGTGTTTTTCCTGGATGATGGGATGTCCATCCTGAAAAATGAATTCATCCAAAGCGGCCAGTTCTGGAAAGCCGGACCGCAGGCATGGACCGCGCTTGTTTACATCGCGGAAAGCCGGATTTTCGGGATGTCCTCGCCGGGATTCCATGCGGTGAACTGGCTGATCCACACCTCGGCAGCCTGTGCGTTATTTGCCTTGGCGCGGGATTTTCTGGGAGACCGTGAACGGTGGGGGGTGGCGCTTTTCGGTGCGCTGCTTTTCGCCGTGCATCCGCTGGGCAGCGAAATCCCCAACTACGCGCGAACCCAGGATCTCGCATGGGCCACGCTTTTTTCGCTGCTGGCCGCATGGACGTTTCTCAGATTTCTAAAAAAAGGCGGCTGGACGAAACTTCCTGCCTGCCTGTTATTCATCGCCGGGGCAGCGCTCTCGAAGGGCCCGGGCGTTTTCCACGCTTTGATGATGACTGCGGCGGTGGGCCTCGCCTCCTTGACGCCCCAACATCATGCCTTCATCCGCCGCAGGGCCTGGCTGCTGGGAGGGGCGGCTGTTCTTGTCATCGCGGCAATCTGGATCTTCGACGCGCTCGCCACCTTTCGCGGAGGAATGAGTAAATGGTCGGACCCGCGCATTGTCGGCCATGCGTATACCATTTCGCGGGTCTTCTGGGAATTCGTCTGGCGCAGCGTGATTCCCGTCTCGCTGAGCGCGGATCACCACATCGCGGAGACCATGATTCCTCCCGGGGCGAAATTCTGGCAAATCCCGGACACCGGGGCGATGTGGGCGGCGGCAGGCTTTCTGGCAACGGCGGCCTTCAGCGTGTTTCTCGCATTCCGCAAGTCCACGCGCATCGTCGGCGTTTGTCTGTTTCTCTACGTCGCCAGCATCCTGTTCCGCGTCTTGTTTCTCGTTCCTGAGTTCATGCCGGAATACCGGATTTACCCGGGACTGCCATGGTTTTGCTTGGGAGCAGCGGTGGTCCTGAATGCGGGTCTGCGCAAGCTCACCACGATTCCACCGCGCATTCCGGCAGTCGTGTTGTTGTCGGTTTTCATCCTTCTGTCCGCCAGACGATCGTTCGTCTGGCACAGCCTCGACCGCCTGACAGCCGATATTTTGCAGCAATATCCGACGCAGGCCCGCGCCATCTGGGAACTGAATGATCATGATATCGATGCGAAAAACTGGCAGGCCGTGATCGACCGCCAAAATGGAATGTGGCCGGAAGTGAAACGGAGGTTTCTCGCGGAAAACCAGCGCCTCGCACCGGCACGCGAACTGCCCACCGGGCACTTTGCCTTGGCCGATGTCGCCTGCGCCGGAGATTACGCCATCGCCATCGCCGCCAAGGAAAACCCGGCGGCGGGATTGCGGGAAATGAACCGTCTGGAAATCTACATGCACCGCCTCGGGCTCGATCCCCTGGCGCACGCCGTCCATTGGAGCTACTTCTTCTACGACAAGGCGCTCATCCTCGAAATGGCGGGAAACGACCAGGCCGCGTTGGAACTCCTCCAAAAGGAAGGCTTGCCCGATTGGGGGAAATTCGCCCTCAAGCGCATCCAGAAAAAACTCACCGACAAGGCCGCAGGAAGTCGTTAGGCGAGGTTCGTGTAAACCGCCTGCACGTCGTCGTCGTCCTCGATCTTATCGAGAATGGCTTCCACTTCCTCCATCTGTTCTTCCGTGAGTTCAATGGGTTGGGTCGGCAGGCGTTGCAGGCTGGATTTCGTCGGGACAATGCCCAACGATTCCACCGCTTGGGTGAGTTTGGCGAACGCGCCATACTCACCGATGATGGATACGATGCCCTCATCCACTGAGAGTTCTTCCAGCCCGGCATCGATGAGCTCCAGTTCCAGCTCCTCGAGATCGCGGCCTGCGGGCACGGGAAATTCGATGACCGACTTGCGATTGAACATGAAATCGAGCTGACCCGCATTCACCATCTGGCCGCCGTTTTTGTTGAAAATGATCTTCAGATTCCCGACCGAGCGGTTCGAATTGTCCGTCGCACATTCGACGATGAATAACGAGCCGTGCGGGCCTTTTCCCTCGTAGGTGATTTCGGAAATGTCCGCAGCGTCTTTGCCGGCGGCGCGCTTGATGGCGTTCTCGATGTTGTCCTTGGAGAGATTCTGCGCCTTCGCGTTGTTGATCGCCACGCGCAGCGGTGCGTTGGATTCCGGATCCGGTCCGCCGTTTTTGGCCGCCATCGTGATGGATTTTGCCAGCTTCGGAAACACCTTGGACATTGTGGCCCAGCGCGATTCCTTCGCCCGACGGCGGCATTCAAAATGTCTTCCCATGGTCTGTTCTGTTTCAGGTTTGCCGGTGAGGCACCGGGACGGGAATTAAAGCAGGCCAAGCGAGAAGCTCAATAGCGGATTGGTTTGGAATGAGAGGGAAAACCAACGCCGGTCATGGCAAAGGCCCGAAACAGTCGTGATCTCAATGGATAGAGAAGGAGGGAAAAAGCGCACAACTCCCCGCCCAAAGGGTGAGACAGACAATTATCTGCCCGAGAAAATAGGCGATATTGAGAAAGAGAAGCGACCGTTCCCGATAGCGCTGCCGGACAACCCGGTCAAAATGAAACGACTCCACAATAATGACGAACAATACAACAAGCGGCAAAAACAGGGGCAAAATCACCAAGTCGTTCTCGCGTCCGCTCAAAAATCCGATGGCCAGGTTCGCGATCACCGTCACCGCCGACGGAACCGCCAGGGCCACCCACAACGGACCCCGTGGAATTGTCGGCACTGGTTCCGGGATTTCAGGTTCCTGATTCATTGTTATTTTTTATCGCACCACCAGAATCCCAGCATCCGGCAGGACGGTGATGGTCGCTTTCGTTCCATTATTGAAAGGCAGAAAGTCCTTTTCGATGCCATCGCTGAAAATAACGCCGCCCTGGGCCATTTCGGAGACCAAGGTCAACGGCTGCTTGGCCGTGATCGCGCCACACAGCAGATTGGCTTCGGAGGAACGGCTGGGAAACGGTTCCCGCACACTGAAGATCAATTCCTCATGATCCCAGGGCAGCGGCTGCCAAACGGGCCGAGCGGAGTTTCCATTCATCGCCTGGGAGATTCCCACCGCGCCGGTCATGATGCTTTTGAGCCATCCCGTACTACCCAATCCGGTGGAAACGATGATGCCGCTGCTGGATTGGTGCTCGGTATTGCCATGGTGACTGACCTGATAGCGTGCGCTGGTATGGGAAGCCGGACCGATGAAAAGATCATTCACACCCAGTAAAATCTCACCGGTGTTCAGGACCGCCTTGGCAAAGGTGACCGCTTGCAACCGCGCCTTCCGAGCGAAGATGATCGGCAAAAGTTCAGCAAGGTCGGCGACCTCAAATGGCAAAAGCACGCCATCCCAGCGAGCAGCATCGGGGTTCACGCCGATACAGGGCTGGCCCTGCAGATACTTGAGCGTGTTAGCCACAGTACCGTCCTGGCCAAGAACGACGATCACGTCATCCGGCCTGAAAACATAGTTCGGCAAGAATGTGCGCTCGATCTGGCTGACTTTCGCCAGGCGGGCGAGAATCGCCACGCAAGCTTCGAGCTGCCGCTGGTATTGCGAATGTTCGTTCTGATATTCGCCAAAATCCGCGCCGAGATGTTCGATGTAAAACTTCGCTTGAGACGCCGTGTTGAACTTCGTAATGAGATCTTCAAACCGCGTGCGCCGGGTCACGAGGACGATACGGTTTTCCGTGAGGCGATCCATTGACGGCTATTTCTTGAGAAGTTCGCGGAGCAATTCGGGCGACATATTGAGTTCACCGATCTTTTCCGCATTCTGCGCCAACTGTTGGAACGCATGGCTGATCAATTGTTGGGGCGACATGGAACCAGCGGTCAGAGCCTGAAGGATCGCGGGATCGATTTCCGCAAAGACCTTCATCATGGCCGCACTGCCATAGGCTTGTGCATCGGCATTCATCCGCTCGTTCTCCGCCTGGAGGGCAACGAGCGCCTTGTTTTTGTCCTCCAGAGCAATGCTGGCTTCCATTTTCTCGCGCTCCAGCTCGCCCTGTTGTTCCTGGAGGGCCCGTTGCGTCGCCATTTCCGTTTCCCTGATCTGACGCTTTTTCAATTCGATCGCCACTTCAGTCTGGAGCTCGTTTTCCTTGATCGAACGCTCCTGCTCCACCGCCGCATTCCGCCTGACGAAAATGGCTTCATCGGCGCGTTGTAACAGTTGCTCACGCGTATCCGCTTCCAGCGCGCGCGAGGTTTCCGGCGTCGGCTTGATGGCCAGAACACTGACGCCGAGAATCTCCACACCCAGCGATTTGATCTCCGATGCCTCGGGCAAAAGCTGCCGGATCGACGTTCCCACCGCCTCTGCGGATTGGATGGCTTCCTGCAATTTCCTCCGCTGGATTTCGCCCTTCGTCAAAACCTGCACCGCGGCGATGATCCGCTGCGAGAGCTTCTGCGGATCGCTGGAACGATAGGTCACGCCGTCAGGCTGAAGCGAATAGTCGAGCGAGCGAGCCAGCACCAACGGGTCTTTCACCTGATAGGTCACCTGCCCTTGCACCGTGAGCTGCTGATAGTCCGACGTCACTTCTTCAAAAATGAATTGAGTTTCCGTGCTGCTCATCGGCACAGCGACCAGTGTCGTGGTCGGAGCGAAATAGAAGAATGACAGTCCCATCCCCTCGCGGGCGACACTCCCGTTCTTATATTGGATCGCGTAAGTCGTGGGTGCCAATTTCACAAAGCTAAGTCCGAACATGTGGGCAAAATGCGGTTCTCCCTCCAGCGAGGCAATGCAAATGTCAGCCGGGAAGCGGAGCATTCCCCAGTTTTTCAAATCCGCAAAACAGCTTCGACTCCACCGGAGGCTTGGCAGGAAGCGCGTCGTCGCGATCCAAATGCCTACGGCAGATTTCGTGGAATTCTTCCGGTGTTTTAGCTCGGCGCATGTCATATTCGAAATCGCCTTCCAAGCCGTGGCTGATGTAAGCCAGCGTTTTTTTCATCCGCTGGACATGGGCGTTCGGGACCAGTTTGGCGGTTTCCCGGGCAATCTCATCGTAAAGCTCGAGCACGTATTCCCAAAGATCGCGGTAAGTCGGAACCGGCGGCGGAGTGTTTTCAAACGCCGCCCCCAGTTGGGAGAAAATCCATGGATTACGGATCGCGCCACGCCCGACCATCAGCCCCGCAGCCCCCGTTTCCGCCAGATAGGTGAGGCCGGTTTCGGCATCGACGACGTTGCCGTTCGCAATCACCGGGCAGGGCATCGCCTCCACCGCTGTTTTCACACGATCCGGATGCACAGGAGTCTGATAGCGCTCCACCACGGTGCGTCCATGAATCGTCAAACCATCGATCGCGTGGCTGCGGAAAATTTCCAATAGCCCGGGAAACTCGTCGGCCGTCGTGTATCCGATGCGGGTCTTGACCGTGAAGCGCCCCGGGATTGCCTCACGCAGGGAACCTAGCAGCACGTTCACCGCTTCCGGATTGCGCAAAAGTCCGCCGCCCGCGTCCTTGCGGCAGACAATCGGTGCCGGGCAGCCGAGATTCAGGTCAATCCCAGCGATGGGATGCTTCGCCAACTCCTTGGCCGTCCGCACGAGGCTTGATAGATCGCGACCAATCATCTGTGCGAACACCGGGCGGCCCGTTTCATTTTCCACGATCGAGCGCAGAATATAGCGGTTGAGGCACGACTCCGGATGCACGCGGAAATACTCGGTCACGAACCAGTCCGGCGCACCCCGCCGCGCGAGCACGCGCATGAACGGCAGGTCGGTCACGTCCTGCATCGGTGCCAGCACCAGGGCGGGTCGGTTCTTGGGAAGGAAATCGCGCATCAGTTCGGAAAATCAGCTCGGCCACATCGCGCACCGCCGGCAAGCTGCGGTCAAGGAATTCCATTGACATTCAGACGTCGAAAGTAATTCTTAGGACAGGTTAAATAACAACGGAGGATGATGTGGACGCTGATTTATTGCACACCGAAAAAATTCTAGCAGATCGAAAGATCTTCTTTCTCGATCTCAAACAGAACGCCCGCGGCATGGTCGTGAAGATCACCGAAGACGTCGGTGGAAACCGGGACACCATCATGGTGCCCGCGGAAATTCTTGGCGACTTCATCGCTGCCCTCACGGACATCAAGGCCACTGCGGACGAGCAGGGTTGAGTTCCGTCCTCACCGCTCGAGGATCTCGACTTCGTAGCCGTCCGGATCGGTGACGAAGGCCATTTTTCGCTGGCCTGAGCTGAATTTCTCACGCCAGCCGGAGGGCCAGATTTCGATGCCGGCTTTTTCCACCTTCTCACAATATTCGATGATGTCGGACACGCCGAGGGCGGTGTGCATCAGGTCTTCCGGGCAGGTTGCCGTGTATTCGGGCGAGTGGCAGAGTTCGAGGAAAACGTCGTTTCCGGGGAGTTCCAGGAAGGCGAGGCTGTTGCCTTGGGGCGATTCCTTGAACTCGCCGAGGGTGTAGCCGAGATTTTTGTAAAACGCGATGGATTGCTCCAAATTGCGGACGCGGATGCGGGTGTGGAGAAAGCGGATCATGGTCCGGAAAGCCTGCGCGAAAACCGCGGACTTGCCAAATGGCGATTACGCGAAGATTTGCAATTTCCCCGCACAAGGCGATGAAGCTTTGCATCGGATAGGCAACCGTGCTAGATGAAGGAAGCCATGAAAACGATCGTAGTTGCCGTAGATTTCTCAAACGCCACGCCCGGAGTACTCGAAATGGCCGTAGGGATGGCCAAAGCCTTCAGCGCCCAACTCCACCTTTTCCACGCCGTCGAGCCGGAGCCCAGCTACACGGCTTATGGTTTCACTCCTGAGGAATTTCCGGCAATGCATATCTATCAAGAGGAGGCCCGGCGGCGGGCTGTGGTGAAACTCGATGAGCTCACGATCCAGATCAAAGCGGAATACCCCACCGTCAGCGCCCATGTCGTCGATGGCAGCCCTCTGCACGCATTGTTGGATTATGTGAAAGAAAGCCACGCGGATCTCGTCGTGCTCGGCACCCACGGCCACGGCGTCATCGCCTCCCTCCTGCTGGGCAGCGTCGCGGAAGGCATGGTTCGAAAAGCCACCACTCCCACACTCATCGTGCCAGCGGCTGCCGAGTGAAGCCGGAGGGCGAAAAAATAAGGAGTCAGGAGCGTCCATTCTCCTTAGGCGGAAGCTGGCGTTCTCATGGGAGGCACGGAGGGGCGATCTCGGATCGCCCGGTCCATGGCGGGACAATGAAAAGCGCTCCTCTCATCTCATTGGCTTTTCATGGGCACGGCGGACAGATTCCGCCGCTCCTTGGAGTGAAGCTCCCGCGAGGAGCCGTCAGCCACGGCGGATCTTCGAACCGGCGAACAGGATGGTGATTCGATAGACCTTCTTTTCCCGCGTTTCGATCATGCCGGTGCCGAGGTCGAAGCGCTCGGGAATCTCGATCCGGTGGATATCCACGCTGGCGCGGAAACCACGTTCCGAGAAGATGTCGATCATGATCGCGATGGCGATGGGCTTGTTGAAAATCGCGTCCTCGGTATTGATCATCGTTCGTCCGCTGATGGCGTGGCGCTTGATGATCGGCATCATTTTTCCCTGGATGAAATCGACGACCGCCTTCAGCACCTCGGGATTTTCCACCTGATAGCCGTCGAGCCGGTTCACCAGTTCCTGGCGCGCGTGCTGGACGATTTCGTCCGCCAGCGGGATGTGGCGCAGCGTGTCGTAGGTGCGAGGATCGAGTTCCAACGAGCTTTGGTATTCCAGCTCGGAAATGATGTTCTGTTGGACAACCTCGATCGGTGCCTGGGCGTTGATGAAGTGGTAGTGGAAAATCTGTTTGAGAGAGACCAGCGCGTCGTAGGTCTTCTCCTTGAAGGTCCGGTAACGGTTGCGGGCGAGCTCGGGATCGAAATCGGTGTTTCGCTCTTCCTCCAGCTTGCCAACGCCCGACTGCCGGACTTCCGCATTTTTAATGATCGCCTCGCGGCCCCGTTTGAGCTGGCGGACGATACTTTCCGCCTCATCGACGAACAGCACCATGATGTGGAACGTCGGCTGGCGGAAATGATGGGCTTTCGGCGTGCCGGAAAACTCGCGCCGCAACAGGACCATTTGATCGTAAAACATTTTCAAACACTCCACCTGCACCGTCGTGCGCGGGAAGCCGTCGAGCACCGCGCTGTCGCGGAATTCCGGTTTCAGGAGTTCGTGCAACAGCAACCGCAGGACCTCTTCATCGCCCACCATGCCGCCGTTGGCCTTGATCTTTTTCGCTTCCGGCGAGTTCAGCAATTCACTGATCACAATCGGCGGCGCGGTGATGCCGCGGACCTCGCAGATGAAGGCCGTGTTCGTTCCTTTTCCGGAGCCGGGCGCACCACCCAGCAGAATCAGCTCCTTCGGAAACAACAGACTCTCCCTGCCGAATTCCCTCTCCAGCTCTTTCCAGACGCGGTTGAAGATCAATTGCGCGTCCTTGATTTCAAGGTCGGGATTCGAGACGGTGGATGTGGTTGATCGCGGATTCACGGCGGCGCGATTAAATGGCAGCGCGGTGATCAGGTCCAGCATCTCCGGGCATCCGGGGCCTTTTCAACGCCGACGGCGGCCGAAAAGCTGCGTGAAGACGAGACGCCCCCCTATCTTCAGACCGCTCTCACACCAGCCCGTCTTTCCGCGCTTGTTTCCAATACGCGTATTCGGAGCGGTTGAAATCGACGTATTCAGGCGAGAAATCGCTGGAATACATGGCGTAATCGGCGTCGCCCTGATTGAGATCGATGACGATTTCAAATTCCGACTCGGCGACGATTTTGCGGAGCTCGTCCATCGAGGTGTCTGCTTGGAGACCGCCGAGGCAGGCAGCTTTTCCGCCGATGTGGATATCGACGAGTTCCTCGCGGATGCGGGCGCGGGAGTATCCGACGGCATGGATGATGCGACCCCAGTTAGGATCGCCGCCGTTCCATGAACATTTCACGAGAGCGGATTTGCAGACGGCTTCGGCGACTTTTTTCGCCTCGAGGTAGGTCCGGGCTCCGTTCACTTTCACGGTGACGAATTTCGTGACGCGCTCGCCATCGCGGACGACGGCTTTCGCGAGTTCCAGCATCAGCCAGCGGAGGGCGCGGCGGAATTGTTTGCAATGGGCGTCGTTGCGGCTGATGGGAGCCATGCCGGACGCGCCGTTGGCCAGAACGATCACGGTGTCGTTGGTGGACATGTCACCATCGATGGTGATGCGGTTGAAACTTTCCTCCACGCATTCGAGCACCGCCTTGCGCAGTGCGTCGCTGGCGATGTTCGCGTCGGTGGTGATGAAGCAGAGCATCGTGGCCATGCTGGGAGAAATCATGCCGGCACCTTTCACGCAGCCGCCGAGCCGGACGCGCTTGTCACCGAGCAGGAAGGAAATAGCGACTTCCTTCGCGTGGGTGTCACTGGTGATGATGGCGGCGGCCACGTCCGAACCATTTTTCTCACCGAGTCCTTCGACGAGCGCGGAGTATTTTGGTTCCACCCGGATCATCGGCATTGGCAGGCCGATCACGCCGGTGGAGGCCACGCCGATTTCCGCGCGCTTGAGGCCCAGCGGTTTTGCAACCGCGCTGCACATGGAATTCGCATCATGGATTCCCTGAACGCCGGTACAGGCGTTGGCGTTTCCCGAGTTCGCAATGACCGCGCGCAATTCGCCCTTGCGGAGATTCGACTGGGAAACCCTAACTGGAGCCGCCTTCACACGGTTTGTCGTAAAGGTTCCGGCCGAACTGCACGGCTTTTCAGAGTAGATCAGTGCCAGATCGAGACGATCGCTGGAGGGGTTTTTAATCCCGCAACTGACGGCACTGGTGAGAAATCCTTTGGGTGCGCCAACGCCGCCCGCGATACGAGAAAAGGGAAAGTCCATGGGGATTTTAAGGGAAGCAGCGGCGGAGAATGGTCGCGTGCTAGAAATTTTGCAACCCATGAATCTCGTTAAGACCGAACATCAGGTTGAAACTCTGCACGGCCTGCCCGCCCGCGCCTTTTCCGAGGTTGTCCTCGGCGCTCATCAGGATGACGCGGCCGGTGCGCGGATCGTGCTGCCAGCCGATGTCGATGAAGTTGGTGCGGGTGACGTTCTTCGTGTCCGCGCTGCCGCCACGGCCGAGCAACCGGACGAATGCTGCGTCGGCATAGGCCTTTTCCAACGCCGCACCGATGGCTTCCGGGGAAACGCCGTCGCGGAGCTTCGCGGTCGTTGTCGTGACGATTCCCGAGTTCACCGGGATGAGGTGCGGGAGGAAGGAAATGGTCACTTTTTCCCCGGCGGCGAGGCTGAGCTCTTGTTCAATTTCCGATAGGTGGCGGTGTTTCGGCACGCTGTAGGCCCGCGCGCTTTCGTTGCACTCGCAGAAAAGGAGCGTAAGATCCGCCTTCCGTCCGGCACCGCTGACGCCGCTCATGGAATTCGCCACGATGGTTTCGTGCTCGATGAGATTTTCCCGCAGCAGTGGCAGAAGGGGCAGCAGGATACTCGTCGGATAACAACCCGGCGAGGCGACCAAATTCGCCGCCTGAATCGCGGGCGTGCGAACCTCCGGCAGACCGTAAACCGCGCCTTCCAGCAGATCCGGTGCGGGATGGGCGTGACCGTAGAATTCCTCGTAAACCGCCGGATCGCTCAACCGGAAATCCGCGCTCAGATCGATCACCCGCAACCCGCGCTCCAGCAGAGCCCGCGCGATTTCCGCCGCTACGCCGTGAGGCAGCGCAAGGAAAGCCGCCTTTGCCCCGGTCGCAGCGATGGCATCCGGGTCTGGCTCCATGAAAGTCAGCTCGGCACCGGGAGCATTTTTGAATCGTGGAAAAACCGAGCCAAGGGATTTTCCGGCTTCCTGCCGCGAGGTCACGGCGGTGAGTTCCACGCCCGGATGGGTGAGGAGGATGCGGAGCAATTCCATCCCGGTGTAGCCGCTGGCTCCGACGATGGCGGTCTTGATGCGATTCATGTGCGGGGACATGCCACGATTTTCCGTGCTTGCCAATCCGCATTTCCCCTGTTTCTTTCGCCGTCCGTTCACGAAACGGGCTGTAGCGCAGTCTGGTAGCGCACCTGCCTGGGGGGCAGGGGGTCGTGGGTTCGAATCCCGCCAGCCCGACCACTTTTTGGGCATCAAAAGGTTACGACGGGTTTAATTGCTACCGGTAAACTTTCGGCGACAGACAGCCACTAGCGAGAATACCAACCGCAATAATGGTAACGCAGCGAACCATTCAGCCGCCCGTAGGCTTCGATTGAATGTTTGGGACGACTGTCCTTACTGTCTGGCCTTGGATTGGCCTACTCCTGACCTGAATCAGGTCGGCACCGGATTCTTTTGCCCGAATCGAGGAAGATAGCCGGAGTGGTGCGCACCACTCCGGCCAAGAACCCCCAGCAGGAAACCTCCGTTTGAAACCCATAACATTCGGATGCCTCACGCTGCGGGAAATTCAGGACTACAGGAAAATTTTGATTCCACTGCCATTCAAGGGCGGCGGATTTGTCGAATCCTTTCAATTGGAACAGTGTATTTCCTGGGAAAACCCCGACACGGTTTTCGATTTATTTGCAAAGGCCACCATTGACGACGGGCGAATAGCCCATGGTCACGGAAAGCGCATCTGCCAGGCAAGCGAACGAAAAGCGGAGTAGTGGATGGTTGGTTAAAAGCCTGTATTGCCCAACGCAGCTTCCTTGGCGGCTCCCGCCTGCATGATTTGTAATCCGAACAGGCCACCTGCCATCGCTCCTTGGTTCGCTTGGAATCGGACGGTGATCTTGCTCCTGCCTCGGGTCATCGCGGGAGGAAGTTCGTAAACAGCGTTGAAGAAGTTGCCCCGCGGGCTGCCATCGATTTTCTGTGAGGCAACCTTTTTGCCATCCACTAGAATATCGAAATCGCGCCCCCGGTCATCGCCAAAATAGGTACACACCAGCGCCACGGCCTGGGCGGGATCAACGGCCACCTCGTAGGAAAACCAACCGCCATTGCGACCATCACGCCATTTACGGTCACGGAAATCCCCGCTTTCGCTGTTTTCCGATTGGAAGTGGTGCTCCACCTCGG
>JBDSZP010000046.1:0-36416 GCA_039925065.1 Luteolibacter sp.
GTGGCGTGAGGACCCGCGGACGACGTCGCGGTTTGCCTGGCAGATGTTCGGGATCAATTTCGCACCATCAGACCTAACTGGTGAAATCGCGACGAAGATCATCGTCCAGCACCTCCAATCTCCGGCAATGTGGGCGATTTTCCCGCTCCAGGATCTGCTTGCGATGGATGAAAAACTCCGCCATCCGGAGCCTGAGGCAGAGCGCATCAACGTGCCGGCGATCATGCCGTACTATTGGCGCTATCGGATGCATTTGGACCTCGATCAATTGTCGTCGAGCGCGGGATTCAACGATCGGGTGAAGCACCTGCTCGCCGCATCGCGCAGATGAGGAACACTCATGATGGAAATGCGCAAGCTCGCCTTGACCGAAAGCGGGGCGGGGGAATAGGGTCGCCGCGCCTCGTCTCTTGTTCGCACGATTCCCGCTGCCATCATGAATATCCACGAATACCAAGCCAAAGAGCTTTTCGATCGTTTCCAAGTCCCAAGCCCTCGCGGAGCTGTCGCGAGCACTCCTGAAGAAGCCGCCGAGGCCGCCCGACAGTTCCCCGGTGCGAAATTGGTCATCAAGGCTCAGGTTCACGCCGGTGGGCGCGGAAAAGGGCATTTTAAAAACGGTTTCCAAGGAGGCGTCCACCTCATTGAGTCCCCCGAGCAAGCCGCCGAGTTTGCCGCGAAGATGCTCAACGAAACCCTCGTCACCGTGCAAACGGGTGAAGCGGGAAAACTCGTCGGCAAGGTGATGATCGCCGAGGCCGTGGACATCACCCACGAATACTACCTCGCCATTCTCATGGACCGCGCCACTTGCCGCCCGGTCATCGTCGTTTCCACCGAGGGCGGAATGAGCATCGAGGACGTCGCGCACAACACGCCGGAGAAAATTGTCCGTCAGTTCGTCCACCCGCTTCTAGGCCTCCAAGGTTACGAAATCCGCAAGCTCACAGCAGCGCTCGGTCTGACCGGTGACATTGCGAAGCAGTTCGCCAAGCTCCTTTCCAATCTCTACAAACTCTTCATTTCCTGCGATTGCTCGATGCTGGAAATCAACCCGCTCGTCACGACTCCCGACGGCCGCGTGCTTGCTCTCGATGCCAAATTCGGCTTCGACGACAACGCGCTCTATCGCCATCCGGACATCGTCGCCATGCGTGATAAGACCGAGGAGGATCCCCGCGAAGTCGCCGCGTCCGAGTTCGACCTGAACTACATCGGCCTCGACGGAAACATCGCCTGCCTCGTCAACGGTGCCGGCCTCGCGATGGCCACCATGGACATCATCAAGCACTTCGGTGGTGATCCAGCCAACTTCCTCGACGTGGGCGGCGGCGCCTCCAAAGAGCAGGTGACTGCCGCGTTCAAGATCATCCTCGGTGATCCGAACGTGAAGGGTATCCTGATCAACATCTTCGGTGGAATCATGGATTGCAACATCATCGCGGAAGGCGTCATCGCCGCTGCGAAGGAAACCGGCCTTCCGATCCCGCTCGTCGTCCGCCTCGAAGGCAACAACGTCGAGAAAGGCAAAGCCACTCTCGCCGCGTCCGGCCTCAACATCGTCGCCGCCGATGACATGGCCGACGGTGCCCGCAAGATCGTCGCCGCAGTTGCCTGAAACTGAAATTCAAAATCTAGCAAAACTTTTTTATGGCTATTCTAATCGACGAAAACACCAAGCTCCTGGTCCAGGGGATCACTGGCAGCTTTGGCGCGCGCCACGCATCGCTTTCTCTCGCTTACGGCACCAAGCTTGTCGCTGGGGTCACACCGGGCAAGGGCGGACAAAAATTCGAGGACCTGGTGCCGATTTTCAACACCGTCTCCGAAGCTGTGAACGAAACGGGAGCCACCGCTTCCGCCATCTTCGTGCCACCTCCATTCGCCGCCGATGCAATTCTCGAAGCTGCTGACGCAGGTGTCGAACTCATCGTCTGCATCACCGAAGGCATTCCGGTCATGGACATGATGCGCGTGAAGGAAGCCCTCCGTGGTTCCAAGTCCCGCCTTGTCGGTCCTAACTGCCCAGGCCTAGTCACTCCAGGCCATGGTGAGAAATCGCATGGCGGTTGCCGTATCGGCATCGCTCCCGGATACATCCACAAGCGCGGCAACGTCGGCGTGGTTTCCCGTTCCGGCACGCTCACTTACGAAGCGGTTTTCCAACTCACGCAACTCGGCTACGGCCAGAGCACCTGCGTCGGTATCGGTGGCGATCCGATCAACGGCACCAACCACCTCGAAGTGCTTGAAATGTTCAACAACGATCCTGAAACCGAAGCCATCATCATGATCGGCGAAATCGGCGGCAACGCCGAAGTCGAAGCCGCACGTTGGGCCAAGGACAACTGCAAGAAGCCAATCGCTGGATTCATCGCAGGAGCCACCGCACCTCCGGGCCGTCGCATGGGCCACGCCGGTGCGATAGTCGGCGGCGAGGAAGACACCGCCCAAGCCAAGAAGCGCATTCTCGCAGAATGTGGCATCGCCGTCGCGGAAACGCCGAGCGACATGGCCAAGACGCTGCTTGAGCGTTGGGGCAAGTGAGCTGACATCATTTCAAAAAAGGGCGGGGCGCAAGCTCCGCCCTTTTTTGTTGGAAAACTGGACCGCGAAATTTATTTCGCCTGTTTGTCCCGCCAAAGCGTGGACAAACATCTTGGTCTTGTTCGGCAGATGCTTCCGCTGTCCGGAGTTCAAGCCTTCAGCTTTTCTTCGAAGAGCGTGGTAAACCATGGACTCCGGACAGTTGCCAGATGGGAGGATGCTGGGGGCTGCGAAGAACTTTACCACGGAGGGAAGGAGGGAAGAGGGAGAGCACGGAGAAGATTGGGCTCCTAGCAGTTCTGAATTCCTGTCCTTGGCGGCTGTCCGGAGTTCAAGCCTTCAGCTTGTCTTCGAAGAGCATGGTAAACCATGAACTCCGGACAGCCGCCAGACGGGCGGACGCGAGAGGGTTTCGGCGATGATCTTTTGGCAAAGATGCAGGATAGAGACTTCTTCGCCAGCCCCCAGCCCCTGAATCCAAGACCCTCAAAGGGGATAGCCCTCGCAGCTCCCATTGGGAAATTCGTCCTTTCCGTAACTCGGCTCTGTTTGCTAGAACACGCAATGTTCATGCATCCCAAGATCTGGCACGTCCTTGCAAGCCGCTGGATGAAGCCCTTGCTCATCTTCGGACCATTCGGACTGTTGGCTCTTGCGGCGATCGGCTATGGCCTCGCCAACTGGTATGGTCAACGCGCCTTGGACCGCCATTTCGAGAATTTGCGGGAACATGGAATCAGCACGGATGCGGTGTCTTATTTCACCGGCGAAGCCCGGGAGGAGGACGATGTTTTCCATCATCCGGCGATGGTGGAGGAGATGGGCAAAAATCAGGAACGACGACTGGGGAGGATTTTCTGGAACAAACTTCAAAGACTGGCTCCGAAAGCATCCGCCAGAAACAAGGGGAACACCAAGTTTGCCAGGTTGACCGAGTATTCCAAATGGGGCGTCGCAGGAGCCGTCGGGGAAAAGGAAACCGCCAGAAAGCTGCTGGAGGAATTTGAACCGGAGCGCAAGCAGATGATTTTGCTCAATGAGGCATTCATGCGGCCGACGGCAGTCTGGCCGGTCGATTGGGAAACCGACCCATCAAGCGGAACGAAATATCCTTCGGTTTTCGGGAGCGTTCTCAGTTTTACTGCCTATGCGCGGGCTGAGGCGAATTTTCTCCGGCTGGAAGCGGCGGCTGAGGTGGGTGATGGATCCCGCGAATGGGTGAAGGGGCAGATGCGAATGATCCATCATTTGGAGAATGTACCGGGAACGATGTTCTCCTCACTGGTGATCCGCTTGAGCATTGCGGCGCTTTCCGATTCGCTGTGGGAGGCATCTGTCCGCGGGGCTTTTAAAGAAGACGATTTGTCCGCCATTGAAAGAGATCTTGCTCCTATCGATATCAGGAAGATGGCAATGCGCGCGGCGTGCGGCGAACTGACGTTTGGGAGCGCATGCAATCAAGTTGATAAATTTGTCGACAATCCCTATCTGATGAGGGGCTGGCAGAGCGATCCATCGGCCGTCGGGCGTAGACTCCGCGGCATCCTGTGGGCAGTGAGACCTCCAGGGATTTCCGCGATGAAGCAGGTTACCGTCTGGCAGGAAATGCTCCGATCCACGCTCGACGAAACGGGAAAGGCAAAAGCCGGATTCAGCTTGGGTGACTATGAACGCTTCAAACGAATGGGAGAGGATGCTTCCATTGGCATTGCCTACGACGATATGGGAGGAGTCGACGAAACGAAGGACATCGAAGGTAAGGGATACGAGATGTTCTCGCGCTTCATTTCCTCATCCCTCGACTCAGAAGCGAAATTGGTATTGCTGCGGACAGGAATTGCTCTTGAGCGGTATCGATTGAAATACGGGAGTTCTCCCGAAGGCCTGACCGTGCTTGTACCGGAGTTTCTGCCTGCGGTCCTTGCCGATCCCTTCGATTCCAAACCCCTTCGCTATCGACGTCAGGCAGATGGTTCGCCATGGGTTTGGTCGATCGGACTAAATGGCGTGGATGATGGCGGTCAACCGGATGCATCGAATGACAAAGGCGATTTGATCTGGATCACCCATCCCATTCCAAGCGGGGCGGGAGCACCGGCCATTTCCCGCTAGATGCTGGTGAACGACTCACTCCTCCAGTGTCACCTTCAGCCTCACAAACTCCTTGGGACTCGTGATCGGGACGCTGACGGTCACGTCCTCGAAGCCACTGTCCGATGGATCTTCGGTGGTGTTGACTGACGAACCGGCGGGAAGCGTGCTGTCCCAATTTTTCAAACTGCCGGAAATTTCGACGCCCTCATTGAGACCGCGTGAAACGGCGTCGGAGAGGCAGATTTGGTCGGGAGAACCTCCGAATGCGTATTCGATCAGGTTGCCGATTCCATCGTGATCGGGATCCTCCGCGATTGGCGGGGTCCGGGACACCGTTGATCCAGGGGATATAGCTCTGGAGCAATGGCAGGTTCTGTTGGGTGGTTAGCGATGCGCTGGCATCGTGCGATTCCACAATGGCGATTTGCAGGTTGTCCGCAGCCGGCATGCTGGCCCAGGTGGCGGTGATTGTGGCGTTTCTTCCGCTGGAAATTCCACCGCGCCTGCAATTCCAGATGAGAGGGGAAATGGGTTTGCAAATCCAGCCACTGCCGCTGACGGAGGTGGGTGTTGTGGAAAATGTCACGTGGAGATTCACATTATGGGCCATCACCGCGCCGGTGTTCCTGGTGTTGATCGCGATGCTTCCTTCCTTCATTTGGCGGAGCTTACCGGTGGCGGTGACGGTCGTTCCGATGGTGGTGGATGTCTGATAGTAACGTTTCATGTGGTAGCCCTTCACCGCCATCAAGGTGTCCAGCTCGTTGATGTAACTATGGGTCGAGCCCAGATAACTCCGGAAAACCGGGCCATCGATCCCGTCATTCGGCGTCAGGTCATCGTAGCCACTGATGGTGCCAGCGAGGGTGGGCTGGCCATTCATCATGACGAATGCGGGGCCCCCGGAGTCACCCGGCCGCACGTTGCAGTCATTGGGGCCACCGTGCGCGGCATTCCTGTCGTAATCGAAGTAGATGAAGCGTGTCGTATCAAAACCCGGATCATTTGTTAGCGTGGTGTGCCCTTTGATGACATTGGTGCCAGCGTCCACGAAGCTCCCGAACACCAGCAGCGGCTTGTTCACGTAAGCCGCCTCGTTCGTCAGATTGAGCACGGGAAAAGGCGTGATGCCGAGCGAAGTGTCCACTGGCGACGACAGCGTGACCAACATCACGTCCGTTTTTTTGCCTTGGCTGTTGATGACCGGTGTCTGGCTTTCGATGCCATAACGGTGTTGGTTTCCATCGGTGCCGACAAATACGATCTGCCAAGAAGGCGTCAGAGGATAGTGGCTCGCGTAGATGATGTGACGCGGCGAAACCAATGCCATCTGCCGCGTCCAGTCATGGGGATCCTCCGGCCAGCCGACACCGCGAAACAAGGATGCGTCGGCGATGAAATTCGGATTGAGCGATGGCGTCACATGATAGACCAGCTTGGGAAAATTCAGCAGCCGTTTGTGAATCGCCGCATTATAGCCACGCACCTCCAATGCCACGGCCGACGATAAGGCACCAAATGACAGCACTGCGAAAACGAATGATCCGGGGGGGAACAGAGTCACGGGGCATGATATAGCTGCCTTCAGACGTTTTGGCCAGTTTTACTCTTCGGGCAATGTCAGCAGCTCCTCATCCTCCTCGCGATATTGGTCCAGAAGAAATCCGTCGTTCGCATGCCAACGCAGCCAGACGGCATCCCCCCAGCTTGGCGGGCGCTCATCGAGCTGAAAGGTGCGGTGCTGTTGCTCGGCACAAATCCGGTATTCACCGCAGCGGATCCAGTAGCGGGTGTGGGATCCGAAATAAATCACGTCCTCCACCGTGCCCGGCACCGCGTTTTCCCACTCACTCCCGGTCGGCTTCTCGCGAGAAACCATCAATTTCTCCGGACGCACGGAAAGATGGATGCGATCGCCGGGGTGGACCGGTTTGTCGTTGTCGATCATCACCAATCCCAAACCAGGAATCTCCGCGCGGGAGAACCGTTCGCCCAATGATTCCGTCACTCTGCCTTCGAGGAAATTCGTGTCACCGATGAAGGCGGCGACGAAGGACGTGCGGGGTGTTTCGTAAATCTCCGCCGGTTTGCCAATCTGCTCGATGCGGCCCTTGTTCATCACCGCGATGGTGTCGGAAATCGACATCGCCTCACCTTGATCGTGGGTCACGTAGAGAAACGTGATGCCCACCTCGTCGTGGATGGCATCCAGTTCGACTAACAACCGCTGCCGCAGCTTCAGATCCAGCGCGGCGAGTGGCTCGTCCAGCAGCAGGACGCGCGGTTTGTTCGCCAGCGCCCGGGCGATTCCCACCCGCTGTTTTTGGCCTCCGGAGAGCTTGGACGGCATCTTGTCCGCGTGGGATGTGAGGTCAACGAGTTCCAGCATGCGATCCACCTCACGGGTGATTTCTGTTTTCGCCAACTTTGCGATTTTCAGGCCGAAGGCGATGTTCTCCCGGACGCTGAGATGGGGAAAAAGCGCGTAGTTTTGGAAAACCGTGTTCAGCGGGCGTTGTTCGGGCGGCAGCAGGGTGATGTCCCGGTCATCGAGAAAGATCCGCCCTTCATCGGGTCGTTCGAAGCCCGCCGCCATCCGCAGCAGAGTGGTTTTTCCACAGCCGGACGGGCCCAATAAGGAAAACGTCTTCCCGTGCTCGATCTCCAAGGTCACGCGATCGACAGCGGTGAAATCACCAAAACGTTTCGTGACATTTTCAAATCGAAGCGTGCCTTGCATGGTCGTTATGGGAAAAGAATGCCGCGAGATCGGCGATCAGAAAGTTTTTTCCCAAAAACCTCCACTCGACGATTCTCTGAAATGAAGAGAGAGGAACACAAAAAAACCAGCATCTGCCTTTGCGTTCCTTGGCGACCTTTGCGCCTTGTATGTGCAACTTCTTCCCATCCTTTTCTGAAAACTGAACACTAGCAAACCTCTGCAAAGTCCATTACTCCTCGTCCGCGTGAAGTTCCTGACCCTGCTATTCCTGTTGCCACTTCTTCCATCCTGCTCCCCGTTCGTCACTCGGGAGGAAGCCATCGCCACCGCCTATCGTTACACCCAGGTGCAATGGATGCCTGATGAAAGGAACGTCCTCCATGGCCCGGATTCGAAAGGCATCATCGTCCACACGCCCGACCTGGCGATCAGTGAAATCGGTGACAGCCGCGGATGGTGGGAGCCTGGAAAGCCCGCGATGAGCCTGCCCTATCAGTGGGGTGGATTCGATACTCCGGGGTCGTTTCTCCGAAAAATCGCTGCCGGGAAAAAAGCGGGCGATGTCGGGGACGCCTCCAAGCGCAAGCTCGGCGATGCGGGAACCAGCACGGAATCCTGTGGCATCGATTGCTCCGGTTTCGTGTCGCGCTGTTGGAATCTCAATCGCCCTTATTCCACCGCCGAGATGCATGAAATCTGCGATCCCTTGAAATCCTGGGACGAGCTGCTTCCCGGCGACATTCTGCTCAATAGCAAGCACGTCGTGCTCTTTGCGAAGTGGTCGGTAGCTGGAAAAGAAATCAACGGCTATCAGGCAGGACCATTTCCCAAGTGGAAGGTCAGCGCCTGTGGTCTGACCAAGGAAAAGCTGCTGAAGGATGGCTACGCACCGTGGCGCTACAGAGCTATCTTCGGCTCGGCTCCTCTCGATCTTTCCCGCAAATAATCGCCCGAGCTTACGGCCGGATTTCAATCTTCGTTCCGTTGGGCACGGTCCGCCAGATTTCATCGATTTCGAAGTCGGTCACTGCCATGCAGCCAGCAGTCCAGTCGCAACTCCGGTGGAGCGCGCCGAGCCAACCGTAGCCATTCTGAATGCCGTGGACCATGATATCGCCGCCGGGCGAAACACCTCTTTTCTTCGCGGCAACCTTGTCACTGGGTTGCGGATAGGAGACATGCAAGGCGAGGTGACAGGTGCTATCAGGATTGCGGCCGTCGACGAAATAGATGCCCTCGGGGGTTCGATTGTCATTTTCTTCCAGTTTGTGTCCGATGGGTGAACGCCCCAATACAATGGTATAACTTTTGAGCGGAACCACTCCGTTGAAAAGTGTCAGCCGACGGGCTCCTTTTTCGACAAGGATGTGGTCCGCTTTCAACCCGGCTTTGAGGGGACTCCAATTGTGGTTGGCGCAAACCAATACCGCCGTCACTACGACGGCGACGATGATGAAAACGAGCGATACCCGCTTGATCAACTGGTGGTTCCCGCGCATCACGAGCCTCTCAAAATTGCCACGATTCTGCCGGTTGCGCCCTCATGGTGAGTGAGGAGGGCGGAAGCGCTTTGGGTCATTGCGTGGGCTTTTTCCGGGGCGAGAGCGGCGAGAATGGCTTGGGAGAGCTCGTTGGCATCGCGGGCCACGAGACAACCGCCGGTGGCGATGAGACGGCGGGTGAGGGGCTGAAAGTTTTCCATGTGGGGACCGGTGATGATGGGTTTTTCCGCGAGGATGGCTTCGCAGGGGTTCTGACCGCCGGTGGATAGAAAGCTTTTCCCGATGATGACGACATCGGCATGGGTGGTCCAATCGCGGAGTTCGCCGGTGGTGTCGATGACAAGGCAGGCTTTCGTCGGATCGCCGACGGTGTGAAATCCGGATCGAAGAATCGTTTCAAATCCGGCACGGTCGAGTTCGGCATTTACTTCCGCCCGACGTTCGGCGTGGCGTGGTACGATGATGGGCAATGCATCCGGAGCCGCCGCGCGGATTGCTTCCGCGATCAGGGACTCCTCGCCGGGAAAGGTGCTGGCCGCCAGAATGACCGGGCGGTTTTTCCCGAAAGCATCGAGCATTTCCTGGAATTCCGGGCGGGTTGCCGGTCGGGCACCGCTGCCGGGATCGAACTTGAGGCTGCCGGTGTCATGGATGCGCTGTGGTTCGACGCCGAGGTCTTGCCAGATTTGAGCGTCCTCGGGTTCCTGGATGGCGACGGCATCCAGCATTCCATAAAGCGGACGGATCCAACGGGCGAATTTCCGATAGCGGCGGGCCGAGCGGGGCGACATCCGGGCGTTGACGAGGCGCACGGGGATGGCGTTTTTCTGACAAGCGAGTAACAGATGCGGCCATGCCTCGCCTTCGATGAGGACGATTTGCGAAGGCTGGAATCTCGCGAGATAGCGGCGGACCATTGATGGAAAATCGAGCGGAGAGTAGGTGACGCGCAGGTCGGGGATGTCTGCGGCGGTGGCTACGGCGTGTCCGGTGGCAGTGCCGGTGGCGAGCACGAAGCGGCGGTCCGGCTCGCGCAGCCGCCACTCGCGGATGAGTTTGAGCGCGAGCATTGATTCGCCAACGCTGACGGCATGGACGTGGACCGCGCCGCAGGGTTCGAAATCGAGGGGCTGGGTGTAAATGGCCGCACGTTCGCCGAGGCCGGTGCCGAAGCCGCCGCGCCGGAGCATTTTCACGATCCAGCCAGGAAACGCCGCGATGAAAAGCAGCGGCAGTAGAAGCCGGTAAATCGTTAGGGCGAGGAAGAAACGCATCGGCGCGAGATTAGGCGCACGGCATGGACAGGTAAAGCCGGATGGCGGAGCCAAAAAAGTTGTCCAGGACTTCAGTCCGTTCTTCTGCGAAGCACCCTGCTCTTCGCAAAGTGGTCCGCACAGTCCTCTGTGCGGAATCTTTGTTTTTCAGGATCGTCCTGCTACAACGTAAGAGCCGCACAGGGGACTGGGCGGACCACCGGAAGACTGAAGTCCTGGACTACTTTTTAAGAAGCTCGGCAGACGAGAGTCCCTGCCGTTTTCCGCTGCCCAGAACGAACCCTTTCCGCAAGCCGGCTTTGGATGGATTCCCTGCGATGTAGCGCCGATAGTGATCCAATTGCGCCTCGCTCCTCACGATGTGATCAAATGCCTCCGCCTGCCAGAGACTCCCGGATTTGCCGGATAGCTGATTGATTTTTCGGGCGCTTGCTCCTTTCCACCTCTTCACGATTTGTCCAAGGGTGATGTTTTCCATGGGCTCGACCAATGCATGGAAATGATTCGGCATGATCACCCAATTGTCCAAATGGTAGGATTCGCGATCGCCCGATGTCATGATGTCGGCGAGAATGGACGCGGATTCGGGTTGGGATAGCTCACATGCGCCGTGACCAGTATCAAGGAAATCGTGAAATTTTTTGGTAAACTCGCGGTGAAAGTCGATGCGTAGGGCGTCGGGCAGTTGATCGGGATTTGAGTCGGACGTTAAGCCGTGTCCGACGAGCCAACGCGAACGCTCGTGAATCCAATGATCCCTGACCTCCGCTGGCAACGAGTCGGCAAGGCGGGTTGTGATGAAATAAGTGCGTCCCCATTGCCGCCAGTGGGGGAGATTCAGACGATGCCTGCTAACGGATTCATCATGGTTGTATGGCGTGAATGCCATGGGATGGAGAAGAACGGACTGAAGTCCTGGACTACTTTGTTTGGTAAATCAGGATCGCGCTGCTGCCGTATTCGCGGCGGGCGATGAGGGTGAAATCGTCGGCTTCGGGGGATTTCTGATTGGATGAAATTTCAGCGATCAGCCAGCCATCGGGCGCGAGGCGCGGGGGGATGAGAGTGCTTTTGAGGAGATCGGTGACGTGGTCCTTGTCTCCGTAGAATTTCCAGTAGGGTGGATCGGCGAAGATGAGATCGTAGGTGGCGGCGTCGCGTTTGAGGAAGAGGTTGACCTCGGATTTGACGGCATGTCCGCCAGTGAGCCGGGCTTTTGTCAGGTTTTCGTTGATGACCGTGATCGCCTGGCGGTGTTCATCGACGAAGGTGCAGGTGGCTGCGCCGCGACTGAGGGATTCGAGGCCGAGCGCACCAGAACCGGCGAAAAGATCGAGGACGCGGGCATTTTCCACTTTTTCGCCGAGGATGGAAAAAACCGCCTGACGGACGAAATCGGTGGTGGGCCTGGCGACGGCGGAGGGGACTTTGATGGCGGTGCGTCCGGCTTTTCCGGCGATGATTCTCATGGCGATGGAGTTGCGATTTTTAAATTCATGATCGGCCCGTCCTTGCCGAGTCGGAGGAAAGGATGGCTGACGTTTCCGAAAGCTTCCAGATCAAAGGCCGCACGCTGTGGCGTGCTGAGCGGAGTGAGGGACGGGCTTTGGATGTTAGGAAATGCGTTCTTCACGATATTCCCGACGTTTTCGGGTGGAGCGACGACCCGTAGCACACCTGCGGCGTCGCCATTGGAGAGCACCGTGGCGTTTCCGAGCAGGGAGAGTTCATCGCCGATGAGGCGTGCATCGACGCACGAAAGCATGCCGCCGCGAAGGATGGTGACGGTGCTGCCTTTGTCGAACTTCGCATCATGTCCGGCGAGGTGGAGCGACGGGGCGATGGTTTCGGCGACCAAATCGCCCTGCCAGGTGGAGGGGGCGACGAGCAGGCCACGGAAGACGGCGTTGGCGGCGATGGTTTCGGCTTCGAAATGTCCGTCCAAAGGCAGGCGAAGCGTGGGTGGTTTTTGTTGCGGGATCTGGGCTTCGATCTGAAGCGGCAGTCCGCCGAGCATGAAGATTTTTCCTGCCAGCAGGAATTTGCAGCCTTGGAATTCAAGTCCGAGGGGCTTCATGGCGAGCTGCGGGCGTTTCCATTCCAAACTCGCGGATAGATTTGAAAACGCCGGGTTGCCGGCCACGGCGATGGAGTCGATTTTCAAGTCGGACTGCGCGGGATCTCCATCGATGGGAAGTGCTCCGGTGATTTTTGAAATTTCCAGCAATGGATTTTTTCGCCCGACAGAAACCAGCGAGAACGAGGCGTTTTTCAAATATAGCCAACCGGTGGGTTGCGGCGGGATGGCGACTTGAGGAGGAGCCACAGTCACAGCGGGTGGTGGAGTGGCGGCGGGAGGGTTCGTGACGGGTGGATTCACTTGCGCCACCGGCGGCGGAGTGGCGGCCTGCGCAGGCGGCGAGACTTGCGGCGCTGGTCCCGAGAGGTGGGCGAGGAGCTCAAGCGGTAGTGTTAGGTCGGGGGTGTCCAGCGTAATGGAGCGCACTTCAAGCCTGCCGCGGACCCAGGCGCGCCAGACGGGAGAGAGCTGGATCGACCCGATGCGGGCGAATGGTTTCGGAATGGCGCTGCGGAGGGCAGGGGGCTGGAGGAGTTCCACCGAATCGATGGAGATGCCATTCCACGGCGACCATGACGTGCCTCCCACCCGGGTTTCCAAGCCGGTCCGCTTCTGGATTTTACCCGCGATCCAATGGTGTGCCCATGGCGTCGCGAGCCAGAGATTGCTGAGTAAAAAACCGAGAACAGGCAGCAGAACGGGCGTGAGAATCAGCCATATCCAGCGGCGGAAGCCCCGGCGTCTCTCGCCAATGGGGGCCTCGGAATCCATGCTCAGTTTTTAGGCGCGGCCTTGGAAGTCTTGGCAGCGGGTTTCGTGGCAGGCTTGGCCGTAGGAGTGGCGGCAGGCGTTGCCTCCTTGGTGGCGGGGGCGGATTTTCCAAGTGGGAAACGCACGACCATGCTTTTGTCGAGCAGACGTGTGCCTTCGCTGGAAAGTTCCTGAGCGCGATAGACGATGATACCGTATTTTTTATCGGTGAAATGACCGACGGCAATGTTCTCCTTCACTTTGCCGAGTCCGGTTTCCTCTTCGAATTTCCACTCGTGGCCGGTCCACTCGCCAAGGATGCTGGCTGGGTCCGCTTGGATATCCTTGATGCGTTTCATTTCACCGTTGGGGGAGCGGAAGATGTCTTCCTTTTCCACATAACGGAGTGTCGTAAGAGTGCTGGCGGTGCCGGTGGCACTGAGGGTCCATGTATTGCCGGCGCTCTGGCGGAGGAGGACCATGACGTCCTCGATGGGCTTGAATTCGCGCTTGTTCCAGAGCTTGAGGTACTCGTTGTATTCCTCGTTGGTGAGGCCCAGTTTCGCATCGAAGGGAAGGGGGGCGCCGGGGGTGGACTGGCCGGAAAATTCACGGAACCATTTCGGATCTTTTTTGGCCGCATCCTGAACTTTGGCGACATATTTGTCGATTTCCGGTGGCGGAAGGACGACGCCGATTTGAGCCCGCACGGGAGTGTCCTTTTCCAGAAGTCCTTCGAAAACTTTCGGGACATCCGCTGCGTGGAGGCAGGCGATGGAGGCGATGGCGAAGAGCGGGGCGTGGAATTTCATGAGGCGCGGCGAGGCTGGCCCTCTGTCCGTGAAAACTCAAGCGGCAATGCGCGGCGGAGTGATTCATCAACCGTCGCCGCCATCGCCGTTTCTCAGGCGGGTCAGCAATTCGGACTGCGAGTGTACGCCGAAGTGCTTGAAAATGACTTTGGCGTAGCCGTGCACCGTGTTGATGCTCAGGCCGAGGTGGGTGGCGATTTTCTTGCGGCTCCAGCCTTCACACAGGCAGTTCAGGACGGTGCGATGGCGTGGATAGAGGCTGGCGATTTCCTGGCTTTGTTTGTCCGGGAATGCTTGGAAATGAAGCCATGGCACTTCGCTGAGAATGATGTGGGCAATTTTTGCCTCCCGATCATCGAACTGCGGTTCGTCGAGTGTTCGATAAATGCGGATGGCATTGACGCCTCCACCATCCATGGGGCGCCGCGACATGATCAGCGGGCCAATGTTGGTTTTTTCCCAAAATGGAGCGGCAGCGGATCGGTCGAGCAACGACTCCGGATCCACCTGGCGGCGGGTTCGGGTGAGATGGATACCCTTTTGTTGAAGTTCCAACGACGACGGCCGGGATACCGCTTCCATGGCCGGGTGATTGATCGCCTCCAGATAATTGGCCCAGCGGTTTTCATCGAAGCCGCCGTGGATCAGTCCGATCGACGAGGGCGGTTTGTCAGGGTGGAATTCCGACATGGACCAGACCCAGGAAGTGGCCTCGATCAGATTGCAGAGGCCGTCCATGAGCAGGCGGCGCTTCTCCGTAAGATCGCCCGGAGCGGCGATGACGTCACCAAGAAGCCGCACCATTTTGCGGACATCGGTTTCGGGAAGTGTGGAAAGCGGATCGGGGAGGAAATCCATTGGATGCGCTGATTCTGTCTATCAGTCGTAACCACTCAAGGGAATTCATGGGTGACCCGATATTTCCATGAATCATTCCGGTTCTCCGGTGGGGAAAATTTCAGCGATGGAGGATTCGATCTTCTGGTCCATCCAGCGCTCGAGCGCGGCTTTCATCGGGGCGAGGACTTCGGGTCGCTGGCTTGCGAGATCTTTTTCGCCAAAATGATCGGTGGAGAGATTGAATAGGCCGAAGTGCCTGCCGCCTTGCGCGGTGGGTGTGTATACGAGCTTCCAACGCTGTGTTTTCAAGCAGCGCTGTTTCGCGTTGATGAGCGCTTCGCGGTATTTCTCCTTGAGCACGAACTGGTAGTTGAAGTCTTTTTCGATGTAGGTCATCTCGTCCATCGGCGGAAGTTTGGGCCGTTCGACGCCAGGAACAGTGAGCTGGATGAAGGGAAATCCCGTTTCTCCATAGAATGGACGATAGACGGGCTTCTCGGTTTTTTGGATCCACCCGGCGAAGCTCTGACCCTGCCAGGTGGGGGATTTTTCCGCGCCCAGCAGATCGGCGATGGTGGGGACGACGTCGATCAGCCGGACTGTTTCCGGGATCACCTGCGGGGCGATGCCGGGAATGTAAACGATCATCGGGACGTGGTTCGCCTGAAGTCCGCCATTGAAGGTGAGGCCGTGGCCGAGGGTGACGCCCGGTTCATAATGGTCGTCGCCATGGTCGGCGGTGATGATGACGATGGTGTTGTCGGAGAGTCCGTTGTTTTTCAGGGACGCGAGGATCTTCTCAACGCAATCATCAAACTGGCGGGTGCAGCCGTCGTAGAGCGCACGAATCTGTTGAACTTCCTTGGGCGGCAGGGCTTTCCACTTGGATTCCAGGTCGGTGCCGCCGATGAACTTGTCGATGTCGAAGGCGACGCCATTGCGGTTGATGCCCTGATAGCTGGTGTCCGAGAACATGCTGCGGTAGGGTTCCCGGCTGCGATAGGGGAGGTGGTTGCAGGAATAGAAGACGTGCCAGAAGAACGGTTTCTGATTTTTCGCGGCGTCGGCCAGGCGTTTTTCGACCCGTCCGGTGACGACGTCCGGGGTGACGAATTGAGCGAACGATTCGAGCTGAGGGAAAATTTTATAGCCGACGGGATTGTCGAAATAGAGAGGCACGACAAAATGGGCCATGACCACGGCCTGGCTCATGTAGATCTTGAAATTGTCGAAACTGGAGACCGAGAAGTTTTCGAAATCGAGAGGCATGACCTCGTAGTATCCGGCACACCAATCGCCGATGGCAGTGGTGTCGTAGCCCTTTTTCCGGAGAACGCCTGCGATAGGGACGATGCGTTTTTTCGTGGCCTCCACCGTCGCCTTGTCAGGATACATGTAGCGGATGCCATGGCTTTGCGGATATTGCGAGGACATCAACTGCGTGCCGGACTCCATCGTAGAGCCGATCGCGGTATAACAATTTTCAAAGCGTGTGGAGCGTTGGGCAAGTGCGTCGATCACCGGCGAGACCCCGGCTGCGGCCAATCCATCGGAGCGCAGGGGGCGATAGCCGGAGCAGCCGAGGCTGTCCGCCCGAAGCGAATCCGAGCCGATGATGATGACGTTGAGGGGTTTGCCGATGCTGGTTGCTGCTGCCTGTTTTTCCGGATGTTTTGAGATATAACTCAGGCCGAGGTTCACTGCGCCGATGGCCCCGATGAACACGGCCGTGGTCCATCCCTGGCGACCGCGCCGACGGATTTGCCAGATCAGCGCCAACAAGATGACCAGGATCGGAAGGATGGTGAAAAGCCCTGTCAGCGCTGCCGGTCTGATCGTTGATGGAATCAGTTCGAGCACTTTATAATACCATTGCCCGTATTCACCCTCGCTCAGGAAATAGGGACGCGTGTCCACCAGCCGCAGGGTGAAATAGCCGTGCACCAGAGCCGTGATGGTGAAACTGCGCAGCACGACGGTCCCGGTGTTTCGATAGCTGGAACGGTGCGTCCATGCATCGACGAATGGCTGGAAGAGAATGGCTCCGACGATGGCGAGAACCACGTAGGCGAGGATCATTTCCAGGTTTTGGAAAACCAGAAAGCCGAAATACTGGTCGCGGGCCAGGGCGCTGAATTTGTTCGCCATCTCCCCCGAAGAATTGGCGAGCCGCCACAGGGCGACGCCATACTGGATCGTGAGAAAGATTGAGGTCCCGATCAGAACGGGCGTGAAACGGGCGAAAAGCGCGGTCGGTTGTTTTTGAATCACGGGGAAAACGAAGCGTGGAGATGGGGGGTCAGTATTTGGGATCCGGAGGATCGACGTAGACCCAGCGAGGACTCAGCAGTTTTTCAATGATGACGCCGCTTCGGGATTGCAGCCCTTCCGGAATGACGACGCGCAAAATGACGGATGCCCTGCGGCCGCCGTTTTTTCGCAAGAGATCGAGTATCGATTTCGAAAGGTCGCTATCCGCGCTGGTATAGCCGAAGAGGGTCTCCTCACTGCCCAACGCCGTCAGGCGAAAGCAATTCCAACGGCTGGAGTCCGCGAATTCATGACTGAAAAAGTTATCCTGCTCGATGTAGACGCGCAAGGAATAGAATGTGCCCTGAGGTCGTGTTTTGGCGAATTCATCCCATGGAATCGGCTGATAACAAACGAGGGTTTCCCAATCGATGAGCGGCTCGCCATTGGGCGCGATTTCAAAGAGAACATTGCGGGTTTCGCGGTTTTCCAGCGAGATCGAGGCCATCCAGAAATTCGCCCGATTCGCGAGTGTCACCGGCTGGAGCATGCGGAAATTATTCAGGCGCGAGGTGGAAATGGGCCGATTCGCATAGTAGGTCCGCATCAGGGGTTTGACCCGCTCGGGCTGCCGGACGAAATGGCAGAGCGCATCGATCGTTGTGGCATCGAAAAATTTCTGCGCCGTGGTGTGGATCCGATCGATGAGTTGGCCGGCTTCTTTTTCCTCCTTGGCGTCGTCCACCAGCACCGTCTCCGCTGCCACGCGGATTTTCTCCGCTTTCACCTCGGATTTTGTCACCCGCGTCAGGGACCACAGCACGCCGCCTGCCAGTAGAAGGCCGACCAACACGAACCAGCCCCATGGAATATTCCGATGGCGGGTGGCATCCGCTCCCCATTGTTCCTCCAAAAGATCCGGGTTTCCTATTTCGGATTCGATCAGCGCCTCGATTCCCGGTTGATGCGTCCGCAGTTCGATATCGTCGCGGGAAGGTAGATCGAGCCGCTTGCTTACCAACAAATCCTTTTGCGGCATCAGGCGGATGGGTTTTTCCCTTTGCGACGACTCATCGTTTTCGAGACGGATGACCGGAGCTGGCTTCACCAACTCGTCGTCCACCGGCCTTAATTCGACTCGTTTCTCCTCGCGTGCCATCTGCTTCAGAAGGAAAAGCGTAAAAGCCCATCGACGCAACGCTGCTCTCACTCTAAATCTCTGTCCGCCACCATCATGCCCGCCAATCCGCGCATCCTCATCGTCACCGCCGCCTTTGGGGAAGGGCACAATAGTGCTGCCCGAAATATGGCGCTCGCCCTCAACGCGATGGGGGCAGTGACCCAGGTGAGCGATCCCTGCATGCTGGGAACCCCCCGCGTGACCAACGCCGTAGCCTGCGCCTACCGCTACTGCATCACCCATTTCCCGAGAATCTGGGCGGCCATTTACCGCTCCACCGATCGCTTCGATTTCAGCACCTCCCGCTCCCCGGTCATGCGTGGTCCTGAAAACGCCATGGAAGCGCTCATCGCGGAGTTCCAGCCGGACGCCATCATCAGCACCTTTCCGGTTTACCCGTATTTCCTGCCCGCGATCTTTGAAAAAACCGGAAAAAAGCTGCCTGTCTTCACCATCATCACCGATTCCATCGAGATCAACGCCGCTTGGCTGCGCGTGCCCACCGACTTCTGGCTCGTCACCGATCCCGCGACCCGCGAGGGCATGATCCGCAAAGGCCTGCCTGCCGAAAAGATCATCGATACCGGCTTTCCTGTGAATCCTTGCTTTTCAAAACTCAGCCCCATTGAGTCGTCCGATCCCTGCAATCCCTTCCGCGTCCTCTATTTCCCGACCGCCAAACTCAAGCTGCTCCAAGGCCATTGCCGCGCCCTGCTCGATGCCTCGCCCGCCGTTTCCCTCACCATGGTCCTCGGCCGGAATGTCCGACTTCTTTACAAACAGGCCCGGGAAATTCAGAAAGCCTACCCTGGCCGCGTCCGCCTCATCGGGTGGACCCGCAAAGTTCCGCAACTTCTCAACCGCCACCATCTCGTCGTCGGAAAAGCCGGCGGAGCCACCTCGCACGAAGCGATCGCCGCCCGTTGCCCGATGCTCATCCACCACCTTGTCCCCGGCCAGGAAGAGGGAAACCTCCGTCTCCTCGAATCTATCGGGGCCGGCCATCTCGCCGAAACTCCGCAGGCACTGGGTGCCGCCATTACCGATCTCCTCAGCGACCACGCCACTGGCTGGCGCTCGATGAAAAATGCCCTCATCCGCCACGGACGCAACGCCGGTGCCATCGCCGCCGCGAGATTCATCCTCGGTGAAATCGATCACCACTGATCCGCTTACCCCCATTCAGTTCTAACCATGACCTTCCTTTTCGATATCGGCCGAGTCCTGCTCGATTTCCACTTCGAGGCCTCTCTCACCCGCCTGCTCCCGCCCGGCACCCCTGACGCCACCGCCCGCCTGACCCGTCTGCTGGAGCGGAAGGACGAATTTGAAACCGGTGCGATCGACGTTGAAACCTACGTCACCTGGGCGCTCGGCGTCCTCGGTAGCTCCGCCAGCCCGTCGGAGTTTCACCACGCTTGGCAGCAGATTTTCACTCCTAATGAGCCGATGTGGGAATGCGTCCGCAAGCTCTCCGCAGACGGTCACCGGCTCATTCTTTTTTCCAATATCAACGCCATCCACTACCCGTGGATCTTTGAAGAGTTCCCCCAATTCTCCGTCTTCGATGCGGGCGTGATTTCCTTCATCGCCGGCTCCATCAAGCCGCATCCGGAGATTTATCAATACGCCATCGACAACCACGGGCTCGATCCCGCGACCACTCTCTACATCGATGATCTTCCTGAAAACATCGCCACCGGCCGCGAACTTGGCTTCCGCTCCTGGCAATACGATCTGAACGACCACGCCGCCTTCGAATCCTGGCTCACCACCGAACTTTCCGAGTCCACAATCTGATATTTGACACTCTCAACTTTCAACCACCCTCTCTCAACTTCCTCCATGTCCACTCTCACCATCGCTGGCCGCGAATTCAGCTCCCGTCTCTTCCTAGGCACCGGAAAATTTCCATCCAACGAATCCATGCGCGATGCCCTCGCCGCCAGTGGCACGCAGATCGTCACCGTCGCCCTCCGCCGCGCTGATCTCACCGGGAAGAAAGATCCCTACGCCAACATCCTCGAATTCATCGATCCCGAAAACTACCTGCTCCTCCCGAACACCAGCGGAGCCATGAACGCCGAGGAAGCCGTGCGCCTTGCCCGCCTCGCCCACGCCGCTGGTCTGCCGAAGTGGGTGAAACTCGAAATCCACCCGGATCCCACTTACCTGCTTCCGGACCCGATCGAAACCCTCAAAGCCGCTGAAATTCTCGTGAAGGAAGGCTTTACTGTCCTTCCCTATATCAACGCCGATCCCGTCCTCGCCAAGCGCCTGCAGGAAGTCGGCACCGCGACCGTCATGCCATTGGGCGCGCCCATCGGTTCGAACCGCGGCGTCGTCACCCGCGATCAGATCCGCATCATCATCGATCAAGCCATTGTCCCCGTCATCGTCGATGCCGGACTCGGCGCACCCAGCCACGCCGCCGAAGCCATGGAGCTCGGAGCCGATGCCGTGCTCATCAACACCGCCATCGCCATCGCCAGCGATCCCGTGAGAATGGCCATCGCCTTCAAGCTCGCCGTCCAAGCCGGCCGCGAAGCCTACGAACTCGGCCTCCCCGAGCCCTCCGACCAAGCCCACGCCACCAGCCCCCTCACCGGATTTCTCGATTAGCCGGAAGTAGCACAGGCATTCCTGCCTGTTCCCGCACGAGGATTCGACCGGAAGCCTAAGGAGTCAGGACGCCCCCGTCCTGACAATGCGGCAGAGAAGCCTCTCGGATTCGGGCAAAGGCGAACTGCCGGACATGCTTCACCCACGTTCCCGTCCTTGATCGTTTTCCGTGAGAAGGGGAGTGAGCACTTCTTCGGAAATCAATAGACCGGGGCGGGGAAAGTGCCATTCGCGCCACTTTCTCCTTTCTGTCCGCCCGATCATTGTTAGCCTTGTTGGTAATTCCACTCATGTCTTTTTTCGCCCCAGCCTTCCAAGAAATCGATGCCCTCAAGGCGAGGCTCGACCAATATCGCCCGTTGGACCCGGCCATCGTCGCCAATCTGCGGGAAGATCTCATCGTCCGCTGGACCTATCACTCGAACGCGATCGAGGGCAACACGCTGACCCTACGGGAGACCAAGGTTGCGCTGGAAGGTATTACCATCGGTGGCAAGTCGCTGCGGGAACATTTGGAAGCCGTCAATCACCGGGACGCGATCCTGCTGTTGGAGGAGCTCGTTCAAAAGAACGGGCCGCTGGACGAGTGGACCATCAAGTCGCTCCACCACCTCATTCTCAAGAGCATCAACGACGATAACGCCGGACGCTACCGCACCGTGAACGTCCGCATCTCCGGGGCGGAACATCTCCCACCGGATCAACTGGTAGTGCCGGAGTTGATGGAGAAATTCATTGCATGGTATCGCGACGAGGCGATGGCATTACATCCGGTGGAACGCGCCGCCCGGGTCCACAGTGATTTCGTGAAGATCCATCCCTTCGTGGATGGCAATGGCCGGACCTCCCGCTTGCTGATGAATCTGGAACTCCTGAAATCCGGCTATCCCGCCGCCGTGCTGCCCGTTGAGCGCCGTTTGGAATACTACGCCGCACTCGATCAGGATCACGCTCACGGCAATCCCGAGCCGTTCCTAGCGCTGATTGCAGACATCGTGAAAGACAGCTTTATCCCTTATTTCCATTCCCTTGGGCTTAAATGAGCGATGCCCTATGAGCCTACTCTAAAATTCCTATGTCGGCTTTTTCCGATCTAGGACATCTTGCAGAGTGAACATGCCGGGTTCTTTTTGGTTATGAACGATCCTCACCCATCCAAAATCGGAACCCTGCCTGCGGCGGCTTTGGTGGTGTCGAGCATGGTGGGGACGGGGGTGTTCACGAGTCTGGGCTATCAGGTTCGGGATATCCCGTCGGGACCCGGGATTTTACTGGTTTGGGCGCTGGGAGGATTGGTGGCGTTGTGTGGGGCGCTTTCCTATGCCGAACTCGCGGGGGCTTTGCCGAGATCGGGGGGCGAGTATCATTTCATCGGGCGGCTCTATCATCCATCGCTGGGGTGGACAGCGGGGTTGCTCTCGGCGGTAGTCGGGTTTGCCGCGCCGACAGCGTTGGCGGCTCTGGCGTTGGGGAGCTACGCGCATCGGGCG
The DNA here is from genome assembly GCA_039925065.1 of Luteolibacter sp. Lineage (GTDB taxonomy): Bacteria > Verrucomicrobiota > Verrucomicrobiia > Verrucomicrobiales > Akkermansiaceae > Luteolibacter. Next base: position 22,164 of record JBDSZP010000046.1, read on the forward strand.
TTTCCCCAGGTTCCGGCGTTGGCGGCTGCGGTGATAGCGCTTGCTGCGGTGACGGGCGGACATTTGATGACTTTGAAAGCCAGCGCGTGGCTGCAAACAGTTTCCACCGCGCTGAAGATCACGCTGATCCTTGGGTTCATCCTCGCTGCGTTCCTCAAGACCGGGCACGGGGATATCCGCTGGGAAATTCAGCCCCGGACGGATCTGGAGATCATCGCCAGACCGGCATTCGCAGTGGCGCTGTTATTTGTTTTCTATGCCTACTCGGGATGGAATGCGGCGGTTTACATGCTGGAAGAACTCAGGGACGAGCGGCGGACAGTGGTTCGCTCGGTCGTCTATGGCACCTTGCTGGTGATGGGTCTGTATGTGCTGCTGAACGCTGCGTTTCTGAAAGCCGCGCCGGTGTCGGATCTGGCGGGCGTGACGGAGGTCGGACACGTGGCGACGGAGGCGTTGTTCGGTGGAGGAGCTGCGCGGTGGTTCAGCGGACTGCTCTCGCTGGGACTTGTGGCGACGGTGAGTGCACTGGTCTGGGCCGGGCCAAGGGTGCTGGATGTGATGGGACGGGATTTCCATTTCCTGCGGGTTCTGGCGGCGAAGAACCGCCACGGCATTCCGGTGGTGGCGACGATGATGCTATCGGGGCTGGCCTTGGTTTTCGTGCTGACCGGAAATTTCAGCCAATTGCTCACCTATACCCAGTTCGCGCTGACCCTGTGCGCGTTCCTGACGGTGTTTGGGATTTTCATCGTGCGTCGGCGGCCTGTGAAGGAAGGGGCTTTCCGTTGCCCGTTGTATCCGCTGCCGCCGCTGGTTTTCCTGGCGATGACCGGGTTTGTGATGGTCCGTTCCCTGATCGCTGATCCGGGCCCGACGCTGGCGGGCATGGCAACGGTTCTGGTCGCGTGGTTGTGTTATTTTCCGCTGCGGAGAGGTTCGGCTCGATAGGGAAGAGAAACCACGAAGGGAGGGAAGGGGCACGAAGGTAGAGAATTCGAACCACCGATGGACGCCGCTGAACACGGATGGAAGAGTCGATAAGAATTTTTCCAGTTTTCGACGACGAGATCGACCCATTCCAAACAGACCAAAGAACATTCTTCTCTAAATCCGCGTCCATCTGTGTTCATCCGAGGTTCTCTTCGTTCCTCTTCTTTCGTGCTCTTTTCGTGCCCTTCGTGGTTCCCATTTTCCTATCCGGATTGGCTGGATTTTCGATGCAGCGCTTTTTGAAAATGCTTTTTCCCCACGAATGGGCATCATTGCGGCCAACGCTTATGAAATTTCCCTGCCTGCTCCTGTCGATCGTGCCGATCTTGTTGGGTCTCACCGGTTGTGGCCCGTCCAAGCCGACTGCTGTCCAACCGCAGTATCTCGAAACTCCGCCTGCCAATTTTCCGGTGGTGACGGGCGAGGCGGGGCCGGATGACATCGGGCTTTTCCTCGCTGGCAAGCCGGTGCGCCACGGGGCGGTGCTTTCCCGTCTCCAGCAAACGGTGGAATATCAAACGCACCAGCGGGAAATCAGCCAGATCCTGCGAGGCAACGTCCGCCCCCGGATCCAGATGATGCACGGGTGGGCGGGCACGGAGGTGACACCCGCGATTGGTGGCGGGGGCACGATCTATTACCCCTTTGGCGGTCCGGATCTGCTCCACATCAGCGGCATGTTCCCGGAGGCGAAAAACTACGCGTTGATGGGACTGGAACCGGTGGGAGAAGTGCCTGCGCTGGAATCCCTGCCGCCGGAAGAGGTGCTGGGCGCGCTGGCAGCTTTCCGTCAGGCGACGAAAACGCAGCTCCTGGCAGGTTTCTTCATCACCAAGGACATGCGATCCGATCTGGAGCGCAGCGTTTTACGAGGTGTGACGCCCATCCTGTTGAGCACCGTGGCGATGCTGGGCGGCGAGGTGGAATCCGTGAACTCAATTTCTGCCGGAGGAAATCCCGGGGTGGAGGTGCAATACTACGATGGTGGTGGAATGCGCCACACCGCGTATTATGTTTCCGGCGATCTATCCAACAGCGGTTTCAAGGGGGGCTATCAGCAATGGGTGGCCGGACTTGGTGGCAAGGCGACGTATTTCAAAGCGGCGTCCTATCTGATGTATGACGACCGCTTCTCCCATGCTCGCGACTTTTTCCTCAGCCAATCGCATGTGGTGTTGCAGGATGACTCGGGAATTCCCTTCCGGTTTTTCTCGCAGGACAAGTGGTCGTTCCGGTTTTACGGCGACTACGAGAAGCCCATCGAGCTTTTCGCCCAATATCAGCAGGAAGATCTGAAACAGGCCTTCGCGACCAACCCGAAAAACCCGCTCGGTTTCGGCTCCGGCTATCGCATCAACGGAGGGGAGGGGAACCTGCTGCTGGCGATCAAACGGTGAGGTTGAAGATCGAACCACGAAGGCCACGAAAAGAGCACGAGAAAGAGAATGGAGAGAACCGCGAACTCTTCCTCTTCACGGACCGCGAAACGTCATTTCGCCCGCGAAGCGAGCTGCCCCAGAACAGTCCCAGAAAAGAATTTTTTCACCGCCAAGCCGCGAAGATTGTCAAAAAATGCGGAGTCAGAAGCTGGGCAAGTGAGCTGATCGAGAATCTGTTAAAAAATCCCTTTTCGAATTCTCTTCCTTCGTGTCCCTTCCCGTCCTTCGTGGTTCATCTTATCGACAACAAGAGACCCTCCTCTCCCATACCAATCATCCGCGACATCCGCGGTTCAAAAATCTTCCTCTTTCATCTTCTCTCTGGTTTCTACGAACTCATCGCCCGCAGGAAAGCACCGTCATTCCAACTTGCGGAGCGGTCGAGGCGGGCGATGACGAGGTCGCGCGACGGCAAGACATAGACCCGCTTGCCGCCGGAACCCACCATCGCGAGCCAGTCAGGATCGGTGTCGCTGGCGAGACAGGCGAGTTGCCAGAAAGAAGGCGGGCGCACGGCGTTGAGATTGCGTTCAGGCTCGATGGAAAAAGCCCCTGCTTTGGCGGCGTTGCGGTTCCACCAGATCCCGGCGGCCACCATCGGGTTCGCCATGCGGGGCGAGGCGAGATCGCGGAAAACACGGCTTTTCAGTGCAGCGGCGTTCTCTCCGTTGGCGAGTTTTGCGGCCACCCGTCCGAGCTTTCCCAGGTCCCTCACGCTGAATTCCGCGCCGGTTGATAGATAGTCATGTCCTGTCATGTCCTTGCGCCAATCCGGGCTGGAAATACCGATGCGACCCATGACCTCGCGCAGGAAATCCTCCGTCGTGGAACCGTGCTCGAGCAGATAACGACGTAGCACTTCCGCGAGGATTTCATCCGATGCGGGGCCATAACGAAATCGCTCGCCCGGTGGATCGACGAGTGGCAGCGTGATAGCAGCCGCGCCCTTGTCCCGGATGCTTCCTCGATAGAGTTCCGCCACGCCTGAGGAAAATCCGGCGGTTTGATTGACCAGCATGCGCACTGTGACGCGGCGTTTCCCCGCATCCGCCCGCCATTCCGGAATGACGTCGATGAGCGGCCGGTCGAGCTCGATCCAGCCCTCGCCTGCCGCGCGGACCACCGCGAGCGCTGCCAAGGATTTGGTGATGCTGAGCGAGGGCAATCGGTGGGCCGGATTGCGTCCGCCGATCAAGCGTCCGCCTTGCCAAATCCCATAGCCCTCGCCGCCGAGACGTTCCGCAGCCTTCGTATTGATCCTGCCCGGCCGCGATGAAGATGCGCAGCCTGAGAACAGTGCCGCCAATCCCGCGCTGCCTGCCAATTCCAGCCATTGGCGACGATTCATGGTCGATATGCATAGCGCATTTCGGCCCTCCCAACAACCGGGATCGTGGAGCACCACAGGGCGGCCTCTTTGAGAAAACCAACCGCTAATGAACGCGAAGAGGCGGACATGTTGCCATTGACGGTGGAATAACCCTACGCCTGGCGTTCGTATTCCGGCCCAAAGGGCAATGCCTTTAAGGATTGGGATGCCGACTAAGCTAAGGAGCCATGACACTCCTGTCGTGGGCCAATGAGACGAGAAAGTGCGGAGCCAGGCACTTCCCTTTCGCAGCTCATTGGCTGGCGGACATGAGTGTCCACCCTCCATAGGGCTGGTGCTCGTGGCAGAGTTTTTCGTCCGGTCGAATCACTGCCGCCAATCCTTAAAGGCATTGGCCCAAAGGGTCAACATCCCTCAGCCCAGCCCATCGGGCTGGGTAACATCCGCCAAAGATTCATGCGCCCCAACGGGGAGCGATACCGGCGCGCTCGATCATCCCCCGGATCGCGACCTTTCAGGCCGCCAATGGCTTTGCATGATCTGACCCAGGGCGTTGCCCTGGGCTGAGGGATGCAGTCCCGTTGGGCCAGAGATCTCAAGGAAACCTCTTCCGGGTTTTACCACGATCTTTCCGTGGTGTCGGGACCCTGATTCGCCGGGTGAATTTGACTTCATTCGCGGCCCTTGGCGTCAATTGGCGGTTGAAAAACCAAAATGAGGTAACCGCCGGACCATCACCCCCGCCTTGAATTTTCTTCCAAGGAATATTCAGTTCGCGTGTCATCATAGGTGACATGAAAACCTTGCTCTGGCTTTTTCTGGCGGTGGTGGCTGCCAGCGTGAATCTGATGGCTCAGGAAACCGAATCGCTGCGCGCGGAACGGGACAAGCTCATCCAGCGGGGAATGTGGCGGGACGTCGTGAATTTCTATGGGGAAAAATTGTTGCCGGTATCGGACGCTGGTTCCGGCTCGGATCTGGAGCGGGCGACCGAGGCATTGGGAAATCTGAATGCCTGGGTGGAGCTGGACGAACTCGTGGAACGCGCGGTGACCACTCATCCAGAGAACCCGAGCCTGCTGACATCGGCGGCTGCGGTCTATCGACGGGCACCGCATGGCGGCCAAATCATCGCCGGGGAATTCAGACGCACCGGTGGATATCGATACGGAAAAGGCATGGCGATCCCAGAGGACACGGCTTCCGCAGGGCAATCGGTGAACACCCAATACCGCGATCACATCCGCTCGCTGCAACTGCTGCGGCAGGCAGTGACCAAGCCGGGGATGGCGGCGGAAGGGGTTCTCGCATGGCGGGAAATGGCGGCGGTCTTCAGACAGAATGAAGCGTGGAAATTACAAACGCTCACCCCCTTCGAAAAGCTACCGGAGTGGGGCGAGCCGGGACCGGAAGGCGGCACGGAGGGGGCACCGTGGAAGGGCGATGCACCGGTGCTCTATCCGCAGCCCGCATCGTGGGAAGCGGCGAAAAACGATGGCGAGCGCTGGCGATTCGCTCTGTCCGAGGAACAGCGTCTGAGCAAGGACCCGGACATGGGAGCGGTGATGATTGCCGAGCGGGCGAGATTTTCGCAATCCCAGTTCGGCACGGAAACGCTCTCGTCCTATGGCTGGTGGCAGCAGCAGGATCCTGATAGCGCGAAGGGGATTCTCGAAATGGACACACTCGCGGAGGACGAGTGCCTGGCAAAAACCTCGGATGGCGTGCGTCGTTTCAAACTGCCTGCGGAGTATCATTTTATCGCGCTCTATCGCTCGATTCTGGATAACAAATTGGAAGGTGGCATGGCGGGGGATGCTTTGACGGACATTTTCCTGAACCGTCGCCAATACGACAAGGCACGCGAGGTACTGGAGCAGACCATCACGAAGTTCGGCCCCGGAAACGGCGATTTGCGAAAGAATCGGCTCCAGCAGATCGTCGGAAACTGGGGGCGTTTCGAGCCTGCGGAAACAATGCCTGCCGGAGTGAAACCGACCCTGCCGCTGGTCTTCCGCAATGCGACGGAGATCAAACTAACCGCCGCGCCGGTGGATATGGAGGCGGTGGTCCGCGACACACAGGAGTATTTGAAAAGCAATCCACGCAATCTCGAATGGGAGAGGGCGAATCCTTCCAACATCGCCAACCTCCTGATTTCTGGCAACGCGGCGAAATACGTGGGTAAAGTCGCTGCCAGTTGGGAAACCCCGCTCACGCCGCGCGAAAAGCACCGGGATACGCGGACGGACATCGTGGTGCCGCTGGACAAGGCGGGGGCTTGGTGGATCACGGGGGAGATCGCCAACGGGAATTCGTTTCGCACGCTGGTGTGGATCGCGGATTCGGTGATCGTCCAGAACGATGTGGGCGGCAAGAAGCAATGGTGGGTGGCGGATGCCGCGGGCGGTGCGCCGGTGGTGGGGGCGGAGATCGAGTTTTTTGGTTATCGATCGGTCTATCACGAACGGAAAAATCCCTTGGAGCGGAACACGGATATCCGCACGAAGGAACTGATGCGGACGACGGACGACGACGGGAAAACGTTGCTAGGGCTCGGTGATCTGGACGGAGATTTCCAGTGGCTGGCGATCGCGCGCAAGAAGGACCGGACGATGGCATTTTACGGATTCCAGCCGATGGGCATTGCGCAGCCGCTGTTGGAGAATGGCAACCGGGATCTCACGTATGGCATCTCGGACCGGCCGCTTTACAAACCCGGCGATACCGCGCATCTGAAGTTCTATTTCCGCAACGTGGGTTACTTCGAGCCGAACGAAAGCAGGTGGGCTAACAAGGGAGGCAGGCTCGTCATCACCAACGGCCGCGGCGAGGAGGCGATGAAGATCGAGAAGCTCAGGACGGACGATCTCGGGGCCGTGGAAAGCGAAGTGATTATTCCGAAGGACGCGGTGCTCGGGACGTGGAGCGCGACGTTTCTCATCGGCGACCAGATCGCGGCGAACGTCAGCCTGCGGGTGGAGGAATACCGGAAGCCGGAATACGAGGTGAAGGTGGACGCACCGGAAGAACCGGTGAAGCTGGGTGATAAGTTCACCGCGACGGTGAAGGCGACCTATTTTCACGGATCTCCAGTTAGAAACGCGAATGTTGAAATCATCGTGAAACGCAGTTCTATCGGCGAGCGGTGGTTTCCGGCATGGCGCTGGGACTGGCTCTATGGCCCCGGTGCCTGGTGGAACGGCAGCGATGCCTCCTGGCATCCGACTTGGGGAAATTGGGGCTGCATCCCGCCGCATCCGTCGTGGTGGCGGGGGAGCCGGTGGACACCGGACGAACTGGTGATGAAGCGCAACGTGCCGATTGGTCCTGACGGGACGGCGAAGATTGAGGTCGATACCGCACCGGCAAAACAGGCACAGAGCGACATGGATTCGAAATACACCATCGAGGCCCGCGTGGTGGATGCGTCGCGCCGCGAGGAGCGCGGGACGGGGTCGGTGATTGCTGCTAGGAAACCTTTCGAGGTCATCGTGTGGACGGATCGCGGTTACAGCCGTGCGGGTGAGTCCGTGGAGGCGACGGTTTCCGCTGCCACGCTGGCGGGGAAACCGGTGGTCGCTGCGAAGGGGACTTTGAAGATTTTCCAAATCTTCAACGGGGAAAACGGCCGCATCGAGGAAAAGGAAATACAGTCGTTTCCTGTCGAAACGGACGCGCAGGGCGAGATCCATCAGAAGTTCGCCGCGCCCGCGACCGGACAATATCGCCTCGCCGCCAGCCTGTCCTACAAAGGCGGTGAAGCGGCGGAGGGCGCGACAATTCTCAACGTCCACGGTCCGGGCCGCGCCGATCCCAAGGACTGGCATTTCGGCCCGCTCGAACTGATCGCGGACAAGGCGACGCATGTGCCGGGCGAAACGGTGAAACTCCGCGTGAACAGCGACAAGGAGAACGCCAACGTCTGGCTTTTCCTCCACGTCGCCGGTTCCGCCGGACGCGAGGCCCGCCGCATCCAACTCGATGGAAAGAGTCTGGAAGTCGGGGTGCCGTTGGATGCTCGTGATATGCCTAACATGTATATCGAAGGCATCACCGTGCATGGGGCGCGGGTTCATTCGGCGGTGCGCGAGATCCTACTGCCGCCCGTGAGCAAGTTGATCGAGGTGACGCTTGAGCCGGCGAAGGACCGGGTGAAGCCGCGCGAAACGTCGGCGCTGCGCGTGACCCTGCGCGATGCTGACCGGAAGCCGGTGACCGGGATCGCGGTGCTATCAGTTTACGACAAGTCGCTCGAAGCCATCACGGGCGGCTCGAATGTCGGGTTGATCCACGAGAATTTCTGGACCTGGAAAAACAACTACTATCCGGATTGGAACACGGGGTCGATTCCTGCGCCGACAGGAAATCTTCAGCCTCCGAAAGTCCCGGGGATGCAGTCGCTGGGACGGTTCGGGGATGAGGAGCTTTATCGGCGCTACACCAAGGTGTCGGGCGGTTCTGGAGGTGGCGGTTCAAGAATGATGATGGCCAGTGGCGCGGTCGATGCCATCATGGAAGCACCCTCTGCCATGCCGATGGCGGCCAAGAATGAGTCCCTAGCCGACAAGGACATGGTGGGTGAGGCAGCACCTAACGCGAACCCGATCCTCGTCCGCAAGGATTTCGCAGATCTCCTGAAATGGTCCGGTGCGATCCAAACGGATGCCGACGGCCATGCGGAGATCCCGCTGGAATTTCCCGACAATCTCACGACGTGGAAGGCCCGCGTGTGGGTTCTCGGAAAGGACACGCATGTCGGCGAAGGCAGCGCGGAGATCATTACGTCGAAAGAATTGTTAGTCCGCTTGCAGGCACCGCGATTCCTGGTGGAGCGCGATGAATCGGTTTTCAGCGCGGTGGTTCAAAATGATCACGACGCGCCGAAGACAGTGAAGGTTTCGCTTGAGCTGGATGGCAACACGCTGGAAGCCATCGATGGTGCGCCGCAGACGGTGGAAATCGCCGCGAAGTCGGAAGCGCGCGTCGATTGGCGGGTGAAGGCGCTGCACGAAGGAGAGGCGAAGTTCCGCATGCGCGTCGATTCCGGTGATGATGGCGATGCGGTGGAGCGTGCTCTGCCGGTCCGTGTGCACGGCATGTCGCGCCAGGACGCGTGGAGCCGCACGGTGGAGCCTGGCGCGGAATCCGCAAAGATTTCCATGGAGGTGCCGGAACAACGGCGGCCGGATCAATCGAAGCTAACCGTTCGTTTTTCGCCTACCGTCGCCGGCGCGGTGGTGGATGCGATTCCGTATCTGGCGAGCTATCCGTATGGCTGCACGGAGCAAACGTTGAACCGCTTCGTTCCGGCCGTGATCGCGCAGAAGATGCTCAAGGATCTCAAGATCAACCTGGGCGAAGTGAAGGCGAAACGGACGAACCTGAATCCGCAGGAACTCGGGGATTCTGCCGAACGCGCCGCGCAGTGGAAACAGTGGCAGACGAACCCGGTATTCGACGAGGGGGAGATGGAGAAAATGGTCGGCAAGGGGATTGAGAAACTCATGTCCATGCAGAACTCCGATGGCGGCTGGGGATGGTTTTCCGGCTACGGTGAGTATTCCTATCCGCATACGACGGCGGTAGTAGTGCACGGTTTGCTGGTTGCTAGAGAGAGTGGGGCGAAGGTGCCGGATGCGATGCTGAATGCCGGAATCAATTGGCTGATGGCCTATGAACGCAAGCAGGTCGCGGCGCTGCAGCTTCATGTCGAGCGCGAGGCGCTTCGCAAGGCAGGGAAGAAGATTCCGGACGATAACAGATATGAAAAATGGACGTCTGATGCGCTGGATGCGTTCGACCGCCTCGTTCTCGGTGAGTCGAAACGCGACTCGGAGCCGATGTTGACATTCCTCTATCGAGACCGCGTGGATTTGCCGGTCTATGCGAAATGCTTGCTCGGTCTTGAAGAGCACCGTAAGGGTGACGAGGCCCGCCGCGACGAGGTGATGAAAATAATTTCCCAATTCCTCAAGCGCGATCCGGAAAACCAAACCGCCTATCTGGATCTTCAGAACCAGGGCTATTGGTGGAACTGGTATGGCAGCGAAGTGGAGGCGCATGCGTGGTATCTCAAGCTGCTGGCCGCCGCGAAACCGAAGGATGCGGACACCCGCGGATTGGTGAAATACCTGGTGAACAACCGCAAACACGCGAGCTATTGGGAATCGACGCGCGATACCGCATTTGCTGTGGAAGCGATCGCCAGCTATTTCAAAGCCAGCGGTGAGGACGCGCCCGAGATGGAAGTGGAAGTGCTGATGGATGGGAAATCGCTGCGCAAGGTTCCCATCAATCGGGAGAACTTGTTCTCCTATGATGGGACGGTTGTGATAACAGGCGATGCCGTTACCACTGGAAAACATGAGATTGAGCTTCGCCGTAGCGGCAAGGGCACGCTTTATGCGAATGCCTATCTGGAAGTCTTCACCCTCGAAGACAAACTCCGCGCCGCGGGCCTGGAGGTGAAGGTTGCACGCCATGTTTCCAAACTCATCGCGTTGGAAAAGGAAAGCGAAGTTCCTGATTCCAGCGGATTGGTCGTGAAACAAAACGTCGAACGCTTCCGTCGTGAGCCGCTAACGGATGGTGCGAAGCTTTCTTCAGGCGACCGCATCGAAGTGGAACTCGTTCTCGAAAGTAAAAATGATTACGAGTATCTCATCTTCTCCGACGCCAAGGCTGCCGGATTCGAAGCGTTGGATGCGCTCAGCGGCTATGTCAGCGGAAGTGGTGGCTTCAGCGCCTACATGGAGCCACGCGACCAGACGGTGGACTTCTTCATCCGGGCCCTGCCTCGTGGAACGAACACCGTGCGCTATCAGCTTCGCGCCGAAGCTCCTGGAATCTACAAAGCCCTGCCCGCGACGGCGGAAGCGATGTATGCCCCCGAACTCCGCGCGAACTCGGAGGATATTCGTTTGGAGATCATGAAGTAATGGTTTCTTCGTTCGTAGTTCAACCCTTGAGGGTGTCTTCATTACGCAACGAAGACACCCTCAAGGGTTGAACTACGAACGAAGAATGAATGCCTCGAATCGCACACCAGAAATTGATTGGAATAAATCCGAAGGTTGCGAGTCTCACTCCATACAAAGCGGGAAAATCAATTCGTCTTTGTGTAACAACCAACCCAAATCAAACATTATGAAAACCACCAATGCCCTCGTGGCAGCCGCCCTCGCCGGAGTCTTCGCTGCCGGAGCCACTGTTTCCCATGCATCCCAATTGCTTGGATCTCCTGTCGCCGTTGAGAAGGAAAAGGACAAATGCGACGGCAAGGACGGCTGCAAAGGCAAGGACAAGAAGGAAGATGGCAAGCTCTCCATCTCCAACGAAGCCGACAAGGACAAGTGCTCCGGCAAGGATGGCTGCAAGGGCAAAGACGGTTGCAAAGGCAAGGATAAGGACAAGGAAAAGAAGGACGGCCAGATCCTCTGATTTTCGCCGGAACCCCGCAGTGGCGATTCGTCCCTGCGGGGTTCCTTTTTTCTCTCCATCACTTCTTCTATCATGAGTGCCTCGCGATTTACCGGCGGTGTGGAACTGGCAACCGGCATCGGCCTTCGTTCGCCACACTACCGCCATATTCTATCTGAAAAACCAACGGTCGGCTGGTTTGAAATCATTTCCGAAAACTATATGGTTGAGGGCGGGCGTCCTCTCGAAGTGCTCGATATGATTCTGGAGCAATACCGCGTCGTTCAGCATGGCGTGGGGCTCTATCCGGGAAATGTGTATGGCGTCGATCGCGATCACTTGAAGCGACTGAAGCGTCTGGTGAAACGAACGAACACCCCATGGATTTCCGATCACTTGTGTTGGGGCAGCATGGATGGCAGTATGAGCCACGATCTCCTGCCGATCCCATTCACCTTCGAAGCCGTGCGGAAAACCGCTGAGAATCTCCGCATGACCCAGGACTTTCTCGAAGTGCCGCTGGCGGTGGAAAATGTGAGCAGTTACGGCGCTTTCAATAGTGATGAAATGACCGAGTGGGAGTTTCTCACAGAAGTCGCTGAATTGGCGGATGTGGGGATTTTGTTGGACGTGAACAATATCTATGTTTCCTCGATCAACAACGGCTTCGATCCTCTCGAATATGTCAATTTCGTGCCGCCGGAGCGCGTCGCGCAGATCCACATTGCCGGACACTCGCGTTACGAGAGGTTCATCGTCGATACCCACGATCATCCGGTGATCGATCCGGTGTGGAAACTCTACGAACGTGCGATCGAACGCTGCGGCGCCGTGGCGACCTTGCTGGAGTGGGATGGAAAAATCCCTTCGTTCGAAGAAGTCTGGACCGAGGCCAGGAAATCCGAAACCTGGCGCGAGTCCGCGTTGGCAAAGAAAGCAAGTCATGCAGCCGCTTGAGCAAACCCAACGCGAGTTTTTCTCAGCCCTGCTGATGCCCCTGCGTGGCCGGAGCCGCGCGAGCACCGAACTCGCGCCGGTGGATGAAGGGCATTCGCCCGAATTCCTGGCGAAGGCGGAGGAACTGATGAAGCAGGGTGCGAACCTATCGGCTGCGGAGAGCTTGGAACTCTATCACCGCCAATATTGGTTCAGATTGCTGGATTCCATCGCGGAGGATTTTCCCACTCTTCAAAAAATGGCGGCGGATGAGACGTTTTGGGAAATCATGGAGGCCTATCTCCGCAAACATCCTTCGGGCAGTTTCACCCTGCGCCATCTCGGACGCAACATGGCGGATTTCATCGCGGGCTGGGACGGCCTGGATGAGAAACGCCAGCGCTGGTTTTCGGCAGTGGCCAGAATCGAGTATGCCTACATGGAGATCTACGAGGCGGCCGAGTGGGAGGTGGTGCCGCCGGAACGCTTCATGGATGCGGAACTCACCTTGCAGCCGCATGTGATGCTGTTGGAACTGCCCGTACCTGCGGATCTTTGTGCGGACTGGGAGGAGTTTGCTCCTGATGATGAATCGCCGATCCACCTCGCTGTCTGGCGCGGCGACTCGAACGATCATGCGCAATGCCGGTTGGATGAGATCGAATTCGAGCTGCTGAAACGTTTGCGTCGACGCGGACGTCTTGCTGATCTTTTCGCCGAACCAACGGTGCGCGAACCGACGTCCGAAGAGGTCGCCCGATGGTTCGCCGCATGGCAAAGCAGGCGGTGGATCGCCATCGCTCCGGCAGAGGAAGTTGGGGGTTTTCCGGCGGTGGTGCGTCGGCAGAGGAGGGATATCGACTGGAGCGGCGTGGATAAAATGGGCTCCCAAGCGCGGGCGATGGAGGATTGAACGTCGAACATCGAACGTCCAACATCGAACTTTGAAATGAAGAGAAGTGAAGAGTTTTACTCCCAAAAACCAAGCATCTGACTTTGCGTTTCTCTGCGAACTTCGCGCCTTGCTGTAAACCTTCGAAGCCCCAGTTATTCCCCCGCGTCTCCCTCAGCGACCTCCCCGCCTCCGCGTTTCGCTTCATCCAAAAAACCCAGCATCTGACTTCGCGTCCCTTGGCGAACTTTGCGGCTTTGCGGTGAATTCTTCCCATCCGTGCAGGCTTTCTCAAATCACGATGGCTTGTGCAGGCGGACTGATTGCCTCCCCCGGGGGGATTTCCCTTGTCTAACTGGCGCTCGCGTCGAGAGATGACTTGCCTGCATCGGTTTTACGCCGATGATTGATATCCGCCATGATTCTTGATGCCACCTGCCAGCTTTCTTACCAAACCTCCGACAACGTGGCGGTGATCTTCATGCTGCGCCCGCGAAGTGGCTGGGCGCAGTGGGTCTTGCGGGAAGAGTTTTATATTCATCCGGAGGTGCCGGTGCTGGAATTTACGGACGTTTATGGAAATCTTTGCCAGCGGATGATCATGCCGGCGGGAGAGTTCCAGGTCTCGGTGAATTATCGGGTGAAGGTCGCGGATGCCATCGATGTGTATCAGGACGCGCCGCTGACACCGGTCGAATCGCTGCCTACGGATGTGATCCAATACCTTTTGCCGAGCCGCTATTGCCAATCGGATCGGTTGACTGGAGAGGTGAATTCCATCGTGGGAAATCTTCCTCCTAACTATTCTCAAGCCCAGGCGATCCATGATTGGGTGCAACGGGAGATCAGCTATGTTTCCGAATCGAGCAACGCCTCGACTTCGGCATTGGAAACCCTGGACTCCCGATGTGGCGTTTGTCGGGATTTCGCTCACTTGGGAATTGCGCTTTGCCGGGCGAAAAATATTCCGGCGCGGATGGTGGTGGGTTTCCTTCATGAGCTTCAGCCGATGGATTTGCATGCATGGTTCGAGGCGTTTATCGGCGGCCGATGGTATACATTTGATGCAACGCAGGTGGAGACGAAGGGTAACAGAATCGTGATCGCTTATGGTCGCGATGCTGCGGATGTGGCGCTGGCGACGATTTTCGGGGACTTTGCGATGAACCGAATGCAGGTGACGGTTGTTCCGGCGGTGATGGAATAGCCGAATCAATATTTTGACCGCGGATTACGCGGAT